>NZ_CP045393.1:3549712-3872413 GCF_009363655.1 Roseovarius sp. THAF27
CGGCGCCTGTTCCGGCAATCCCGGCCCCGGCGGCTGGGGCGCGCTGCTCCAGGCTAAGGACGGCGAGACCGTCGTCAAGGAGCGCGAACTCAGCGGCGGTGAAGCCGAGACCACCAACAACCGGATGGAACTGCTCGCGGCCATCACCGCGCTCGAGACGCTCTCGAAACCGACGCGCATCACCATCGTCACCGACAGCGCCTATGTGAAGAACGGCGTCACCGGCTGGATTCACGGCTGGAAGCGCAACGGCTGGAAAACCTCGAACAAGAAGCCGGTCAAGAATGTCGATCTCTGGCAACGTCTCGATGCCGCGGCCCAGCGCCACGACGTCACCTGGGAATGGGTCAAGGGCCATGCCGGCCACCCGGAAAACGAACGCGCTGACGAGTTGGCCCGCGCGGGCATGGCCCCCTTCAAGCCCGGCAAGTCCCGCGAATGACGGCGCTCTTTCTGCTCGATCACGCCTCGGTGCTGATTTTCGCTCTGACCGGCGCGCTGGTCGCCTCCCGCGCGCAGCTCGACGTCGTGGGCTTCGCCTTCATCGCCTGCCTCACGGCGGTCGGCGGCGGTACGGTGCGCGACGTGCTTCTGGATCGCAACCCGATCTTCTGGATCGCCAATCCCAGCTTCATCGCCACCGCCTGCGCCGCAGCACTTCTGATCTTCTTCACCGCGCATCTCTTTGAGAGCCGGTACCGCCTGCTTCTGTGGCTCGACAGCCTCGCGCTTGCGGTGGCCGTCCCCGCCGGCGTCGGCACCGCGCTGGCCATGGCGCAGCCCTTGCCGATCGTTATGATCATGGGGATGGTAACCGGCTGCCTTGGCGGGCTGCTGCGTGACGTGGTCTGCAACGAGGTGCCGCTGGTGCTGAAACAGGGCGAACTCTACGTCACCGCCGCATTCGCCGGATCGCTGGCTGCCGTGGCGGTATCGCTGGTCACGCGGCAGGAGCTTTTCATTCTGATCGCCTGCGCCGGCGTCACCTGGGCCCTGCGCGCGGGCTCGCTGGCCTTCGGCTGGCGCCTGCCGGTCTACCGCTCGCGCCCGCCGCGGGCCTGAGCTATTTCCGCGCCTTATACGCCTGGTAGCCCCAGATCAGCACCAGCGCCCCCAGCACCGCGCCGATGATGCCGCCCAGCAGGCCCAGAAACGCCAGGATGCCTTGCAGGATCAACCCGCCCAGCAAGGCGCCCGCCACGCCGATCCCGATGGTCATCAGCGGATCGGCGTCGATCCGCATGATGCGCGTGGCAAGATACCCGGCCACGGCTCCGATGATGACGAGATAGATCAGTCCCATGCCACGCTCCCCTGTCAGCGGCTCCGTGTCAACGCTTCCGGCGCCAATGCGTCGGAATGATGATCAGCGCCCCGATGGACGAAAGGATCGCGTCCACCCCGGGTGCGCCAAAGCGAAAGCCGAACATGATTCGGATGAAATAGAACAGGAAGGCCCCGCCGACGCAGATGATTATGGACTGCAGGATGCCGTTGCGGGTAAAGCCGGATTTCTCGCTGATATAGCCGACGATCCCGGCGATCACCACCGTGCCGAACAGTTGCAGGAACATGAGACCTCGTTGCTCTGGTTGGTGCGATGCTGGCCTGTTTGGGACCCGGACGCAAGCGCAGGTCACCGGCTTTCGGACTGCGCAAGCACAGTCCGACCGGGCGAGGGGCCAGCCCCTCGCGCTCCCCGAAGCGTTTTTCGAAAGACTAAAGCGTTTCGCGATAAACCTGAGTCACAGCTTATCGCGAAACGCAGCGCAACAGCCAATCGTTACACGCGTTTCGCCTATCGCTGATGGCTCAGGTAAAAGGCGAAACGCTTTGGCGAAGCGGCTTTCGGAAAATCGCGGTACGACATTCGGACGTTGCGGGCGTTCTGCCCCCATCCCGGAACACGTGATCGGGGCAGAACGCTTTGGGATATTTTGGGCCAGAGGAAGAGGCGGGTCAGAGGCGGGTGCCCTCGGGTAGCGCCATGCCGCGCAGGAACTCCGCCGTCCCCTGGGGGCCACGTCCGGCCTTCTGCAGGCGCAGGACCTGGACCGCACCGCTGCCGCAGGCAATTGTCAGCGCGTCGTCGAGCACCTCGCCGGGCGCACCGCTGCCCGCGCCGATCCGCGAGGCGAGAAACTTGATGCGCGTGCCGTCGTGATCAGTCCATGCGCCGGGGAAAGGGGAGAGACCACGGATTTGCCGGTCGACCTCCTCTGCGGGGCGCGTCCAGTCGATCCGCGCCTCGGCCTTGTCGATCTTGTCGGCATAGGTGACGCCGATCTCCGGCTGCGGCTCGGGCGTCAGATCCTTCAGTCGCCCGAGCGCCGTCGTGATCGTCTCGGCCCCCATGCGGGACAAACGATCATGCAGCGTCCCCGTGGTTTCCTCCGTGCCGATCGGTGTTTCCTGCCGCAACAGCACCGGGCCCGTATCCAGCCCCGCCTCCATCTGCATGATGCAGACCCCGGTCTTGTCATCCCCCGCCATGATCGCGCGGTGGATCGGCGCCGCCCCGCGCCAGCGCGGCAGCAGGCTGGCATGGATATTGAGGCAGCCATGCCGCGGCGCATCCAGAATGGCTTGCGGCAGGATCAATCCATAGGCCACGACCACGGCCACGTCCGCATCGAGGCCGGCGAAGGCCTCTTGCTCATCTTCGCCTTTCAGGCTGACCGGGTGGCGCACCGTCAGCCCCAGCGCCTCAGCCCGCGCCTGCACCGGGCTGGGGCGATCTTTCTTGCCCCGCCCCGCGGGCCTCGGCGGCTGGCAGTAAACCGCGGCAATCTCGTGTCCCGCCTCGACCAGCGCCTCGAGCACCGGCACCGAGAAGTCGGGCGTTCCCATGAAAACGAGGCGCATGGTTTTCTCCTGACCTGTCAGCGTTGCTTGGCCGCGCGGCGCAACAGCATGTCGCGCTTCACCTTGCTCAACCGATGAAAATACATCCTCCCGTTCAGATGATCGACCTGGTGCTGCACGCTGGTGGCCCAAAGCCCGACGAAATCCCGCTCCTCGACCTCGCTTTCCGCGTTCAGGAACCGGACGGTCACGGCGCGGGGGCGGCTGATCCTCGCGTGCACGCCGGGCAGGTTCGGGCTGGCCTCGTCATGGTCGCGCGTCTGCGCGCTGGCATGCAGGATCTCGGGGTTCGCCATGCGCACCGCCTGTCCGCGCGCATCGCTGGCATCGACCACCGCCAGCCGCTGCATCACCCCGATCTGCACGGCGGCCAGGCCCACGCCCGGCATCGCATCCATGGTGTCGATCATGTCGTCCCAGATCGCGCGCTCGGCATCCGTGACCGCCTCGACAGGGTCGGCGGCCGTGCGCAACCGCTTGTCCGGCCAGGGCACGAAAGGGCGTACGGCCACCGGCCTAGCCCCGCGCCATTTCACGCTTCAGCTTCTGCATCTTGCGCGTGATCAACTGCCGTTTCATCGGGCCGAGGTAATCTATGAACAGCTTGCCGTTCAGATGGTCGATCTCGTGCTGCACGCAGGTCGCCCAAAGCCCGTCGAACGTGTCGGACCGTTCGTTCCCGTCACGGTCGATCCACCTGACATCCACGACCTTGGGGCGCGTCACCTCGGCGAACTGGTCGGGGATCGACAGGCAGCCTTCCTCGTAAACGTTCTTTTCGTCCGAACCGGCCACCACCTCGGGATTGAACATCACCAGCGGGCGCGGCGGCTCGCCGGCCTCGTCGTCCTTAGAACAATCCAGCACGATCAGCCGGTCCATGACGCCCACCTGCGGCGCGGCGAGGCCGATGCCCGGCGCGTCGTACATCGTCTCCAGCATGTCGTCGGCCAGAGCGCGCAAATCGTCGCTCAGGTCCGGAACGGGCGCGCACACCTTTTTCAGGCGCGGGTCGGGATGGATCAGGATCGGTCGCAGCATGGGCGTTATGTAACCGCTCGTCGTCAGGTTTTGAAGCCGGGCGCCCGGCCATCGCGCGAAATGCTTTAGGCGATTGCGCCCGGCCCTGCAACGCCATAGCGTGCGCCCGACACGACCAATACCAACACCGGAGACCACCTTGACTTTCGACGACCCGATCGAGCGACGCGGCACAAATTGCAGCAAATGGGACAAGATGGAACAGATCTATGGCGTCCCCGCCGAGGAGGGGCTGGCCATGTGGGTCGCCGACATGGATTTCCGCCCGCCACAGGCGGTCAGCGACGCGCTGCGCGGGATGCTCGATCCCGGCATCTTCGGCTATTACGGCGATGACAGCGGCTATCGCCGGGCGATCTGCTGGTGGATGGAAACCCGCCACGGCTGGAAGGTGGACCCGTCCTGGATCTTCACCACCCACGGGCTCGTGAATGGCACCGGCATGTGCGTCGACGCCTTCACCGATCCCGGCGACGGGGTGGTGCTGTTCACGCCCGTCTACCATGCCTTCGCGCGGGTCATCACCTCGGCAGGGCGCCGGGTGGTGGAATGCCCGTTGGTCGATGAGGACGGCCGCTACCGGATGGATTTCGCCGCCTACGACGAGATCCTCGACGGGTCGGAAAAACTGCTGGTGCTCTGCTCGCCGCACAATCCCGGCGGCCGCGTCTGGACCAGGGAAGAACTGGAGGGCGTCGCCGCGTTCGCCAAGTGTCACGACCTCGTGCTGGTGTCCGACGAAATCCACCACGATCTTGTCTACCCGGGGCACACGCATACCGTCATGGCCCATATCGACGGTATCGCCGACCGCTTGGTGATGATGACGGCAACCACCAAGACCTTCAACATCGCCGGTTCGCATTCCGGCAATGTCATCATCGCGGACGAGAGCCTGCGCGCGAGATTCGCCGCGCGCATGGCCGGGCTCGGCCTGTCGCCCAATTCCTTCGGCCTCGTCATGGCCGAGGCCGCCTATTCATCCGAAGGGGCGGCCTGGGTCGATGACCTGATGCTCTATCTCGATGGCAACCGGAAACTGTTCGACGCGGGGATCAACGCCATCCCCGGCCTGCGGTCCATGCCGCTCGAGGCGACGTACCTGTCCTGGGTCGACTTCTCCGGCACCGGCATGGGCCGAGAGGAATTCACCGCGCGGGTCGAAAAGACGGCAAAGATCGCCGCCAATCACGGACCCACCTTCGGGACCGGCGGCGAAAGCTTCCTGCGGTTCAACATCGCCACGCAGCGCGCGCGCGTGCAAGAGGCTGTCGCGCGGCTACAGGACGCGTTCTCGGACCTTCAATAGCGTCCGGGGGCGTGGGTTCGGAGTGCGCAGGCGCACTCTGACCGGGGCGAGGGGCCAGCCCCTCGCGCTCCCCGGCCTACTGTCGGAACAGTGAAACCGCGCGTCAGGCGTCGCCGATCAGTGCAACGGGCGCATCATCGGGGCGGGCGAAATCCAGAGGCTGCTCCCCCGACGCCTCGTTGACCACTTTCAACTCGAAACGGATCTCCTGCCCGTCATCCTCGGACGCCACGATCAGGCAGCGCTTGAGATGGCGGGACCCGTCATAAAGGTCGACGAGACCGCGAAGATGCGGCGCGGAACCGGCGCGCAGGGCGAACCCGTTTTCCCAGGCCCGCACCACGTTATGGGACTGCGGTCCGGCCTCGACCCTCAATCGATTGCTTTTCTGCCAGCCACGTGTCCGCGCCTCTTCGAGGCCCGCAAGGATCTCGGGAGAAAGAAAAGTGGTCATGGCAGTCACCTTCGAACAGAATCGCTAGGCGAGAATGTAGGGCTAAACCATGACAGTCACGTAAATTTTTCGCCGCATTGCCGCAATGCACTTGCGACGCGTCACCCGCCCAGAAGCCCCTCGAGCTGATTGCCAAGGTAATAGCAGACCGCCACCTGCCCCCCGGCGCCGTGCGGGCCCATGAACACGCCATCGGCATCCGAAATATAGGCACAGATCGCCTGGAATTCCGCCAGCCGCGCGGCACCTATGGCACCCCCACGGCTCAGCAGTTCCTCGATCTCCTGGCGCTCTCCGAATTGCTGTACGGCCCAGGCGGCCTGCTGCATCTCTACCGGCACGTCGGGATGCCCCCAGGCCCACATCCAGCTGCCATCGTCGGAATAGGTGCCGATGACCTGCGCCTCGGCCGCGATCTCGGGCCCCTCGGGGGGCACGAACACGATCCGGCCCTTCTTCAGGTTCAGCCGGAACTCCGAAACCTCCTGCACCTGCGATGAAACCGCGCTGCCGGCGGTCCGGGTCTTCAGGTGGAACGCCGCGTTGACCGCAAGCTGCCGGTACGTCTCGGGCAATTGGGTCGCCCCGGCATCGGCCTGCCGTCCGGCGAACTCCAGCAGGATCTCGTTCATTTCTCGCTCCTTTTCGGTATGCCGGGTCACGCCCTTGTGCGCCATGGCATGAATGGCGGCACCCGTCACCGTTCACATGTCCGGCACCACGTTCCACGACAAACTCGGCTTCGGCAACCGGCATTCGACCGACGGGCGGGCCGGAGGCCGCGAATTCCAGGCTCCGGGCGCAACTCCCTGTGTGCCGCTGCACAGTCTCTGCGCGGGGATCTGCCCTGCCCGAAACCATTGGCGCGGTTAAGTGTTGGGGGACAGGAAAAGGAGGCTCCGATGGGCGAGTTGATCGACGGCACATGGCATACAGGCTGGTACGACACGAAAAAGCATGGCGGCAAATTCAAGCGGGAGACCTCGAAATTCCGCAACTGGATCACCGCCGACGGCAGTGCCGGGCCAAGCGGCGAGGGCGGCTTCAAGGCCGAAGCGGGGCGCTACCATCTCTATGTCTCGCTTGCCTGTCCCTGGGCGCACCGCGCGCTCGTCTTTCGTCGCCTGAAGGGTCTCACCGACCTGATCGACGTGTCGGTCGTGCATCCCGACATGCTCTCCGATGGCTGGACGTTCGACACCGATTTCCCGGGCGCCACGGGCGACAAGCTATTCGGCCTGCCATTCGCGCGCGATCTCTACATTCGCGCCAATCCCGACACGACCGGCCACGTGACCGTGCCGATCCTGTGGGACATGCAGCGCGACACCATCGTGTCCAATGAAAGCGCCGAGATCATCCGCATGTTCAATTCCGCCTTCAACGACATCACCGGCAACGACGACGACTATTACCCCAAGGAATTGCGGGACGAGATCGAGGACATCAACGAGCGCGTCTATCACACCGTCAACAACGGCGTCTACAAGGCAGGCTTCGCGACGACCCAGGACGCCTACGAAGACGCCGTCATTCCGCTGTTCGAGACGCTGGACTGGCTGGAGGGCCTCCTGTCAGAGCGCAGGTACCTGGCCGGTGCGCAGCTGACCGAAGCCGACTGGCGTCTGTTCACCACGCTGATCCGCTTCGACAAGGTCTATCACGGGCATTTCAAGTGCAACCGCGCCCGGATCGTCGATTATCCCAACCTGTGGGGCTACCTGCGGGAGCTCTATCAATGGCCCGAGGTTGCTCAGACCGTGAACTTCGATCACATCACGCGCCACTACCATTACAGCCACGATATGATCAACCCGCACCGCATCATCCCCATCGGTCCCGACCTTGACCTCACGGCACCGCACGGGCGCGACAAGGGCTGACGCCGAACTGTCAAAAACCCGGCCCGAATCCCTTGACGGGCGATGGCTTTGGCCGTAAAGACGCGCAACGGAATTCAGGGCGCTGCCTATGGCGGTGCCCGTTTGTATTGAGAGGGACCGCCCAAGCGGCCCGACAAAAACGAGGATGAACCCATGTCGCGCCGCTGCGAACTGACCGGAAAAGGCCCGATGGTTGGCAACAACTCCAGCCACGCCAACAACAAAACCAAGCGTCGCTACCTGCCCAACCTGAACGACGTGACCCTGCAATCCGAAACGCTGGGTCGCGGCATCAAGCTGCGCATCACCGCCGCTGCCCTGCGCAGCGTCGACCACCGCGGCGGGCTGGACGGCTTCCTGGCCAAGTCGAAAGATGCCGAACTGTCGGATCGCGCGCTCAAGGTCAAGAAAGAGATCGCCAAGGCCCAGGCCGCCAACGCCTGATCGCCCTTGCGCATCGCACAATACGAAGGCCCTGCCGTTTGGCGGGGCTTTTTTGTTGCGGGCTTGTGTGCGCGAAGAGTGAATTGTGGCTGGGAGCCCAAACCTACTTGGTCCCTTCATTCGTATTCTCTAATTGATCGACTGCTTCAGTTGTGACCTCACTCTCTTCATTTGGTAATAATGGACTTGCCCGGTTTTGGTGGAGAGCGTTTAGCTCACTTCGCGGGCCTTTCGCTCGAATGCTATCGGGCTTTGGAAGCCGAGCGATGAATGGCGTCTGACGGGATTGTAGAACCCGTCGATGTATCTGGCGATGGCGTTTTCGGCCTGTTGGCGGGATTTCCAGGCGACCGGCCAGATCAGCTCCGACTTGATGGTTTTGAAGAACGTTTCCACCATTGAGTTGTCATAGCAGTTCCCGCGCCCGCTCATCGAGATCAAGATGCCACGTTTGCGGAGCCGCGCCTGATAGTCCACCGAGCAGTATTGCGATCCGCGGTCGGAATGGTGAACCAGTCCTGGCTCAGGGTTGCGAGCGGCCAGAGCATGGCGCAGGGCTGCGATGGCGAGGTCACGCTTCAGACGATCACTCGTGGCCCAACCGACGACGCGGCGCGAGAAGAGGTCCAAGACAATGGCAAGGTAAAGCCAGCCCTCTGCCGTCCAGATGTAGGAGATGTCCGCCCCCCACTTCCTGTCCGGACAGTCCGCCGCGAAATCTTGTGCCACGAGGTTGGGCGCCACAGGCCAGGCATGTTCACTGTCCGTCGTCCGTTTAAAGCGCCGCTTTTGCCGCGCGATCAACTGGTTCTCGTGCATCAGTCGTGCCGTGCGGTGCCGCCCTATCTTGAGCCCCTCATCGACGAGGTCGCGGTGCATGCGGGGACTGCCGTAGGTCCCGTTCGACAGCTCAAAGGCCGTTCGAATGTGGGCAAGATGGATCATGTCCTGCTGCTGGCGATGACAGGCAGGGCGGTCCCGCCAAGCGAAGAACCCGCTCTGGCTGACACCGAGAACATGACACATTCGCCGGATCGGGAAGCTGGCCTTCTCCGCCTCTATGAAAGCGAAGCTCATCGACTTGCGTCTTTCGCGAAGAAGGTTGCGGCCTTTTTTAAGATGTCGCGCTCCTGCTTCAGAACCGCGTTCTCGCGTCGCAACCGCTTCAGCTCCGCGTGCAGATCGACCGATGCCTCGACCGGCCCACCAGCGTCCCGCTCGCGACTGAGCCATCGCGTCAGTGTCGAAAGCCCGATCCCCAGATCTTCCGCGATCTCCCGTCGCGTCCGGCCGCTGGTCAGCGCCAGCCGCACCGCTTCACGCCGGAACTCCGGCGTCGGTCTGTTTCCGTTTCCCATAGAACACCTCCTGGTTCCTCAGTTGGTGCTCTCCACTTTTCCAGGGCAAGTCCAAACCAAGGCGTCGTTAGCGACGTCCAAGGTGAACGGCAGCTTGGTCAGCAAAACGAACAACACAAAACCCTTCGTCCGCAGTTCCCGCGCTGCAACGGTCTGGCCTCAGCCCGCCACCGCTGCCCGAATGGCCTGCATGTTCTGCCCGTAGACCTCCGGTGCCTCCACCGATCCACCTTTGAACACCGCAGATCCGGCCACCAGCACATCCGCCCCCGCCTCCACGACCAGCGGCGCGGTTTCCGGCGTCACGCCGCCGTCGATCTGGATATGCACCTCGCGGTCGCCGATCATCTGGCGCAGCCGCCGCGTCTTCTCGACGCCCGACATGATGAACTTCTGCCCTCCAAAGCCTGGGTTCACCGTCATCAGCACTACCATGTCCACCATGTCCAGAACGTATTCGATACTCTCCAGCGGCGTTCCGGGGTTGACGCAGACCCCGGCCTTGCACCCCGCCCCGCGAATGGCCTGCAAGGTGCGGTGGATATGCGGGCCGGCCTCGACATGGGCGCTGATCATGTCCGCGCCCGCCTCGGCATAGGCCTCGATATACACATCCACCGGCGCGATCATCAGGTGCACGTCCATGAAGGTTGTCACATGCGGACGAAATGCCTTCACTGCCGGGGGTCCGAAGGTCAGGTTCGGCACGAAATGCCCGTCCATCACGTCCACATGCACCCAATCCGCGCCCTGATCCTCGATGGCCCGAATCTCGGCCCCGAAATTGGCGAAATCGGCAGACAGGATGGATGGCGCGATCTTGACGGAACGGTCGAACGGCATGGCAGGCTCTCCTTGGGGTTTGCCGTGCACATGCGGGGTTTGGCGCACGCCGTCAAGCCTTGCGCCGCCGGATTGCACCGCACCGCCATTCGTGCCACCAATTGATCCCGCCATTCCGCTCAGGGGGACCCGCACCATGCTCGGCCAGATGCAGCACCGCCCGCTCAGGATCATCGACATCCTGACCTACGCCGCCGAGGCCTTCCCCGAACAGGGCCTCGTCTCCGTGCGCGACGAAGGTGATACTCACCGCACCACCTATCCCCAGACGCTGGCCCGTGTCTGCCAACTGGCCCACGCGCTCGACGCGCTGGATCTGAAAACCGGCAACCGCATCGCCACGCTCGCCTGGAACGGCTACCGCCATTTCGAGCTGTACTACGCCATCGCCGGGATCGGCGGCGTCTGCCACACGATCAACCCCCGCCTTCCGCCCGAGCAGATGCAGTATATCCTCGACCACGCGCAGGACAGCGCGATCTGCGTCGATATCAGCCTCGTGCCGCTCCTGGAGAAGGTCACCCTGCCCAACGGCTGCCGCGTCATCGTCCTGACCGATGCCGACCACATGCCCGACGCCCCAGACGGCGCCCTCGCCTACGAGGACCTGCTGGCGGACCAGCCCCAGACCTACGACTGGCCCAGCTTCCCCGAAGACACCGCCGCCGGCCTCTGCTACACCTCCGGCACCACCGGCAACCCCAAGGGCGCGCTCTATTCGCACCGCTCCACCGTGCTGCACGCGCTCTTGGTCATCGCCGGCCACCCGCAAAGCCTGCGCCACGGGTCCCGCGTCCTGCCCGTGGTCCCGCTCTTTCACGTCAACGCGTGGGGGATGCCCTATACCGCGCCGCTGGCGGGCATGACCATGGTCATGCCGGGGCGCCAACTCGACGGGGCCAGCCTCTATGACCTGATGGATTCCGAACAGGTTTTCTCGGCTTGGGGCGTGCCCACCGTCTGGGCCGGCCTGCAACAGGAGATCGCCAAGCGCGGCACGCCACCCAACGGATTCAAGGATCTCGTGGTCGGTGGCTCCGCCGCCCCCCGCTCGATGATTGCCGCCTTCGAGGAGATGGGCGTCAACGTCAACCAGGCCTGGGGCATGACCGAGATGAGCCCCATCGGCACCCGCGGCATCCTGCCCAGCCGCCTAAACGACGCCCCCCTCGACGAGCGCATCGACGCCAAGGTCGGCGCGGGCCGCCGCCTTTTCGGTGTCGAATTCAAGCTCAAGGACGACGCGGGCAATCTCGTCCCGCACGATGGCGAAAGCCCCGGAGAGCTCTTCGTGCGCGGCAGCACCGTGATCTCGGGCTACTACAACAACGACGACGCCACCGCCGCCGCAATGGACGAAGACGGCTGGTTCGGCACCGGCGACGTCGCCACCGTCGATGACAATGGCCGCCTGATCGTTCGCGACCGCGCCAAGGATCTGGTGAAATCGGGCGGCGAATGGATCAGTTCCATCGACCTCGAAAATGCCGCCATCTCGCACCCGCTGATCGACACCTGCGCCGTCATTGCCGTGCCTCACCCCAAGTGGGACGAACGCCCGGTTCTGGTCGTGGTCCCAGCCGGTGACGAAAAGCCCACTCTCGCGGACATCCACGCTCACTTGGAGCCGCATTTCGCCAAGTGGCAGATGCCCGACGACATCCTCTTCACCGATGCCCTGCCGCTCACCGCGACCGCCAAGGTCTCCAAGCTGACCCTGCGCGAGCAATTCTCCGACTACGTCCACCCCGACCTGCGCGAGGACGGCGCGTGAGCCTGCCCCTCGACACCGCCGCGCTCGAGGCGTGGGCCAAGACCCACCTGCCCGCCCTCGAAGGCCCCATCACCGCCACCAAGTTCTCCGGCGGTCAGTCCAACCCCACCTACCGGCTCGACACGCCCTCGGGCCAATTCGTCCTGCGCCGCAAGCCCCCCGGCGTGCTCCTCAAATCCGCCCACGCGGTAGACCGCGAATACCGCGTGCAAAAGGCCCTTGCGGAAACCGGCGTGCCGGTGCCGAAGATGCACGCCCTTTGCGAGAACGACAGCGTGATCGGCTCGGCCTTCTACGTCATGGACCATGTCGAAGGCCGCAATTTCGACCAGCCGTCCCTGCCCGAAATCGCCCCCGAAGACCGCGCCCCCCTCATCGACGCCATGAACCGAACCCTCGTGGCCATCCATTCCGTCGACCTCGACGCCACCGGCCTCGCCGACTACGGCCCGCCCGGCCACTACTGCGAACGCCAGACCGAACGCTGGACGCAGCAGTACCGCGCCACCGCGACCGAGGACATCGCCGAGATGGACGCCCTCATCGACTGGCTCTTCGCCCACATGCCCCCCGATGACGGCCAGCGCACGCTCGTCCATGGCGACTACCGCCTCGACAACCTGCTCTTCGCCCCCGACACCCCCCGCGTCGCCGCCGTGCTCGACTGGGAGCTGTCGACCACCGGCCACCCCTATGCCGACCTTGCAGCGGTCATCATGCAATGGTCCATGCCCGCCACCGCCGAGGGGCGCGGGCTGGAGGGGATCGACCGCGCCGCCCACGGCCTCTGGTCCGACCGGCAGTTCATCGACACCTATTGCGAACGGCGCGGCATCCCCGGCATCGCGGATTTCAATTTCTACCTCGCCTTCACCTATTTCCGCATGGCCGCCATCCTTCAGGGCGTCAAGAAACGCGCCCTCGACGGCAACGCCTCCGACCCCGACCGCGCCCTGAAACTGGGCGCCTACGTTCCCTTCTTCGCCCGCTCGGGCCTGAAAGCCGCCACCGAATGACCGACACCTTCGACCCCAATCTGCGCGAGGCACCCTCGCCACTCTCCGAAACCCTCGGCTTCGACATGACCGACTGGTCCGAAGGCTACGCCCGGGTCGAGGCTCCCATCGCGCCCCATCTGATGAACCGCCAGGGCCTGCCCCACGGCGGTGTCTATGCCGCGATCCTCGACACCGCGATGGGCTTCTGCGGCTGCTTCACCGGCGATCCGAACGTGAAACAGAACGCGCTCACCCTCAGCATGACGGTCAATTACCTCGCCCGCGCCACCGGGAAGCACCTGGTGGCCGAGGCCCGCGTGACCGGCGGAGGCCGCTCCACCTTCTTCGCCAAAGGCGAGGTGCGCGACGACACCGGCACACTCATCGCCGAGGCGACCGGCGTCTTCAAACTGCGCGCCCGGAAGTAACCTGCAACCCCGTAGGCTGGGGTTCCACCCCACCGCGCCCCTCACACAAACGCTTCGCAACCGCGTAGGGTGGGGTTCCACCCCACCGCCCCCTTCGCACATGCGCTCCGCCAACGCATAGGGTCGGGTTCCACCCCACCGCACCCCTCGCACAAGCGCTTCACCGACGCGTAGGGCGTGGTTCCACCCCACCGCACCCCTCGCACAAGCGCTTCACCAACGCGTAGGGTGGGTGAAAACCCACGCGACTCCCATGAATTTCCCGAAAACTCCCTTGACCTTCCAGTCACTGGAACCCCTATCTCTGCCGCATGACAACGCTGAACCTCGAACTTGACGGCATGTCCTGCGCCGGCTGCGCGGGCCGCGCCGAACGCGCCCTCGGCGCGCTGCCCGGCCTCGGCCGCGCAACCGTGAACTTCGCCACCGGCACCGCGCAGGTGGCCACCGGCACCGCGTCGCTTACCGCCATCACAGGCGCGCTCTCCTCTGCCGGCTACCCCGCCCGTACCGCGCAAACGACCCTCGCGATCGACGGGATGCACTGCGCCTCCTGCGTGGGCCGGGTCGAGGACAGCCTGACCGCCACGCCCGGCGTGCTCAGCGCCACCGTCAACCTCGCCACCCGGACGGCACAGGTCACCTACCTCTCGGGCACCACCACCCCCGCCGACCTCGCCCGCACCGCCACCCGGGCGGGCTACCCGGCCCGCCCCGCCGAGGACGAGACGCCCGATCCCGCCGCCGCCCGTCGCGCCACCGAGGTCACCGACGCCCGCGATGCGACCCTGATCGCCGCCGTGCTGACGCTGCCTGTCTTCATATCGGAAATGGGCGGCCATCTCGTACCCGCCTTCCACGACCGGCTGCACGCAACCATCGGCCTCCAGGCCCTCTGGACCATGCAATTTCTCTTCACCACGCTGGTCCTCGCCTGGCCGGGGCGGCAGTTCCTGGTGCTGGGCCTGCCCGCGCTCCTGCGCGGTGCGCCCGACATGAACAGCCTCGTCTCCCTCGGCACCCTGGCCGCCTGGGGGTACTCGACGGTGGCCCTCTTCGCCCCCGGCGTCCTGCCCCCCGGCACCGCCGCCGTCTATTTCGAGGCCGCCGCCGTCATCGTCACCCTCATCCTTCTGGGCCGCTGGATGGAGGCCCGCGCCCGCGGCCGGACCGGCGCCGCCATCCGTCGCCTGATCGGCCTGCAACCCGACACCGCCCGCGTGATCCGCAAGGGTGCGGCACAGGACATTCCCGTCGCGCAGGTGAGCGTCGGGGACACGCTCCAACTGCGCCCCGGCGACCGCATCCCCGTCGACGGCACCGTCACCGACGGCACGTCCCACGTGGACGAATCCATGATCTCGGGCGAGCCCCTGCCCGTCTCGAAAACCACCAACGACACGCTCATCGCCGGCACCATCAACGGCGACGGCGCGCTCACCATGACCGCCACCGGTGTGGGCCGCGACACCATGCTCGCCCGCATCGTCGCCATGGTGCAGGAGGCCCAGGGCGCCAAGCTGCCGATCCAGGCCCTGGCCGACAAGGTCGTGCGCGTCTTCGTGCCCGTGGTCATCACCCTCGCGGTGCTCACCGTCCTGGCATGGCTCGCCTTCGGCCCCAGCCCCGCCCTCGGCTTCGCCCTCGTCGCCGGTGTCTCGGTGCTGATCATCGCCTGCCCCTGCGCCATGGGACTGGCCACGCCCACCTCGATCATGGTCGGCACCGGCCGCGCCGCCGAACTCGGCGTTCTTTTCCGCAAGGGCGATGCGCTCCAGTCGCTGGCCGAAGTCCGCGTGGTCGCCTTCGACAAGACCGGCACCCTCACCATTGGCCGCCCGACCCTCACCACGCTGCACCTCGCCCCGGGGGTCGACCGCGCCGACACCCTCGCCGCCATCGCCGCGGCCGAGGCGCAGTCCGAGCACCCCATCGCCCGCGCCATCGAGACCGCGGCCCGCGACGAAAGCCTCACCCTGCCCCGCGTAACCGAGTTCCGGGCCATCCCCGGCCACGGCCTTTCGGCAACCGTCAACGGCCAGAACGTGCTGGCCGGAACCGCCCGGCTGATGCACGACCATGCCATCGACATCGCCCCCTTCGCCGACGCGCTGGCGCACCTGACCGCCCAAGGCGAGACCCCGGTCTTTGCCGCCATCGACGGACGTCTTGCCGCCCTTCTCGCCGTCTCCGACCCGATCAAGCCTGCGGCCCGCGACACCATCCGCTCCCTGCATGAAAGCGGCCTGCAAACCGCCCTCGTCACCGGCGACACGGCAGCCACGGCCCGCGCCGTCGCCACCACCTTGGGCATCGACCATGTCGAGGCCGAGGTCCTGCCGGGCGACAAGCGCGACACCATCGCCCGCCTGCAAGACATCCACGGCGCCACAGCCTTCGTCGGCGACGGCATCAACGACGCCCCCGCCCTCGCGCAGGCCGATATCGGCATCGCCATGGGCACCGGCACGGACGTGGCCATCGAAAGCGCCGACGTGGTGCTCGTCTCGGGCAATCCCGCAAACGTGCTGACCGCGCTGCATGTCTCGCGCCGCACGCTGCGCAACATCCGCCAGAACCTCTTCTGGGCGTTTGCCTACAACGCCGCGCTCATTCCTGTCGCCGCCGGTGCGCTCTTCCCGCTGACCGGCGCACTCCTGTCACCGATGCTCGCCGCCGGCGCCATGGCGCTGTCCTCTGTCTTCGTGCTCAGCAACGCCCTGCGGCTGCGCCGCCTCTCGCCGGAGCCCACCCCATGAACATCTCCCAAGTCTCGGACAAGACCGGCCTGCCGCCCAAGACCATCCGCTATTACGAGGAGATCGGCCTTGTCACGCCCGAGCGCGGTGCCAACGGATACCGCGTCTTCGAAGACACCCACCTGCACAAGCTCGCCTTTCTGGGCCGCGCGCGCACGCTGGGCTTCTCGATAGAGGATTGCCGCACGCTGCTGGCGCTCTACGAGGACGACACCCGCGCCAGTGCCGACGTCAAGGCCATCGCCCGCGAGCACCTTGCACGGATCAATGACAAGATCGCGCAACTGCAATCCATGGCCGACACGCTCGGCCACCTGGTCGCGTGCTGCGCCGGCGACACGCGGCCCGACTGCCCGATCCTCAACGACCTCGCCCGCCACTGAGCGCCAGAATTTTTGTACGAAAATTCTCCCCCAAGATTATTCGTACGAATAATCTCAGGCTAGAGTTCCGCCCCCGCCTTCCACTCTCCCCACTTCATCGTCGCAGTCGCCCCGACATAGGTGAAGGGCAGCGGCGGCAGGCGCGACGGTGTTCCCTGCGCCATGACGTGGTCCACGATCTCGCTCTCGATCCCCGAAGCCAGCTCCGCCATCGCCATCCCGTGCAGCGTGCCCCGCGCCGTGCCCAGACCGTTCTGGCAACAGGCCGAGAAAAGCCCCTCCTCGACCTCGCCCAGCGCCGGCGCGCCGTTCCAGCTCAGGCACAACCGACCGCCCCAGCGATACTCCATTTCGACGCCCGCCAATTGCGGGAACCGCGCCGCGAAAGCCTTGTCATGCGACCGTCCCATCCCTGCCACCCGGCCTTGGGAAATCTTCAGCGACGGATCATACGTGACCCGGTTGCGCATGATGATTCGCGTGCCGCCCGTCCCGCTGATCTTTCGCACCGTGCTGCCCATCGGGTCGGCAGGTGTCAGCCCCCAACGCGCCGCGCCGCGCAGTCGTGCAAGCTCGTCCTCGCTCAAAGGCCGGGTCATCGACGCATAGAGAAACAGATGCAGCAGCCGTCCCTTGAACTGCCCGAAACTCTCGGCATGTCCGTTGACGGCCAAAATCACCTTCGGCGCCGTCACCCGGCCTTTCGGCGTCATGGCCACCCAATCACCCTCGCGCCGCAGTTCCGTCACCGGGCTATCCTCGCAAATCCTTACGCGATTGCTGGCCAGCCCGCGCGCCACGCCCTGCACGAACAGCGCCGGCTGGATCATCGCAGTCCCGGGCGTGTATAGCCCGCTGCGGTAATAGTCCGATCCGGTCAGATCCCGCATGGCGTCGGCATCGAGCAGATCATGCGCCTCGCCCATCGCCTCCAGGTGCGCGGCATAATCCAAGTTGTGCCGATGCCCTTTCGCACTCGCCGCCGCGTTGGTCTTGCCCGACCGCACGAACGCCTCCACGCCCAGCCCGAACGCCTCCGCCATCTCTGCGGCAAAGTTTATCGCCGCGCGGTTCATCCGCGTCTGCGCCATATCCTTCTCCAGCGCGCCGCCGTAATCCTCCGACGACAGGTCATGCGGCAGGTCGATCATGAAGCCCGAGTTTCGCCCCGCCGGCCCTTCACCGATCCGCTTCGCCTCCAGCAGCACGATCCGCGCCTCCGGGTGCAGCTGACTCAACCGCCGCACCGCCGCCAGCCCGGCAAATCCGCCGCCGATCACCAGCCAGTCCGCCGTCGCCGCCTCTTCCAGCGGCTGCGCAGGTTCCGCCTCGGGCAGGATCGCGTTCCACCCGGTCACACCGGGATCGCAAGGCATCCGGCGCACCTTCATGGCAGGCTCAATTGGGCCATCCGGCCGCCGTCTATGGTCCAAACCTGTCCGGTCACGAAACTCGCCTCGTCGCTTGCCAGCCAGCAGATCAATTGCGCCACCTCCTCGGGTTTGCCGGTCCGCCGCACAGGGTGAATCCCCGCGATCCCGGCGCGAAACGCCGTCGGGTCCGGCATGCTCTCTATGAAATCCTCGTTCAGCGGTGTGTCGATCCACCCCGGCGCCACCGCGTTGCAGCGCACGCCGTCCTTCCCGTGATCCACCGCGACGGCACGGGTCAGCCCGTGCAACCCTGCCTTCGACGCGGCATAGGCCGGATGCCGCGGGTTCGAGCCCAGCCCTTCGACCGAGCCGAGATTGACAATCGCGCCACCATCCGCGCGCAACATCCCCATCCCGTGGCGGATCAGCAGGAACGGCACCGTGAGGTTCATATGCAACTGGATGTCCCAGTCCGCCTTTGACGTCTCCTCGACAGTGCCCTCGCGCATGATCCCGGCATTGTTCACCAGAATATCAAGCGTGCCCGCCTTCTCCGCGACCTCTGCCATCACCCGTTCGGGCACCGCCTCATCACTGAAATCCGCCGCGATATCCTCGTGCGCCGACGCGCCGCGCTGCGCACAGAACACCCGTGCGCCGCCCTCGGCCAGCATCGCCGCCGTGGCCGCGCCCATGCCGCTCGACCCGCCGGTGACCAGCGCGACCTTGCCGTCGAACCTGCTCATATCACGGCCTTTCCACCGTTCACTTCCACCAGCGCCCCGCACATGTACCGCGCCGCGTCCGACGCCAGGAACAGCATCACGTCCACGATCTCTTGCGGGCTGGCGATATGCCCTAGCGGCACGCTCGCGTTCAGGTCTTCGATGGCCCGCTCCGGGTCCAACCCGCGTGCCGCAAAGCCCGTGCGCAGCATTGCCGTGTCCACCTCGTTGGGGCAGACCGCGTTCACCCGGATGCCCTGGTGCGCGTGATCCCGGCCAAGGCATTGCGTCAGGCTGGCAATCGCCGCTTTGCTGGTCACGTAGACCGGATGGCTCGGTCCCGGCCGCAACCCCCAGCAGGACGAGGTGTTCACGATCGCCCCGCCGCCCCGCGCGGCCAGGATCGGGATCGCCGCCCGACAAATCCGAAACGGCGCCTCCACATTCACCCCCATGGTCAGGCGCCAGTCGTCATCGCGCGCCGTGGTAATGTCACCCCGCGTGATCACGCCCGCATTGTTGAACACCAGGTCCAGACCGCCCAACGCCGCCTCCGCCCTTCCCGGCTGCGCGTCGCAAAACGCCCCGTCCAGCAGGTCACCATCCAGATGCGCCTCGGCCTCCACCGCGCCGCTCTGTCGGTCGCTCACCGCCACAAGAGCGCCCTCGGCCCGCAGCGCCCGCACCAGCGCGGCGCCGATGCCGCCCGCGCCGCCTGTGACCAGCGCACACTGTCCCTCGAACCGCATCACGCCACCTCGTACTTCACTGGCAGGCTGAGTGCCCCTGTGTTGCCGCTGTCCGGCAACCATTCCGGCGCGCCATCATACGCCACCGTACGGAACGTCTGCCGCAGCGCATCCAGCGCACAACCCGTATCCGTCCGCGCCACGAAATGCCCGATGCAGTGATGCGCCCCGCCGCCGAAGCCGAAATGCCGCTTGCGCTTTTTGGTGATGTCAAAGGCCGGATCATCGCAAATCTCCGGGTCCCGCGCCGAGGCATGGACCAGCAGGTTCAAAACCGTGCCCTTGGGGATCACCATCCCGTCCATCTCCACATCCTCCACGGCCTCGCGGGTAGACCACGTGGTCGTGGGCCGCGCGCGGATGAACTCCTCCACCGCGTTCGGGATCAGGCTCTCGTCCCGGCGCAGCATCTGCCATTGCTCCGGGTTCTCGATAAACAGCGACAGGCCAAGCCCCAGCAACGCCCGCGTCGTATCCACCCCGCCGAAGATCGAAATCACGATGGTGTTCAGCAATTCCTCGTGCGTGCAGTCCCCGTTGCGGTCGAACTCCGTCACCATGCGCGCAACGTAACTCTCGCTATCCTCACCGCGCCGCACCTTGACCACCAGTTGATCGGCCAGTTGAAACAGCGTCTCGCAGGCCGCGTTGAACCGCTCTTGATACTTCGGCGCCTCGATCCCCATCGCCAGCCCCAGGTCGGCGGCGTTATGCGCCACCAGCGGCCACGCCTCGCGTTCCATCCCCAGCAGCGTGGTGATCGCCTGCCCCGCAAAGGGCTCGCAAAATGCCGACTGGAACTCGCAGGCGCTCTTCTCGCGCAGTTCCGCACAAAGGTCCCGCGCGATCTCATCGAAGGCCGGGACCAGCGACAGCACGTACTCCTCGCTCAGCGCCGGTACCGCCAGCGCGCGTAGCTTCTGATGGGCGTCGCCTTCGCGCCCGATCACGGAATCCCGCCAGAAATCCGCGAACCGCCCCTCGATCCCCACCGTGTCCGGCCAGTTGTGACTGCCTTGCCGAAACCGCCGGTCGCGCAGGATCTTGCCCACCTGCCGATACCGCAAAACCGCCAGACCAAAGGGCGTCTCGGCGAACCAATGGGCTTCCCGCGCCGCGACAACTTCCGGCCCCCGGGTGGAAAACCCCGGGTCTTTCAGGTCCAGATACGGCAGGTTGCCCATGCGCGTCACTCCTTTGCGCCGTCGCGCGTTCTCAATACTCCTGGTTCAACGCATCCGCCGCCGGGATCTCGCTTTCCCGTTTCGTAACATACGCCAGCAGCGCCTCGTTCACAGCCTCGTCCAGCTTCGGCTCTTCATACTCGTTCAGCATCTTGCGCGCATAGGCCTGCGCCCTTGCATTCGCCTCCACCCCACCCTCGGCCTGCCACTGCTCGATCGAGTTGTTGTCAAAGAGATCCGGCATGAAGAACGCCCGCTGGAAATTCGCCAGCGTATGGGGATGGCCAAGGTAATGCCCCCCGGGGCCGATATCGCCCACGGCCGCCACCGCCTCATCGAAATCGTCCCAGCGGATGCCCTCGGCCATGCGGTAGGCCATCGCGCATTGCTCGGCGTCGATCACGAACTTCGCCATCGAGCAATGCATCCCCGCCTCGTTCCAGCCCGCCGCGTGCCACATGTAATTGGTCCCGGCCATCTGCAACGCCATCAGGGTCGTCGCACTCTCGTACCCCGCCTGCGCGTCCAGCGTCTTGGCCCCGCCAAGGTTGGTCGAGGACCGCCACGGCACGCCGTAGAACCGCGCCATCTGGCCGATCATCATGTTCATCAGGCTGATCTCCGGCGTTCCCGCCATCGGCGCGCCCGACTTCATGCTGACCGTCGAAAGGTAATGCCCGTAAATGGCCGGACACCCCTTGCGCACGACCTGAGTATAGGCCAGCGCGCTCAGCGCCTCGGCATTCAACTGCGCCACGGCAGGCGCAACAGACGCCGGCGTATTGGCCCCGCCCAGAACGAACGGGCTGCACAGCACCGGCTGGTTGCGGCGGCAGAACGCCCGCATCGCGCCAAGCATGGTTTCGTCCCACACAAGCGGGCTGTTGCCGTTGCAGTTGCCCGTCGCCACCGGATGATCCTCGAGGAAGTCTTCCCCAAAGAGGATCGCGCACATCTCCATCACATCCTCGGCGTTCTTCGGGCTGGTCGTCATCCCCATGAACGTCTTGTCCGAGTGCTTCATGCTGGAATAGGTGATCCGCAGATGCCGCTGGCTGATCGGGTGGTCATAGGGCTCCACGATATGATGCGCGCTGGAATGCAGCGCCGGCGACATCTGCGCCAGCTTGTGGAAATTCGCCAGGTCCTCCAGCGTCGGATTGCGCCGCACGTCGTCCAGATCGCGCAGGAACGGTGCGCCCGTCATCGGCACGAAGATCGCGTGCTCGCGGCCGAATGGCAGGTTATTGGCCGGGTTCCGCGCGTGATAGGTGAACGTGTCGGGGATCGACTTGATCAACTCCCGCACCAGCCCCCGGTCCAGATGCACCCGGTCGCCGTCGCGCACCTCCGCGCCCACACGCTTCCAGTCGGCAATCGCGATCTCGTCGCGGAACACCACCCCCACGTTTTCCAGGATATCCATGCTCGCCGCGTCGATGCGCTCGATCTCTTCCGCGCTCATCGGCTCGGTCAGCGGCAGCCCCCGCTTAAGGCTGGGCAACATCTTCACGTCCCGCACGGCCCGCAGCGCGGTCCGTGTGCCGCGCCCTCGACGCGCCGGTTTTTCTGTTACTGCTGTCACGCGTCGTCCTCCATGCTGTCTGATATTCCGTCCAGTATCCCGGGCAGCCCGTCAAAGGCCCCCTGCGCCGCCAGCCCCTCGACCATCTGCAGGTTCAGGGTGTTGGGTGTGGCCAGCGCAATCTTCTCGTCATGCAACTCGCCCGCGCGGTCCCGGCTTAGGCCGTTCAGAACCCCGGTCACCAGGTTGCTCACATAGATCTCCGCCGCCTCGGGTGACCCGGTCTTGCCCGCCAGCCACCCGGTGCCCTCTTCCAGAAGGCCCAGCACCGCGGCGACCATGGTCGAGGCCGCGAAATGGTGGTTCAGCGCCGCCTCGTCCGCCTGAGGCAGCACCGGGTTCTCTGTCCCAAAGAGCGCCTGCACGACACCCGGATCCCCCGCCACCGGCAAGGGGCAGCCACCGTTCTCGATAAACCCGTAAGGGATCGTCACCGACACGTCCCGCACCGGCGCACAGGCCGCCACGATCTCGGCCATCGGCACGCCCGCCATGACCGAAACGATCTTCTGTTCCGCCCGGAACGGCAGGCCCGCAACGACGTCTTTCCAGACTGCCGGGCGCAGGCACAAGAGCAAGACATCGCTTTGCTCCACGACCGCCGCATTCTCCGCCACTGCGATGCCCAGACCGCTCTCCGCTAGCGCCGCCGACACCGCCTCGCTGCGGCGCGACACCGTTACGTCATGTCCCTTACGTGCCAGCGCCCGCGCCATCGGCGCCGCGATATGCCCGGTCCCAAGGAACCCGACCCGGCTCATCCCACCAGATCTCCGTCCTTGGGATCACTCAGATCGACCCAGATCGTCTTCACCTCGGTGAACTGGTCATGGGCATGGACACCGTTGTCGCGCCCACCGAACCCCGACTGCTTGTAGCCACCAAAAGGCGTCGCGATGTCCCCCTCGCCATAGCAGTTGACCGTCACCGTCCCCGCCCGGATCTCCCGCGCCGCCCGAATGGCCCGCCGCACGTTCGAGGTAAAGACCGACGCCGCCAGCCCGTAGGCCGTGTCATTGGCCAACGCGATCGCCTCGGCCTCGCTCGCCACCTCGATCACCGACAGGACCGGGCCGAAAATCTCCTCCTTCGCCCGCTTGTCGTCCTTCTTCACCTCGTAGACCGTCGGCGCGATGAAATTGCCCTTGGGCTTGGCGCCCCCGGCCACCGCCTTGCCTTTCAGATACCCCGCCACCTTCTTCGTGTGCTCGCCATCGACAAGCGCCCCCAGATGATTGGCCGGGTCCAGCGGATCGCCGGTCTTCCAGTCGCGCATCCGCGCCACGATCCGCTGCATCAGCGGCGCCTTGACGGCCTTGTGCACGATCACCCGGCTGGCCGCCGAACAGTTCTCGCCCATGTTCCAGAAGGCCGCGTTCACCACATGCTCGGCCACATGATCGAGGTTTTCGGCATCCTCCAGAACCACAGCCGGGTTTTTCCCCCCGCATTCCAAAGTCACCTTTTTCATATTGGAATTAGCCGCATAGCGCAGGAACCGCTTGCCGGTCTCGGTCGAGCCGGTAAAGCTCACCATGTCCACGCCCATATGCAGGCCCAAGGGCTCGCCCACGCTCGGCCCATCCCCCGGCAACACCTGCAACACACCGCGCGGCACGCCCGCCATATGCGCCACCTCCGCCAGCCGCAACGCGGTGAGCGAGGTCTGCTCGGCCGGCTTCACGATCACCGAATTGCCTGCCGCCAGCGCCGGCCCGATCTTCCACGCCATCATCAACAGCGGGAAGTTCCACGGCAGCACGCAGGCCACCACGCCCAGAGGCTCGCGCACGATCAGGCTCAGCGCGTCGTCGCCCGACGGCCCCACCTGGTCATAGATCTTGTCGATCAGCTCGGCATGCCACTTGATCGTGTGAATGACCTCGGGAATGTCCACCGTCTCGCAGTCGCGGATGGGCTTGCCGCTATCCAGGCTCTCCATCACCGCGAATTCGTGCCGCCGTCGCGTGATCAGCTTGCACAGCCGGATCAGCACATCCTTCCGCTCACTGGGATGCGCTTTCGCCCACTCCCCGCGCTCAAAAGCTTCCCGCGCCTTTTCCACGGCGAAATCCACATCCTTCGCGTTCGCGGTCGAGATCTTCGCCAGCACGTCCCCCGTCGCCGGGTTCACCGTCTCCATCACCGGCCCCGATCCCTTGCGGAACTTGCCATCCACGAAAGGCGCCTTGGGCAGATCGATCTCGGCGGCAATCGCGCCGTATTCGTCCCGTGTCAGAAGCTTGCTCATTTCTTGCCCCCTTCGATCGCGGCAATCGCGGTATTCATCGTACGGATCACTTCTTCCAGCGCCCGTTTGTCATCCTTGTTCAGCGGCAACAGCGGCTTGCGCGGCGGCCCCGCCGGAATGCCCCGCATCGTCACACCATGCTTGATGCACTGGATGAACTTGCCGCCCTGCTCCAGCACCCGCATCAGCGGCATCATCGCCGACATGATCGCCCGGCCCTTGGTGAAATCCCCCTCCACCACGCAGGCCCGGTAGAGCGCCACATGCGCCTCGGGCGCGAAATTCGACCCGGCACAGACCCAGCCTTTCGCGCCCCAGGCAAAGAATTCCAGCGCCTGGTCATCCATCCCGCACAGAAGCCCCAGATGCGGATAGTCCCGTGCGATCAAGTGCAGCCGGTTGATATCACCCGAACTTTCCTTGATGCCGCAGAAATTCGGCGAGCGGCCCAGGCGATCCAGGGTCTCCTCGTCCATGTTCACACCCATCCGGCCCGGGTAGTTGTACAGCATCACCGGCATATCCACCGCCCGGTCGATCGCCAGCGCGTGCAGCGCGATCTCGCGCCCCGTCGGCACCGAATAGGGCGGCGTCGCGACCAAAATCGCATCGGCGCCCACATCCCTGGCCATCTTCGCAAATTCGATACTGTCCTCGGTGCGCAGCGCGCCCGTGCCCACCACCAGCGGCACACGCCCCTTGATCAACTCATGCGTTTTACGCGCCAGCCATTCACGCTCTTCAAAGGTCTGCGCGTAATACTCGCCGGTGGTCCCGGCACTGATAATCCCGGCCACACCGCCCGCGATCAACTGCTCCACGACGTCGCCCAGCGCGCCCTCGTCCACCGTGAAATCCTCCCGATAGGGCGTCACGATGGGCGTCCAGATCCCCTCAAACTGCATTTTCACGATCCTTCATCGGCAAAACGTCAATCGGCAACGGGTCGGGGCTCACGAAGCGCTCCAGCCGATCCCGCGACAGGTTCCAGTGCTCTATCGTCAGATCGACCATCAGGCCCGGCTCTTGCCGCTCGATGGCCACGATCATCGCGTCATGGTGGTCGCAGGCCTTCACCACCCGCAGCGACTCGTCCGCCGAGGCGGGGCGATAGAACGTCTGGCTCAGCCGCGTATGGTCGATCAGCATGCGCTTCAGGCTGGGCAGCAGGTAGGGATTGTGCGCCATCTCTCCCATCGCCAGGTGAAAGCGGTGGTTCTGCAACGCCGCCTTCGCCGCGTCGCCGCTTTGCGTGGCCCGGCGAAACGAGTCCTGTATGTCCTTCAACCCGTCAATCTCATCCGACCGCCGGTTCTCGGCGGCCAGCCGCGCGACATTGGCATAGATCATCGGCGCGGTCTGAAAGAATGTCCGCAATACCGGCAGGTCCATCGACGCCACCTTGGCGCCGCGGTTCTGTGTCAGGTCCACATACCCCTCGCCGCCCAGCCGCTGCAGGATCTCGCGCATCGGCGTGCGCGACATGGCGTAACGCTCGCACAGCGTCGCCTCGTCGAGGTCGCTGCCGGGCGCGATCTCCTGCGTCAGGATACGCATCCGCATGTCTTCCAGGCACTGGGTTTTCTTGTCGGCGGTCAAATCGACTCTCCTTGCTGAATACATAATGTATACATTTTGTATTGCCGCGTCGATTCAAATTTCGCGCCCCCGCCGGACCACGCTCAATCCCCGCTTTTTCTTGCCAAAAATACTCGCGCCGCAGGCCCCCGCCCGCCACGGGCAAGACCTCAGGCCGAGCGCGTCACGCCACCCTCACGCCCCCGAGGCCACAAGGCCGAGGCAAACCTGCGCGCGTGAAACGCGCTCGATCGAACTGGAAGCCTAGCGCCGCCCGCCCACCGGCGGATCGGCCCGGCTCGCGTCCCAGTCGGGCTCGAAGCCCAGCACTTCCGTCGCCGGCGGCAGGGCCGGGTTGAACAGGACATTATGTGCCATCGTCGCCTGGTGCAGCAGGTTGTGCGGCGCCAGCCGCCAGACCTTGCAGTAAAGCTCGAACGCCTGCCCGTAGGCCTCGAACCGCAACGTCGCGTGCCCCGCCTCGTGCAGCGTCTTCGCGCCTGCGCTGCCCGGCGGGAAGGTCGCGGTCAGGATATCGGAAAACTCCTTGGCCTTCTGGTAATACGTCGCCGACAGGAATTGCAGCGCCGTCTGCCGCCGCTGCGCCGGGTCGTTGGTCTTGGCCGCCATGTGCTGCAATTCCGGCGTCACCGAATACCCCGGCGCCTTGTTCAACAGCGTGATCACCACGCCCATGGGCGCCTCGTGCCCTTCCGGCGTCACCTCCGGCATGATCGCATCATCCGGCCGCCCGTCATTGTTGCGCATCGCAAGCTGCCGCACATGGCACTGCCACTTCAAAAACCCCAGCCGCAGCGGGTTGTCGGAATAGCTCTGGCCCAACTGGGCCGCCAAAGATGTCATGCCACGCTCCTCTCGGGGTCTGGCGTTTCCATGTCGAACTCCCGGTCGCTGGTCAGGCTCGGCACCCGGCCAGCAGCGGTCTCGACGGCATCCAGGTCGATCTCCGCCTGAACCACGCCCGGCTCCGTGCCACCCTCGGCAATCACCTCGCCCCACGGCCCGACGATCAGCGAATGACCAAAGCATTCGCCCCCGCCCGGCACCGGCCCGATCGCACAGGGCGACACCACGAACCGCGTATTCTCGATCGCCCTTGCCCGGTTCAGCACATGCCAATGCGCCTCGCCCGTCTTCTTGGTAAAGGCCGCGGGACAGATCAGCATCTCCGCGCCGGCCTGCGCCAGCCCGCGCCACAGCATCGGAAACCGCAGGTCGTAACAGATCGTATGCCCGATCCGCCCGAACGGCGTGTCGTGTATGACGGCCCGGTTGCCCGGCGCCACCCGCTCGCTCTCGCGGTACACTTCCGTCTCGCTCAACTGGATGTCGAACATGTGGATCTTGTCATACCGCCCCGTGACCCTGCCCTGTTCGTCCAGCATGATCCCGCGATTAATGATCCGCCCGTCAGGCCCATCGACGGCGATGGAGCCTAGGTTGATCCACACCCCCGCCTCCCGCGCAAACGCCTGCGCATCTCTCAAAAACGGATGATCCGCCTCGGGGGCAGAAGGCGCCGCCACAGCCGCACCCTCCGTTTTCAACCCGCCGCAATATTCCGGCAGGAAAAGAACCTTCGCCCCGTCCGCCACCGCCCTCTCGGCCAGCGGCCGCGCCTCCGCCCAGGCCGATGCGAAATCGGGCATGGGCCGTGTCTGCAGGCAGGCGATATGGATCGGGCGCGTCATCTCTGGTCCTTTCAAAGTCCTCTTAGAACTTCATATAGGCCTTGCGCAGGTTCACCAAAGGGTGCCGGTCCGACATCTGGAACTTGATCAGCAGTTCCCGCGCGATCATGTCCCGGTCCTGCTGGTTGTCGGGCAGCTCGATCGTGTCGGGCACCCGCACCCAGCCGTTGTTGTTGCGATCGAACACCGCCGGCGAGCCTTCTTCATAGCCCATGTGCACGTCTTCCAGCCAGTTAAGATCGTCCCAGCCCATGGTCTCGATGTACTTTTCCAGGAACGGCGTGATCCGGTCATAATCCGGCACAAGGTTCACGTCATAGCGATAGCCGATATGCTGGCCGATTTCCTTTTCACGTTCCGAGCCAAGCCCGTCCTTGTCCTTCAGGAACTGGTCGACATCGGTGATCTCCGAGCCGCGATACTGTGTTCCAGCCATTGTTTTCTCCTCTTCCGGGGCGCCGGGGTGACCCCCGGCCTACGTTTGCGGTAGGGCGGGGTTAACCCCGCCACACCCTTAAAAATGGTGATAATCCTCGACGCCAACCGTATGGCCGGTGCCCGCCAGCGGAACCCCCGCCATGGCCGAGGCCTCCATCGTCAGCGCGGCCAAGTCCTCCGGTTCCAACGAGTGCAGGTAGGTCTTGCCGCACGCCCGTGCGAAGAGCTGCGCCTCGATGGTCAGCGTGTGCAGGAAGTTGTACACGCGCTCCGCCGCCTCGTCCGGGTCCAACCGCTCGCGCAGCTTGGGGTCCTGCGTCGCCACGCCCACCGGGCAGCGCCCCGTGTGACAGTGGTAGCAATAGCCCGGCTCGGCTCCGATCTCCTCGGGATAGTTGGCCTCGGGGATGTCCTTGTTGCAGTTCAGCGCCATCATCGCCGAGTGGCCGATCGCGATGGCATCCGCGCCCAGCGCGATGGCCTTGGCCACGTCCGCGCCGTTCCGGATCCCGCCGGCGTAGACCAAGCTGATCTCGCCGCGCTTGCCAAGGCTGTCGATGGCCTTGCGCGCCTGACGGATCGCCGCCATGCCCGGCACACCGGTATCTTCCGTGGCCAGGTGCGGGCCCGCGCCCGTGCCACCTTCCATCCCGTCAATATAGATGCTGTCCGGGTCACACTTCACCGCCATCCGCACATCGTCGAAAACGCGGCTCGCGCCCAGCTTCAGCTGGATCGGAATCTGCCAGTCGGTCGCCTCGCGGATCTCCTGGATCTTCAGCGCCAGGTCGTCCGGGCCCAGCCAGTCGGGGTGACGCGCCGGCGACCGCTGGTCGATCCCCGCGGGCAGCGACCGCATCTCGGCCACCTGGTCGGTCACTTTCTGACCCATCAGGTGCCCACCCAGACCAACCTTGCAGCCCTGCCCGATGAAGAATTCACAGCCATCGGCCAGAACAAGGTGGTTGGGGTTGAAGCCATAGCGCGACTGGATGCACTGATAGAACCACTTGGAGCTATAGCGCCGCTCGTCGGGGATCATGCCCCCCTCGCCCGAACAGGTCGCCGTGCCCGCCATCGTGGCGCCGCGGGCCAGCGCGGTCTTCGCCTCATAGGACAGCGCACCGAACGACATGCCGGTGATATAGACCGGGATGTCCAGCTCCAGCGGCACCTTGGCGCGCGGCCCGATCACGGTCTTGGTCTCACATTTCTCGCGATACCCTTCGATCACAAAGCGCGTCAGCGTACCGGGCAGGAATGTCAGGTCATCCCAGTGCGGGATCTTCTTGAACAGCGAAAACCCCCGCATCCGGTAGCGGCCAAGCTCGGACTTGATGTGGATGTCATCCATCACACGCGGCGGGAAGATAAAGCTGTCACCGATGCGATTCACATCGCGGTTCAGCTGTTTTTTCTGCGGCAGATCACCATCAGCCATAATTTGTAACTCCTTTGTCAGGTGCCGGGGTCAACCCCGGCCTACGGGGTGTAGGGCGGGGTTCACCCCGCCATCACAGGATCAGCTTCTTCTCGGACGGCTCGAGGTTGTCGTAGTTCCACAGCATCTTGCCCGCGACGACCTTGGTGAAGTGATCCACCCCCTTTTCGGGCATCAGGCCGTATTGCGTCAGCTTCCGTGTCAGCCACTTCTTGTCCAGCTCGGTCAGCTCCGCCTCGACAGCATCCACGCCAAGGCTCTTGATCTCGCCGCCCACGTAAATCGTGCCGTCATACATCGAGTCGCCCAGGTTCTTGCCCGCGTTCCCGCAGACCACCATCCGGCCCCGCTGCATCATGAAGCCACTCAGCGCGCCGGTATCGCCACCAACGATGATCGTACCGCCCTTCTGGTCGATCCCCGTGCGCGACCCCACCGAGCCGCGGCACACAAGGTCGCCGCCCCGGATGGCCGCGCCGAAGGTCGAGCCGGCATTCTTCTCGATCATGATCGTGCCCGACATCATGTTCTCGCCGCAGGACCAGCCCACGCGCCCGTTGATGCGCACGTTCGGCCCGTCGATCAGCCCGGTGGTGAAATACCCGGTCGAGCCTTCGATGATCAGGTTCAGCTTGCTCAGGATCCCCACGCCGACGCTGTGCATCCCGCGCGGGTTCTGCAGCACGATCGTGCCATACCCCTCGCGCATCAACTCGCGGATGTTCGAGTTCACTTCCGTCACGGTCTTGCCGTCACAGTCGATCTCGGTCCGCTTGTTGAAGTCCACGTCGGGCGCCCAGGGGTAGGTAAACCGCTCCTCGGCATCCGGGTCGAACTCGACGTAAAGCGACTTGCCCGTCAGCTGTTCGGTCCGCATGCCCAGCGCGGTCACCCGCTCCTCCTGGGTCATCTTCTTCAGTTCTGCGTCGCTCACGCTTGCCATACCCGGACCTCCTCATCATAGGGATCTGTCGTGTCGATTTCCTGCGGAAGGATCGCGCGGATCGCCACCTCTTCGCTCGCCATCGCGATCAGGTCGTCGGATTCATAAAGAACCAGCGGTTTCGCCGCCATCGTGTCTTTCGCCATGCCCAGTTGGTCCTTGGTGGCCACCAGGTAGGTGAACACCCCGTCGATCTCCTCGATCGACTTGCGCAGGCTTTCCTCCAGCGTGATGCCGTTGGCCAGGTTATGCGCGGTATAGACCGCCAGCAGCTCAGAGTCGCAGTTCGACATGAACCGGTGACCCTTGCGCTCCATCTCGCGGCGCATGATCCAGTAATTGGTGATCTGGCCGTTATGCACCACGCTCACGTCGTTATAGGGAAACGCCCAGTACGGGTGGGCCGACTTGATATCCACGTCCGATTCCGTGGCCATCCGCGTGTGCCCGATGGCGTGCGTTCCCTTGAAGTCATTCAGACCGTAGGCCTTTGACACAACCGATGCATCGCCCAGGTCCTTGATCAGCTCCAGGCCATTGCCCATCGACAGGATCTCGATACCGTCCTGCTCCTCGATATGCTCGGCCATCTCGCCCAGGTTGTCGGCGCCGGTGAACACATAGCGCAGCGCGTATTCCAGCGGCGCGTCCTTGGACTTGATCTTGGCGCCATGCTCTTCCATCACCTGTTCGACATAGGCGATGCGGTCCTCGATCACCTTGTGAACGCCACGGCCCTTTTCCATGTCCTCGGCCTCGGCCACCTTCAGGCGCATGATGTAATCGCCCTCGGTCGGTTCACCATATACCGCGTAGCCGGTACTGTCCGGCCCCCGGTGCTTGAGCGCCAGCAGCATCGAGGTCATCTCCGACCCCACATCGCTGCTCTTGCCCTTGTAGATTAGTCCAGCAATTCCACACATCTGGAAACGCCTCCTCTGGGTTGCATAGTCGTTTGATCGGCGGCGGGCTCCTCAACCCGCCGCCAGACGCATGGGATGCCTCAGGGCAGGCACTCCATGTACGTGTCCTTGTCCCAATCCGTCACGGTGGACATGAACCGGGCGTATTCGTCGTGCTTGTACTCGTCGTAAAGCCGGTACATCTCGCCGGGCATCCCGCGCTGCACCACCTCGTCGTTCTTGAGGTATTCCAGCGCCTCGCCCAGGCTCATCGGCAGTTTCTTGACGTCCTTGCCGTCCTTGATCGCCTCGTAGATGTTGCGCTCTTCGGGCTTGCCGGGGTCCAGCTTGTTGTCGATGCCATCGTCCATCGCCGCCAACAGGGTCGAGCCCATCAGGTACGGGTTCACCATGCTGTCGACCGAACGGTATTCGAACCGCCCCGGCGCCGACACGCGCAGGCCCGTGGTGCGGTTCTGGAAGCCCCAGTCGGCAAAGACCGGCGCCCAGAAGCCCGTGTCCCAAAGCCGGCGATAGGAATTCACCGTCGAACAGCCCACTGCGGTCAGCGCCTGCAGGTGATGCACCACGCCGCCGATCGCCTCCAGGCCCTCCTTGCCGGGCATCTGCGGGTCGTCGTCATCGGGCATGAACGTGTTCTCACCGCCCTTGACGTACATGTAGTTGTCTTTCATCCCCGGCAGATCCTTGGGATCGTTGCCGCACTTGACGAACTCGTCCTCGCCGCCGCGCCACAGGCTCATGTTGTGGTGACAGCCCGAGGCCGACACGCCCATGAACGGCTTGGTCATGAAGCAGGCGAAAATGCCGTTCTCGCGCGCCACCTGCGCACAGATCTGGCGGTACGTGGTCAGACGGTCCGCGTTGCGCAGCACGTCATCGAACATCCAGTTCAGCTCCAGTTGCCCGGGCGCGTCCTCGTGGTCGCCCTGGATCATGTCCAGACCCATCATGCGGGCATACCGGATCACCTGCATCGACACCGGACGCAGGCTTTCGAACTGGTCGATGTGATAGCAATAGGGCTTCGAATAGCCGTCGCGCGGCTTGCCGTTCTCGTCGAACTTCAGCCACATCATCTCGGGCTCGGTCCCGATGCGCAGGCTCCGGCCGTGCTTCTTCTTGAAGTCCTCGTGCATCCGGCGCAGGTTGCCCCGGCAGTCCGAGGTCAGGAACCCACCCGGATTTTCCTTTTCCTCGCGGTTGCGGAACAACGTGCAGTAAAAGCGCCCGATGGTCGGCGCCCAGGGCAGCTGCATGAAGGTTTCCGGTTCCGGGATCCCCACCAGCTCGGCCGCTTCGGGTCCATAACCCAGATACTCGCCCGCACGGTTGGTGAACAGGTTCACCGTGGCGCCATAGACCAGCTGAAAGCCCTTCTTCGCGACGGTTTCCCAGTGATCGGCAGGAATGCCCTTGCCCATGATCTTGCCGGTCACCGACACGAATTGCAGGTAAAGGTACTCGATGCCCTTCGCATCGATCATCTTGCGGACTTCTTTGATTTTCTCGTCGCGCCCGGGGGCCTCGACAAATTTCTCAAGATCCATTTCAGCCACGGTTTAGCTCCCTGATGTTGCGCCGCCTTTGTCAGATCGAGGATCGAATGACGGCCGGTATTTTAGGTGGCATGGGCAGGCATCGCGATGCCGCCCAGCACCCTCACGATTCCGAGACGCAATCCAAAAGTCAACCGAATTTGATCCAAACATGCAGTTTTTGCTGGAAATGGCCGCTATACGGTATATAATTGGTCCAAATAATGGAGGAATCACAGTGGGTGACGCACAAAGAATGGGCTCGGCGGACATTGCCGGCCTCATCCGGCGCGAAATATCGAAGGGCACGCTGCAACAGCACGACCGCCTGCCGCCCGAACGGGTCCTGTCCGAGACCTACGGTGCCGCGCGCGGCACCGTGCGCAAGGCGCTCATGCAATTGGAATCCGAAGGTTTTGTCGAGATCCGCCCCGGCAGCGGCACCTATGTCATGCACAAGACCGAGACGGCGGCGGCCAGCGCCATCGACAACGCCACACCGCTGGAACTGATGGATGCCCGATTCGCGCTCGAGCCGCACAGCTGCCGCCTGTCGGTCCTGCACGGCCGCCACGCCGATTTCGACCGGATGGAAGAACTTTGCGAACTGATGGAGGCCAGCCTCGACGACCCCGCCGCGTTTTCCGAGGCCGACACGCAGTTTCACCGCGCCATCGCCGACAGCACCCGCAACGGCCTGCTGGTCTGGATCCTCACCCAGATCGGCAGCGTCCGCGGACAGGACGACTGGACCCGCATGCGCCGCCTGACGCTGGACGAGCCGACGATCACCACCTACAACCGGCAACACCGCCAGATCCTCGATGCGCTCCGCGCCCGCGAACCCGAGCGCGCCGCGACCATCATGAAGGAACACCTGGAAACCGCCCGCCTGTCGCTCACGCGGGCCTCCGAAACCTGACATCTCCTGAGAGGTCCCGGATCAAGTCCGGGACGCGGTGGTTCTGGACCAGAAGGCCGCGCATCGACGGGCCGCGGTGCGGCGAGCCAACGGTGGGTCTACAGCACTTTATCCACGCCAAATCCGCAAGACATTCGAGCAAGGCGCCGAGCCGAACCAACTCGCCGTGCCTTGATCCCGCACGCAGCGCTCACCCAAGCGCACCCGTCCCGGGCCTGACCCTGGACCTCTCGCGGCAATAGCAGTCTTTCGCGGCCGCGCTACCGCCGGACTGCGGGAGGGCGAACCAAGTGAGGTTCCGGGCACTTCATGGCCGCCAGACCCGCAAAAGCTCCACGCGACTCGCCGTCGGCACCGATCGCCAGCCCGACGCACCAGAGATGCGCCCTACATGGTCGGCACGCCTCCCGCGTGACGGGCGGCCTCCCTTTCGGCGACGGCAAGAGCGCGCCGCGGCGCGGCAAGCCGCGCATTGATCCCGCGCGCGCATTACCGTGGCCCGACACCCCGTAGGGTGGGTGACAACCCACCTTTGGTGGATGACAACCCACCCATGGTGAATGAAACCCCACGCGTGCGCACCCGTCACTTCCGGTAAAGCCGCGCCATCTCTTCCGCGAAATGCCGGTCGAACGCTTCGGGCGGCAACCACCCCACCGGCGCATCTTCCAGCTTCTGCCCCAGGAACAGCTTCACCGCCGCCACCGCGTGCCAGCTCTGGCTGCCCGCCGCGTGATAGGGTCGCATCGGCACATAGGTCCCATCCGTCAGGCGCAAATGCGGCCGGTCGATCCCGCTATCCGTGCCCTGGGCGCCCACCGTACCGATCACGGCGGTTTCGACGTCACTCAACCGCCACTCCCATTCCTCGGCCCCCTTGCGGTCCGTCACGCGCAGCGTCACCCGGTCCGCCGTCCGGTCGAACACCATCTCCGACCGCATCCTGCTGCGCTTCCAGTAGACCACCATCACGACGATCAGCACCGCTCCCGGCAACAGCAATTCGGGAAACCCTTCCCACGCCATGAAAAGACACGTGCCCGCCACGAGTGTCCCGGCCAGCGTCAGCCCCAGCGTCTTGTCCTTCTGGTCATCCACCAGGGTCAGGGTGGTGTCGGTCTTGTCCTCGATCCGCATCCATCGACGATGCCCCGCGCCCCGGGTTCCGTCAATCCTGCACGTAGGGTGGGTGAGAACCCACCTCTGTGGGGTGAGAACCCACGCGCCCCACCGCCGTCACCTCACTTGGCGAGGCGCGCGACCCCGTCACAGAACTCCACCGCCGAATGCGCCCCGCCAAACCTGTGCCAGGTCTTGTACCGCGTCCAATGCAGCATGAAATTCCGGGACAGTGCGTCTTTCATGCTGTCGGACGCGCCGTTGAAATCCGCGCAATAGTCCCGTGCCTCGCTGGCCTCGGCCTCAAGTCACGCGGCCACATGCTGCCGCAGCACCTCCGCGGGCGCGGCGCCGCAAAGTTCGACATACGCGTCCCAATCGAATTCACGTGCCGACGCCGTCAGGTAATCGTCGTTCCCGCACACCGACCGGCTGTCGAAAGCGGCGCAATCGCCAAGCGTCGCAATCCGGGCCGGCGGGATATCCTTGGTGGTCCAAAGCAGGCCAAGGTCACCATCGAACACGTTCACCGGACCGGCATCGCAGTAGAGCGCGACCGAAGTTTCGTCCTGCATCCGCAGCGCACGGAAGAAATCCATTCGTGTCCAGTCATAGCCGCGCCGCGACAGCGCCTCTATCGGGTCCTTGGCCGCCACCGCGTCCAGAATATCGCCGCTGATCTCGTTGCCCTTGCGCGCCTCGTCCACCAGCTCGGAAATGCCCTGAACCTCGATCCCCGGTTGCGACAACGAACGATACCCGAAGTAGACCGCCACCGCGACGCCGATCACCGCCGCAATCGCCCCGATGACGGAAAAAATCTCGATCGTTCTCTTGTTCATCGCGCGCAACCCAATAACCCGCCCCCACTGGACAGGAAACTCGTCAACCTACCTGCTATTCCCGCCAGTCGAAAAATCCCGGCCCCGCGCGCTCCAGCAACCCGCGCGCCAGCGCGTCGCCCAGCTTGGCCCCGTCCTCGACCGGCGCCTCGCCTTCGTCGCTGAGGCTCTCGCTGCCATCAGGCCGCAGCACCTCGCCGCGCAGCCGGATCGTGTCGCCCTGCAACTCCGCCAGCCCGGCAATCGGCGTCTCGCAGGACCCGTCCAAAGTCGCAAGAAAGCTGCGCTCCGCGGCCAGCCGCTTGCCCGTCTCGACGTCATGGATCGCCGCCAGCATCTCGGCCGCGCGGCTGTCATCTGCCCGCCGCTCAATCCCGATGGCCCCCTGCGCCACAGCGGGCAGCATGTCGTCCGTGTCCACCGCACCCACCGCCACCTCGGGCTGTCCCAGTCGGTTCAGCCCGGCCATCGCCAGGAACGTGCATTCGGCCACGCCGTCATCCAGTTTCTTCAATCTTGTCTGCACGTTACCGCGAAACTCCACCACCTGAAGGTGCGGAAATTTCACCAGCACCTGCGCCTTGCGCCGCAGGCTCGACGTGCCCACCTTGGCGCCCTCGGGCAGCCCGGCCAGCCCCTCGTAGCGCGGTGACACGAATGCATCGCGCACGTCCTCGCGCGGCAGATAGGTGTCCAGCATCAGCCCCTCGGGCTGCAACACCGGCATGTCCTTCATCGAGTGCACGGCGATGTCGATCTCGCCCGACAGCATCGCCTCCTCGATCTCGCGCGTGAACAGCCCCTTGCCGCCGATCTCCTTCAAAGGCCGGTCGATCACCCGGTCGCCCGTGGTCTTGATGACCACTATCTGGAACGCCTCGTGCGGCAGGTCAAAGGCGTCGGCCAGACGGTCGCGCGTCTCGTTCGCCTGCGCCAGGGCAAGCGGCGATCCTCGTGTCCCGATCTTCAGCGGCGCGGCGGGGGTGGGCATGGTCACTGTCATGCAGACGGTCTAGACGTGTAAATCTGGGCTGACAAGTTTTGGTTGACTTTCCAAGGCTCAAAGAGGACCAAACCAGCAAAAGGGAGACCGGACATGGCGTCACAGAAAACCATCCTCAAGGCCCTCGCCGGCGAGATGCAGGCGACACCGCCGATCTGGATGATGCGCCAGGCCGGGCGGTATCTGCCCGAGTATCGCGCCACGCGCGAAAAGGCCGGGGATTTCCTGTCGCTGTGCTACAATCCGGACCTCGCCACCGAGGTCACGCTACAACCGATCCGCCGCTACGGCTTTGACGGGGCAATCCTTTTCGCCGATATCCTGTTGGTCCCACAGGCCCTCGGCGCCGACCTGTGGTTCGTCACCGGCGAGGGTCCGCGCCTGTCGACCATCACCCAGCAGGCCGATTTCGACAAGCTCGGCCCGGCCGACGAGGTGCACGAGACGCTCAACCCGATCTACCAGACCGTCCGCAACCTCTCCGGCGCCCTGCCGTCCGAGACCACGCTCATCGGCTTTGCCGGCGCCCCCTGGACCGTCGCCACCTACATGATCGCCGGTCGCGGCACGCCCGATCAGGGCCCCGCACACGCGCTCAAGTCCGAGAACCGCCCGCTCTTCGAGGCGCTGATGGAACGCATCACCGAAGCAACCATCCACTACCTCTCAGCCCAGATCGACGCCGGCGCCGAGGCGGTCAAGGTCTTCGACAGCTGGGCCGGCTCCCTCAAGGGTCAGGATTTTGAGGATTTCGCCGTCGCGCCGACCAAGCGCATCATCTCGGCGCTCAAGGAGAAACACCCCGGCATTCCCGTCATCGCCTTCCCGCGCGAAGCCGGCGACGGCTATATCGGCTTCCACGCAAAAACCGGCGCCGATTGCGTCGCCATCGACAACTCCGTCAGCCCCGAATGGGCCGCCGAACATGTCCAGAAAGACGGCTGCGTGCAAGGCAACCTCGCCTCCTCGCACATGGTCACCGGCGGCGACGCCCTGGTGCGCGAAACCAAGGCCGTGGTCGAGGCGTTCCGCGGCGGCCCGCACATCTTCAACCTCGGGCACGGCATCACGCCCGACGCCGATCCCGACAACGTGCAACTGATGATCGACACGGTGCGCAGCGCCTGACCGCGCCTTTCATCGTTCCCAAAATACTCAATATAAATCCGCCCGACGCACAGGCACCGGGCGGATTTTGTTATTCTCAGTCCAGCCCCATGCAATTGGCGTAATAGGTCACCGTCGCGGGCCAGTCGCTGAACACGCCGACCACGCCGACCTTGTCATGCAGCGCGTGCAGCATGGTGAAATAATCCGCATCGGTGTCGATCGTGTCCGCCACCGACTGGAAATACCAGCCGCCACCACCAGTCAGCGGGCCAGAGCGTTCCAGCGTCCAGGTGATGATGTTCAGCCCGGCCTCGCTGGCCGCCGTGGCATAGGGCGACGGCACGATCTCGTCGCCCTCCAGCGTCACCAGCATCCACATCGGCGGCGCGATATAGTTCACGCCCTGGTCGGCCAGCTCCTGCATCGACGGCTCAAGCGTCGCCGGGTCCATGTAATCGAACCCCTCCACGTCGTACCGGCCGTCCAGGTACACCGCCTGCGCGCCGAACTCCGGCTCGTTCTCGATCCAGTAGAGCACATCGTCGAGGTTGAAACTCTGCACCCACACGTCCGAGGCCGGCACGCCCGCCGCCTTGTACTCGTCGATCATCTTCTGCGCATAGTCTTCCTGGCTGAACCCGTCATGCGGCATCTCCACCGCCGGGCTCTTCAGCTCGGGCGTGAACTTAGCGCCCAGGTCCCGGAAGAGCTCGATCGACTCGGCATGGGTCATCAACGTCCCGCCCTCGACCGCGTATAGGTCCGTGCGCCAATTGGCGGTGCCGTCCATGTACTCCTCGACCGTCGTTGCCGACGTGTTCGCCGCGTCCATCTTGCCGGTCAACGTGCGGAACTCGGCCAGCGTGATCTCCGAGGTCCGGCACTCCGCCGTGGCCTCCGTCTCGCCCTCGGCGGGGCTGAACGGCGTCACGCAGGTCCCCGCCAGGTCCGAGGCCAGGATATCGGTCGTCGTGTGCAAATCGTTCTGCGCGTGACGGCAGACCAGCTCGTGATCCTTGGTAAAGGTCACGTCGCATTCCAGAATGCCCGCACCCATCCGCGCGGCGGCCTTGTTGGACTCCACCGTATGTTCCGGAAAGAGCAGCGGCGCGCCCCGGTGTCCGATCGAGAAATCCGACGGCGCCGGCGTCTGCCCCATGCACGAGGCCAGCTTGTTCTTCAGCGGCCCCTCTTCCATCCGGTCGATCAGGTAGGCCGGGCGCGGCCCGTAGCCGACCTCTTCGGCGGCCAGCGGTGCGGCCAGCCCGGCAATGGCGAAAGGCACCGCGGCGAATGTGAAACGGATCATTCTCGATCTCCCATGTCGTGTTTTCATCGCTCGGGAATATCGCCGCTTGTCCAAAAGGACCGTGACGGTTTCGCAAAACCTTTGTGACGCGCGCCGTCGCAGTTCCGACATTCGCGATGTCGCATTCCGTCGCGCAAGGCGGGCTTCGGGCACCCAATCTGGCAAGAAGCCAGGAGCGCCCCACCATGAACATCCATTTCCGCGACACGCGCAAGATCGACCCCTCTCGCGGGCCCGTACTGGGCGACAACACTCCCAATGACGCCGACCGGATCGAGATCGGCCCAACCCAACGGGCCTTCCGTGAATGGGAGGCCGCCGGCCTCCAACTGCCGGACCTGCAAGCCATGCGCCGCTACCGCTGGGAGCGCCTGACCCGCTTCATCCAGGACCGCGACTATGCCGGGCTGCTGGTCTTCGACCCGCTCAACATCCGTTACGCCACCGATTCAACCAACATGCAGCTCTGGAACACCCACAACCCGTTCCGCGCGCTGCTCGTCTGCGCCGACGGCTACATGGTGATGTGGGATTACAAGAACTCGCCCTTCCTCAGCACCTTCAACCCGCTGGTGCGCGAACAACGCTCCGGCGCGGACCTCTTCTATTTCGACCGGGGCGACAAGGTGGACGTGGCCGCCGACACCTTCTCGAACGAGGTGCGCGTGCTTTTGGCCGAACACGCCCCCGGCAACACGCGCCTCGCGGTGGACAAGATCATGCTCCACGGCCTCCGCGCTTTGGAAACGCAGGGCTTGCAGATCATGGAAGGTGAGGAACTGACGGAAAAGTGCCGCGCCGTCAAAGGCCCCGACGAGATCCTCGCCATGCGCTGCGCCTCGCACGCCTGCGAGACCGCCGTCGCCGAAATGGAGCGTTTCGCACGGCAGAACGTGCCGCTGGGCCAGACCAGCGAAGACGATATCTGGGCCATCCTGCACGCCGAAAACATCCGCCGCGGCGGCGAATGGATCGAAACCCGCCTGCTTGCCTCCGGCCCGCGCTCCAACCCGTGGTTCCAGGAATGCGGCCCACGCATCACCCAAGCCAACGAGATCATCTCTTTCGACACCGACCTTGTCGGCAGCTACGGCATCTGCGTCGACATCTCGCGCAGCTGGTGGATCGGCGACGCCAAACCGCGCCCCGACATGATCTATGCCATGCAGCACGCGCACGAGCACATCATGACCAACATGGAAATGCTCAAACCCGGCGTCACCATCCCCGAACTCAGCGCCGGCACCCATGTGCTCGACGACCGCTACCAGGCCCAGAAATACGGCTGCCTGATGCACGGCGTCGGCCTTTGCGACGAATGGCCCCTCGTCGCGTACCCCGACCAGGCCGTGCCCGGCTCGTTCGACTACCCGCTGGAACCCGGCATGACCCTCTGCGTCGAGGCGCTGGTGGGCGAGGTCGGCGGCGATTTCTCGATCAAGCTCGAGGACCAGGTGCTGATCACCGACACGGGCTACGAGAACCTGACCAAGTATCCCTTCGATGCGGCCTTGATGGGTCTTGCCTGATCGCGCTCAGCTGTCCGGCGGCATGTCGTAGAACCCCAGCGACTGAACCGCGTAGGCCTCCTTGTCCTCCACGTTCGGCGTCACCACCAGTTCCAGCGCCAGCGTGAAGCGCGGGTCATCGACATCCTTGTCGCCCGTCATCTGGAAATTCAGCTGCGCGGCCTTCCCCGGCGGCAGCACGGTGGCATATTTCGGGTCGCTCGAATTGCAATAATGAAGGTAGTTCTCGCTATAACAACTGCGCAGGCCCGACCAGTTGCCCTTGTATTCCATGAACCCGCCCTGCCCGTCCGCGACAGACAGGGACTCCGGCATGTACGCCAGCGCAATCGTGTTCTCCGAGGTGTTCTTGAACCGCATGGCAAAGGTCGCGTCGCCCGCCGATTTCGAATAGATCAGGGTCGAGACCTCGGCATCGTAGACATCCGCGGCATAGCGGCGGGACGGTTCGACCAGCGCCCCGGCCTGCGTTGCAGTGGCCTGTCCGCCGCCCCCTTCGACCACCACGACCTGTGTCGTCGGCGTGTCCTCACCGCCGCCCGCCGCCTCGGCAAAGCCGCAGGCGCCCCGGCTGCGCGTCGCCATCATCTGCGCGACGCTGCCCACGCTGGGAAATTCCGACCGCGCGGTGGCGAACAGCCGTCCATCCTGCGTGCTGATCATCCGCGCCTGCACCTTCACCTGTTCGCCGAACTGGATCAGCGATCCCGTGACCAGCGCATCGACCCCCTCGATCTCGCCCAGCCGCTTGGCGGCATCCGGCGCGATCGTGCCGTCAAAGACCAGCTCCATCTCGCGGAAAATGGCGCTCAGTTGCGACCGTTCGATGATGTCTATCGTGCCCGCGCCCGCGTTGAACAGGCTGTCCACGATGAACTCGCTGATATAATTCGACAGGTCCGAACACGTGCCGTCGCTGTGGGTGAACGTCGAAATCCCGATGGTGGCCGTTCCGTCGGTGCGGGTCCGCTCCACGATCTGACCCGCGATCTCCTCAAGGCTCTCATCCACCGAAGAGGCGGCATTGACGCCCCCGGCCAGCGCCATGAAACCGCAGGCCGCCACAAGATTTGTCCACCGCATTCTCAGTCCCCTCTGCAATTCTCTTCGAAAATTTCCGTCAACTTCAGATGATCCCCGAACCCGCGCAGGGCCATGTCCACGGCACTCACCGCACCCGTCGGCCCCTTGCCCGAACCCGCCAACCGGATCCGCTCGGGGCCGCTCTTGCCTGTCAGGGTCACGGCCCCGTCCAGCAAGTGCCCCTCGAACCCGTGGCTGGTCTCCTCTTCCGGCACGGTCGTCGCCGTCGCAGACACCCGGCCCACCGTGACGTTCCGGCACTCCATCCGCGTCAGATGCTCCGAGACCCTTTGCGCCACCTCGCGCTCCAGCGCCGTGCCTGCGGTTCCATCGGCCTCTGTGACGGTCTCTGACAGCGCGGCGGTCGCGTCGTCCGGGCCCTCCGCCCCGTCGGCCCCACGCTCCGCCGGGTCGGACGATCCGCTTGCCGCCGACTTGGTCACCACCACGTCCCCGGACGGTTTCGACGTCATGAACCGATCACCCAGTTCGAACACCCCGACAACGCCGCCCACAAGGGCGGAGACCAGGATAACCGACTTGGCGATAAGGGAGTTGCTGGACATGCCTGCATCTATCACTTTGCAAATATACCGCCACCATGGCACAGCCCGGCGGTGTCGGGCAACAACGCATGGGGGGTGGTCCGACCCAAGGCGACCCTGTGCAACATCACGGCCTCACATTCCCGAGACGGGCCTGAAACACACCTTACGCATCCGCCCGGAACCGCCATTTTGAGGGCAACCGAAAGGATCACCCATGCCGACCGAACGCTTCACTTTCACGGGCCATGACGGGCACGAGCTTGCCGCACGGCTCGACTTGCCAAAGGGGCCGCACCTGGCGACCGCGCTCTTTGCGCATTGCTTCACCTGTTCCAAGGACATTCCCGCCGCGCGCCGCATCTCCGCGCGGCTGGCGGGCGCGGGCATCGCCGTGCTGCGCTTCGATTTCACCGGGCTGGGCCATTCCGGGGGCGAGTTCGAAAACACCTCCTTCACCTCGAATGTCGAGGATCTCCTGCGCGCCGCCGACGCGCTGGCCGCCCGCGACATGCCCCCCAGTCTGCTGGTCGGCCACTCCCTCGGCGGGGCCGCCGTGCTGGCCGCCGCCTCGCGCATCGACAGTGCCCGCGCCGTGGCGACCATCGCCGCGCCCTTCGATCCGGGCCACGTCACGCACAACTTCGACGGCGCGCTCGACCAGATCGCCGCCGACGGCTCGGCAGAGGTCACACTGGGCGGCTACCCCATTCGAATCGGCCAGAAATTTGTCGAGGATGTTCGCGCAGAGAACCTCGCGCCGAAGATCTCCGGCCTCAAGCGCGCGCTCCTGGTGCTGCACGCTCCGCGCGACGACACCGTCGGCATCGACAACGCCACCGAAATTTTCAAGGCCGCGAAGCATCCAAAAAGCTTCGTCACCCTCGACAGCGCCGACCACCTGGTCACCGACCCCGGCGATGCCGAATACGCCGCCGGCGTCATCGCCGCGTGGGCGCAGCGCTATCTCGATCTCAAGCGCCCCGCGCCACCCCCCGGCGCGCCCGAAGGCGTCGTGCGGGTGTGCGAGGTCGATCCCGACGGCTTTCTTCAGGACATCCACGCCGGGCCGCATCACCACGTCCGCGCCGACGAGCCCGAGGCCTATGGCGGCACCGACCGCGGCATGAGTCCCTACGGCTTTCTTGCCTCCGGGCTGGGGGCCTGCACGTCGATGACCATACGAATGTATGCCCGCCGCAAAGGCTGGCCGCTCGATCACGTGTCGGTGGACGTCACCCACGACAAGGTCCATGCCCAGGATGCCGACGGCACCAGCCCGGCCAAGATCGACAGCTTCATCCGCACGATCCGCCTCAGGGGCGCGCTCGGCGACGATCAGCGTCAGCGTCTCCTGGAAATCGCGGACAAGTGCCCGGTCCACCGGACCCTGGAACAGACCTCCAGGATCGAGACCCGGCTTGCCGCCCCCGACACCACGCCTCAGCCCGAGCGCGCGTAATGCTCCACCATCGCGGTCAGGTCGTCGGGCGGCGTATCGGCGCTCACGAAGGCCCGCGCGTTCGCGCACAGCCCGAACACCGATCCGTCCGAGAAGAACGACGTTTTCGACACGAACAGGATCGGCACTCCGGGAAACCGCCGCTCCGCCGCATCGGCGATGGCAAAGGCGCTGCTGCGTGTCAGGATAATGTCCAGGATGATCAGGTCGCAGCGCATCGCGCCAAGCGCGTCCAATGCGCCCTGCTGGTCATGCTCCAGCCGCACCCAGATGCCATGACGCTCCAGGTGGCGCTGCCACACCCGGCCAAGTGCTGCATCGCTTTCCACGATCAGCACACGCGATGGTCGCTTTTTCACCTTCTGATCTTCTTCGGTACTTGTGTTCGCGCTTAGAATGATCGGAGTCTTCGGGACAAAAGGTTAATCAATGGTTAATTCTGGCCGATCGGACACCCGTGCGGCCCCACGCGCCTGCCTCTCACCGCCTGTCGTGCTCTGACGGTACAACTCGATGAAACGCTCCGCCCGCCGCGTGCGCTCGGGTCAGGCGATATTGAATAACACACCGGCCGAATACAGGTTTTCCGGACTGGCCTTGACCGGCCGGCTGCTGCACTGTCACCCAAAAAAGGAAGTACTGATGATCCGCTGCCTCGCCCTTGCCTTGTCGCTCTGCACCGCCACGACCGCCTATGGTCAAAGCTGCGGCGGCTCCTTTTCCGGCTTCGTCGACGCGCTCCGACAAGAGGCGATTTCCCGCGGCCACGCACCGGACCGGGTGAACAGCTTCTTCGCCTCCGTGCGCCAGGATCAGAGCGTCCTTCATGCCGACCGCCGCCAGGGCGTCTTTCAGAAACCCTTCACCGAATTCGCCCGCCGCCTGATCAGCTCGGGCCGCCTCAACACCGGCCTTGCCAAGTCACAGCAATACGATGCCGTGTTCGAGCGCATCGAGGCCGAATACGGCGTGCCACGCGGGGTGCTCCTGGCCTTCTGGGCCTTCGAAACCGATTTCGGCGGCTTCCAGGGCGACTACAACACGCTCAACGCGCTCGTCACCCTGTCGCATGACTGCCGCCGGCCCGAGCTTTTCCGCCCGCAGGTCTTTGCCGCCCTCGACCTCTACCAGATGGGCGATTTCGACCCCGCGCGCACCACCGGCGCCTGGGCTGGTGAAATCGGCATGGTCCAGATGCTGCCGCAGGACATCATCGACAACGGCGTCGATGGCGACGGCGACGGTCACGTCGATCTCAAGACCTCTGCGCCCGACGCGCTGATGTCGGGCGGCAAGATGCTGCAACATCTGGGCTGGCGCGCGGGCGAGCCCTGGCTGCAGGAAGTCGATGTGCCCGACACCCTCGACTGGTCCAAGACGGGTCTGCGCACCACCCTGCCCGCCTCCGAATGGGCGGCGATGGGCGTCACCCCGCGCCACGGCCAGATCCGTGGCGACCTGCCCGCGAATATTCTTCTGCCCGAAGGGCGCAAAGGTCCGGCTTTTCTCGCGCACCCCAATTTCAACGTCTATTTCGAATGGAACCAAAGCTACGTTTACGTCCTGACCGCAGCTTATTTCGCCAACCGTCTGGAAGGCGCGCCGGTGTTCGACGCGGGCAATCCCGATCCGGGCCTTTCCGGCGCGCAAATGAAACAACTTCAGGAAAAGCTCGCCGCGCGTGGCTATGACGTGGGCAAGATCGACGGCATCCTCGGCTCCGGCACCCGCGCCGCCGTGCAGGACGTCCAGCAGGAACTCGGGATGCCCGCCGACGCGTGGCCCACGCCCGCGCTTCTGAACGCCCTATGACGCCACGCCGCGCTTTCGAAATCTTTCTCACCGCCCCGCCCGGCCTCGAACTCGCGTTGAAGGACGAGGCACAGGCGGCGGGGTTCGCCAAGCCCAAGGCAATGCCCGGCGGTGTCCGCTTTCGCGGTCACTGGCCGGACGTCTGGCGCGCCAACCTCGCGCTGCGCGGCGCGGGCCGCGTCCTGGCCCGCGTCGCCCGCTTCCAGGCGATGCATCTCGACCAGCTTGAATCTCTCACGCGCGAGGTGGATTGGGCGGGCCTCTTGCGCCCCGACGTGCCGATCACGGTCGAGGCGACAACCCGGAAATCCAAAATCTACCACCAGGGCGCCGCCGCCGAACGCGTCGCCCGCGCCATCCACCACGTCACCGGCGCGCCCCTGGAAGGCGACGATCCCGTCCGCGTCCAGCTCAGGATCGAAGACAACCAGTGCCTGCTCAGCCTCGACACCTCGGGCGCGCCGCTCCACCGCCGCGGCCAGAAACCTTTCGTCGGCAAGGCCCCCATGCGCGAAACCCTTGCCGCCCTGTTCCTGCGCCAATGCGGCTATACCGGCACCGAGCCCGTGCTCGACCCGATGTGCGGCTCCGGCACTTTCCTGCTGGAGGCTGCCGAGATCGCGCTCGGCCGCACCCCGGGCCGCGACCGGAGTTTCGCATTCGAGCGCTTCGCCAATTTCGATGCAGGCGCATGGAAGGATCTGGCGGCTGACCAACCCGACACCGAAACCAGCCTCCGCTTCCACGGCAGCGACCGTGACGCCGGTGCCGTCACCGGCGCGCGCTCCAACGCAGAGACCGCCGGCCTCGGCGACCTCATCACGATCTCGCACCACGCCTTCAGCGATCTGAAACGCCCGGACGGCCCGCCCGGCCTGATCATGGTGAACCCGCCCTACGGCACCCGCATCGGCGAGCGCAAACAGCTTTTCGGCCTCTACGGCGCGCTCGGCAAGACCCTCGCGGAGCGGTTTTCCGGCTGGCGCGTTGGCCTCGTGACCACCGATGCCAGCCTCGCCAACGCCACCGGCCTGCCTTTTACCCAACCCGGCCCACCCGTCGCACATGGCGGCCTGCGCATCACCCTCTGGCAAACCGGGCCGCTGCCCTGAGGCGTTAACCAAGGTCGCGCGCTCGGCTTTACTTTTTGGCAAGAAAAGCGCATCATAGTGCACATATCTGAATGTCTTCCAGTCTATCACTGAAGACGTGACCCCGCGAAGTTGCAGCTTCGCGGGGTCTTTCTTTGTCAGGACTTCAAAGCCCTATCCAAAGTCGGACGATCGCAACGGTCAACGTTCCCGCCGCCAAAACGACCATCCATTTCCTGAATGTCTTTTCATCCAGCCCTACCACCTCCTCTCACTGCAATGGATTGCAGTGGAGCCTAGGGACACTTAAGGGATGAAGAAAAGGCTAAAATTCAGGGAAAAGGACAGGCGGCTCACGCCACCATCTGCTCGGCCTTCTTCAGGTCGACCGAAACAAGCTGGCTCACCCCCTGCTCGCCCATCGTCACCCCGAACAGGCGGTCCATCCGGCTCATCGTCACCGCGTGGTGCGTGATGATCAAAAACCGCGTCTCGGTCCGGCGGCACATCTCGTCCAGAAGGTCGCAGAACCGGCCCACATTCGCGTCGTCCAGGGGCGCGTCCACCTCGTCCAGCACGCAGATCGGCGCCGGGTTGGCCAGGAACACCGCAAAGATCAGCGCCAGCGCGGTCAGCGTCTGCTCGCCCCCCGACAGCAGGCTCAGCGTCGCCAGCTTCTTGCCCGGCGGCTGGCACATGATCTCCAGCCCTGCCTCCAGCGGGTCGTCGCTCTCGACCATCACCAGGTTCGCCTCGCCGCCGCCGAAAAGGTGCTTGAACAGCATCGAGAAATTCGAATTCACCTGCTCGAACGCCGTCAGCAGCCGTTCGCGCCCTTCGCGGTTCAGCGACGCGATACCATTGCGAAGGGTGCGGATCGCTTCCTCAAGATCGGACTTTTCGTTGACCAGCGTGTCGTGCTCTTCTTGGACTTCCCGCGCGTCTTCCTCGGCCCGCAGGTTCACCGCGCCCAGCGCATCGCGCTGGCGTTTCAGGCGGTTTACATCGGCCTCGATGGCTTCCGAGGCGGGCATGGTCTCGGGATCGGCCTGCAACGTCTCCAGCAGGTCCTCGGGCGAACAGTCCAGTTCCTCCTCGATCCGTCCCGCCGCCTGTGCCTGGGTCTCGCGCGCGGCGTCCGCGCGCGCCTCGGACCGCGCCCGCGCCTCGCGCGCCTCGCCGGCCAGGCGCTCGGCGTCGCGCTCGTTGGCCACAGCCTCACGCGCGACGCCTTCGGCGTTCGACAGCGTGTCAGCCGCCTCGGCCCGCCGCGCCTCGGCCTTCGAAATGTCCGCATTCAACGCCTCGCGCTTCGCCGCCAGTTCGCCGGGCTTCGCCCCGGCCTCGGCCAGCTCCGCTTCGCTCGCCTCCTTGCGCTCGGCAAGCTCCGCGCTGCGCGTCTTCGCCGTCTCCAGCCGGTGCCGCCAGCCGGACAATTCCTTGGTCACTTCCTGGCTGCGCTTCAGCCGTGCCTCGCCCTCGCGGCGCAGCTCGTCATGGGCCGAGCGTTTGGACATCATCGTCATCCGCGCCGCCTCGACCGTCATCTTGACGTCTTCCACCTCGGCGCGCGCGGTATCCAGATCACCCAGGTCGCCCATCGCCTTCTCCGCCTCGGCGAGCGTCTTGCGCGCGGCCAGCGCCTCCTCCTCGTGGCGCTTCACCGCCAGACCGAGGCTTTCCAACTTGGACCCCGCCAGGCTCCGCTCCGCCTCGGCCCGGCTCAGCGCCCGGTTCGCCTCGGCGACCTTGCCATCGGCAGCGCGGCGTGCCTCGCGCGCGGCCTTGTCCGCCTCGGTCAACTCCACCAGCCGGGCCTTAAGCGTCTCGTGCGCTCTCTGCGCGCCCTCGGCCCGCGCCGTGGCATGCGACAGCTGCTGCTTCAACTCCTCCAGCCGGTTCAGCTGTTCCAGCCGCAGCGCGGCGGCCGACGGCGCATCCTCGGCCCAGGCGCGGTACCCGTCCCAGCGCCACAGGTCACCCTCGACGCTGACCAGCCGCTGCCCCGGTTTCAGAAGCGCCTGCAACCGTGGCCCGTCATCCGAATCCACCAGCCCGATCTGCGCCATCCGCCGCGCCAGCACACCCGGTACGTTCACATGCGTGCCCAGCGCCACGACACCCTCGGGCAAGGTCTGCGCCTGAGCATACCCGTCCAGCGCAACCCAGCCCGAGGGCCCGTCCGCCTCCACCTCCGGCGCGCGCAGGTCGTCTGCCAAAGCCGCGCCCAGCGCCTTTTCATATCCCGCCGCCACCTGCACCGCGTCAAGGATCTGTCCGCCCTCGGCGGTGTCCCGCTCCAGCAGGCGCGCCAACGCCGACACTTCCGCCGACAGGGCGCTCACCTCGCCCTCGGCTTCCGAGCGTCCGGCCCGGGCGTCGGCCTCGCGCCCCTGCGCATCGGCCCGCGCCTCGTCGGCTTCAGTCAGCGCGACCTCCGCCGCCTGCGCCGCCTCGGTCGCCTCTTTCTCGGCTTTCTCGGCGGCCTCGAATTCCTCGCCTGCACGGCTCACTGTGTATTGCGCCGCTTCCACCGCGTCCTTGGCCCGCGCCGCCTCGGCGTCCGCCCGGTCGCGGGTCTTGCGGCTGTCCTCGACCAGCCGCTGCGCCGACTGGTGCCGCGCGGCCAGCCGCGCAACATCCTCGGTCAGTTCCGACAGCTCGGTCTCCCGCGCCTGCAACACCTGGCTGGCATCCGCCGCCTCACCGCTCGCCGCATCCAGCTTGCCCTCATGCCCGTCCGAGGCCTTGGCCAGTTCCTGCGCTTCCCATTCCAGCCGCTCGATCGTCTCGCCCGCGTCGCGGTTCAGGCTCTCCTCGCGCTCCATGTCGCGGGCCAACTGCTCGATCCGCGATTGCAGCGTCTCGATCCGGTCCCTGGCGGCAGCCTCCTGCTCGGCCAGCGTGTCCCGGCTCACTTGCAACCGCTGCAACACCGCCGCCGCAATCGCCGCTTCCTCGCGCAGCGGCGGCAGCGCCTCGTCGGCCCGCGCCCGCAGCCTTGCCGCCTCGCGCGCCGCCGCCTCGGCCCGGGCCGCATCGCTCGTCCGCTCGGTCAGTTCCTTCTGCGCATTGGCCCGCGCCAGGTCCGCTTCCTTCCAGCGCCGGTACAACAACAGCCCCTCGGCCTGCCGCAATTCCTCGCCGATCTGCCGGTACCGCGCCGCCTGCTTCGCCTGCCGTGCCAGCTGCGCCAGTTGCGTCGCCAATTGCTCGATCACGTCATCGACCCGCGCAAGGTTGCTCTCGGCCCCCTTCAGCTTCAGCTCCGCCTCGTGCCGCCGCTGATAAAGCCCGGAAATCCCCGCCGCCTCCTCCAGGATTCGCCGCCGCGCCGTGGGCTTGGCGTTGATCAGCTCCGAGATCTGCCCCTGCCGCACCAGCGCCGGAGAGTGCGCACCCGTCGAGGCATCGGCAAACAGCATCTGCACGTCCCGCGCCCGCACGTCCTTGCCGTTCACCTTGTAGGCGCTGCCCACATCCCGCGTGATCCGCCGAATGATCTCCAGGTGATCGGCGTCGTTGAACCCCGCCGGCGCCAGCCGGTCGGAATTGTCCAGATGAATGCTCACCTCGGCAAAGTTGCGCGCCGGCCGCGTCGCCGCCCCGGCAAAGATCACGTCCTCCATACCCGAGCCCCGCATCGAGGTCGGGCGGTTCTCGCCCATCACCCAGCGCAACGCCTCCAGCAGGTTCGACTTGCCGCATCCGTTCGGCCCAACCACCCCGGTCAGACCGTCTTGGATAAAAAGGTCGGTGGGGTCGACGAAGCTCTTGAACCCGGTCAATCTCAGCTTGGTGAACTGCACGGTGCGTGTCCCTCTGCTCGGGCCGGTCTGGATTTTGGACGTGATTCCGGCCTTGGGAGGATATGCAAGCGCAGGACCTTGGCCCCTGTCAACGCAAAACCCCTGCATATGGCGCGGACACGCCACTTATCCACAAGATATTGCGTTCTCATGGCTCAGACTTGCGCTACCGCCCTGTCCTGGCCCACGATATTGCAGCGCACGCGCCAAGCCCATATGCTGCAGAAATCTTCACGCCGTTGTCCCGGAACGCCGCGCAATGTCCAACCCGATTGCCTTGCTCTTGGCCGGTCTCGCCGCCGGCACCGGCCTGGGGGCCCTGGTCACCGCCACGGTGATCGACCGCCCCGCCATGTCCAAGGCGGCGATGTCCGACGGGATGGCCCATGACCATTCCGCCCATGACCACGGCGAGGGCCAGGCGATGCACGATCACCAGATGATCGAGGCCGGCGACCCCGCGCCGACGCTGGCCATCGAAATCCATCCCGACGGCCCGCAAAGCCGCAACCTGCACATCGTCACCACGAACTTCACCTTCGACCCCGAAGGCGTGAACGGCGACCACCGTCCCGGCCACGGCCACGCCCATGTCTACATCAACGGCGTGAAACAGCCCCGCGCCTACAGCCCCTGGGTCCAGCTTGACGCGCTCCCCAGGGGAACGCACGAAATCCGCGTGACGCTGAATGCCAACGATCACGGCCACCTTGCCACGAACGGCACCCCGATCGAGGCCGTGACGACCGTGACCGTCGAATAGGTCCCCGCCATGCTCATCATCGAACAGGCCAACCCCAAGGCCCCCGGCCCCCGCGCCCTGCTGGAACAAAGCCACGCCATGATGCGCGCGCTTTTTCCGCCCGAAGACAATTATTTCCTCGACCTGGAGGAGCTGCGCGGGCCCGGCATCTGCTTTGTCGCCGCCCGGGACGGGGCCGAAACGCTGGGCACCGGGGCGCTGGCGTTCAAGCGCGGCTATGCCGAGATCAAGTCGATGTTCACGTCTCCCGCCGCCCGCGGCCGCGGCGTCGGCGCCGCGATCCTGCGCGCGCTCGAGGACGAGGCCCGCGGCGACGACGTGCCCGTTCTGCGGCTCGAAACGGGCGAGGTCCTCGACGCCGCGATCCGTCTTTACGAACGGCACGGCTTCACCCGGTGCGGCATCTTCGGCGACTACCGCCCGAACGCCACGAGCGTCTACATGGAAAAGGCCCTGACCGCGCCCACGGTTCAGAACGGGTAGCAGATCAACTCGCCGCCCGCCGCGTCCAGTTCGAAGGCGTCGCATTCAAGATACGTCTCGGGCCGCCGCGGCGCCGGGGCGCCACTGCCGCAATCCAGGGTCGCCCGCATCATCGCCTGGTCTCCGGTCAGACGGTCCACCCGGCAGCCGCTGACCGCCTCGATGGCCAGCACCGCGGGCACGCCCACGCTGGACAGCCGGAACGCAGGCTGCGCGTTCAGCCGGACCGCCTCGGCCCTGCGGCCCTCCACCCGGATATCGAACACCGACGCGCCTGCCTCGATACGGACCGGCGCGACACCGGAAAATTCCGGGCTGGCCGTGTCGCAGGCCGCCAGGGCCGACAGCGGTATCAAGAGCAACGGACGCATCGCGCGATCATCGCCGATCCATGGTTAAGAAACAGTAACCAATGGCTTTTTCGCGCCCGCCGTAACGCGAGGGACCGCGATTTGTTTCATGCGAAAGGCGCATTCTTTTTCTCGCCTTCACAGGAACGTGTCCGGGGGGCCCCCGCGTTGATCATGCAGATACCATATGACGAAGGAGGAACATCATGAAACTGATCGGCAGCACAGCCATCGCAATGGCCCTGGCCGCAACCACCGCGTTCGCGCAAAGCGACTCGAACGAGGAAATGGACACCGACACCGGCAACACGCAGGTTGAGTCCAGCACCGGGATGAACAGTTCGGACAACAGCGCCGACGCCAGCGGCAACATGCAGACCGAAGGCGATTCCGACAAGACCGCCATGAATGACAGCGGCCTGGACTGGGACAAGTCCAGCGAAGAAATGAGCCAGATGCAAGGCGAGTTGATCCGCAGCCGCGACATCACCGGCGGCGCGGTCTACACCACCAACGAAGCCAACGACGAAGGCGAAAGCTGGGACATGGCCGAGTATGACGAAGTCAACTCGGAATGGAACCAGATCGGCGAGATCGAAGATCTCGTGATGTCCAAGGACGGCAAGCTGACCGGCATCATCGTCGAAGTCGGCGGTTTCCTCGACATCGGTGACAAGCACGTCATGCTGTCGGTGAAGGACGCCAAGCTCGTCCCCGTCGACGACATGAGCTACACGTTCGTCACCCGCTTCAACGAAGAAGACATCGAGGCCATGAACAGCGTCGACGAAGGCTTCTGGAACTAAGCCGGGACACGTATCGTGTTTTTGCCGCCGCCCCATGCCGGGCGGCGGTTTGCAGTTGCGCAACCGCTGGGCCTGGAGGCTCTTCCACAGCTGGTGCACAACAATGCGCGGTCGCCAGGCCGGTGTCGCCAGGCCGGTATGGCCGCCGCCCACGATGGCCACGTCCGTCACCACGTCGCCCGCATCGGCCCGCCGCTCTCCGGCTCCTCGGCCGAATCGTCCCACAGGGATATGCCGGGCCTCTGCCCCGCCATGGCTGTCGCCTCGCGCCGCGTTCCGCCGCGGCAGCGTGAAACGCGCACGGCCCAAGCTCGATATCGCAGGCGGCGCGACGGTGCACCGCCCTGCGCCTTTCCCGCAGCGCGTCCGCCGATCCAATGACGCCTTGCAATTTCACCGTTCCAAAAATACTCAAATCCCAACGCCACACAGGGGAGCCTCCACATGCCCAAAACGCGCCTTCTCACCGAATTCGGCATCGGCTCGTCCCTGCGCCACCGCGATTACACCGCCGCCGCCCGCCGCGCGTTGCAGGACGCGCTCTGGCGCAACTCCATCAACCTCGCGGAGCTTTTCGGCCAACCGAAAGAGGCGATGATCATCGACGTGGAAATCGCCGCGCCGGACCCCGACGCCGTCGACACCGCCGCTTTGTCGGACGTCTTCCCCTACGGCCAGGTCACCGTCACCGCCCACAAGGGCGGCCTCGACGTCCCCCGTCCCGACGGCGAGCCCACCGTCATCGTCAACGCCGCCATCAATGTCAGCCTGAACCTGGAGCCCGCGAAATGACCGATCACCGCTTCATCATCGAAATGGGCATGGGCAACGACCAGTACGGCATGGATTATCAAAAGGCCGCCGCCCGCGCGATCGAATCCGCCATCCGCCGCTCGGCGATCCCGATGTACGCGACCACCGCGCTCGACCCCTCGCAGATGCGCGTGCAGGTCACCATCGGCGTGCAGGAGCCGGACAAGCTCGACACGGATGCGCTCGCCACTTGCCTTCCGCGCGGAAACGCCACCGTCACGGCCACGTTCGGCGGGCACAATGTGGTGAACCCCGACACCGGCGACACCATCGTCATCGCCACCGCGGCGGTCGAGGCGTTCCTGCCCGACCAGTCCGGCAACTACACCGCCGGTTAAGGTGCCGCGTCATCCTTGGACGTGATCCGAGGATCTCCCGCCCCTTGCGGTACGCTTGCCCCCTATCGCCTCCGGTCATATGATTTGACCAATTCAATCCCGAGGCGCCTCATGCCGTTCCAGAAAGTCACGCCCGAAAAACTCTCGCTCGCGGTCACCCGCCAGATCGAGAAGCTGATCCTGCGCGGCATCCTGCGCCCCGGCGAACGCCTGCCCTCGGAACGCGAGCTTGCCGACCGCTTCGGCGTCTCCCGTCCGTCCCTGCGCGAGGCCGTGGCCGAGCTTCAGCAGAAAGGCCTGCTGACCACACGCGCCGGCGCCGGCATCTTCGTGGCCGACGTGCTGGGCAGCGCATTCTCTCCCGCCCTCATCGAGCTTTTCGCCAGCGATGACGAGGCGGTCTTCGACGTCATCGCCTTCCGCCGCGACATGGAAGGCCTCGCCGCCGAACGCGCCGCCCGGCTCGCCTCCGACACCGACCTCGAGGTCATCGCCGCCACTTTCGCCCGCATGGAACAGGCCAAGGGCCGCGCCAATCCCGAACGCGAGGCGCGGCTCGATGCCGAGTTCCACATGGCCATACTGGAGGCCAGCCACAACGTGGTGATGCTGCACATGATGCGCTCGATGTTCCAGCTGATGCAGGACGGCGTGTTCTACAACCGCAAGGTCATTTTCAACCAGTCCACCAGGCGCTCCAGCCTGCTGGACCAGCACCGTGCCATCCGCGACGCGATCCTTGCCCGCGATCCCAAAGCGGCCCGCGCGGCGGTCGAGACACATCTCGATTTCGTCGAACGGGCGCTGACCGACCAGCGCAAGGCCGAGGCCCACGAACACATCGCCCGCCAGCGCCTGGAACACGAGAACCGCCGGTGAACCCTTCCCGAACATCGTAGGGTGGGTGGTTCTGCGCAATGCGCAGGTTCACCCACCGCTGCGCCGGGCGCCAAGCACATCAGGGCCTGTCGCGCCCTGCCGAGCGCCCTTTCATCCGTCTTCACAAACCGCCTAAATTTTACCAATTGATAAAATTTTGAACTGTGCAATACTTTCTCCAAAGCGTACAGCCACTGGAGCCCTCCATGAGCCATTCCGCCCTGACCCCCGGCATCACCTCCGGCCGCCTGTCAGAGGACGACCTCGCCCGCAATTTCTCCGATCTGCATCCACCGCTTGACCCGCACGAGGCGCTGGTGGCCGCCGATCGTTGCTATTTCTGCCACGACGCGCCCTGCATTACGGCCTGTCCCACCGATATCGACATCCCGCTCTTCATCCGCCAGATCGCCACCGGCACGCCCGAGGCCGCCGCGAAGACGATCCTGAGCCAGAACATCCTCGGCGGCATGTGCGCCCGCGTCTGCCCGACCGAGACGCTCTGCGAACAGGCCTGCGTGCGCGAAGCCGCCGAGGGCAAGCCAGTCCTAATCGGGCAACTCCAACGCTACGCCACCGACACCCTTCAGGCCGCGGGCACGCATCCCTTCGCCCGCGCGCCCGAGACGGGCAAGTCGGTCGCCGTGGTGGGCGCGGGACCGGCTGGTCTGGCCTGCGCCCATCGTCTGGCGATGCACGGCCATGCCGTCACGCTCTATGACGCCCGGCCCAAGCCCGGTGGACTCAACGAATACGGCATCGCCGCCTACAAGACGGCCGACGGTTTTGCCGAGCGCGAGGTCGACTGGCTGATGCAGATCGGCGGCATCACCCTTGAAAACGGCAAGGCCCTCGGCCCCGACCTTTCCCTCGACACCCTGCGCGATCAGTTCGACGCGGTCTTCCTCGGCATCGGCCTGGGCAACGTCAACGCGCTCGGCCTCGACGGCGAGGACAAGACCGGCGTGCTCGACGCGGTCGATTTCATCTCCGATCTGCGCCAGGCCAGCGACCTGCGCGACCTTCAGGTGGGCCGCGACGTGGTGGTGATCGGCGGCGGCATGACCGCCATCGACGCCGCCGTGCAGGCTAAACTGCTGGGCGCGCTCAACGTCACGCTGGTCTATCGCCGTGGCCGCGACCGCATGAACGCCAGCGTCTTCGAGCAGGACCTCGCCGCCTCCAAGGGCGTGCGCATCATCACGAACGCCACGCCCCGCGCCCTCCACGGCAACGGCACCGTCCGCGAGATCGAGTTCGACTATACCGACGACGCCCTCACCCCCACGGGCGAAACCGTCCGCATCCCCGCCGACCAGGTGTTTAAGGCCATCGGTCAGGCGCTCGCCGGCGACGCCCTGCCCGATCTCGACGGCCGCAAGATCGCCGTCACCGGCCCGGGCCGCACCTCGGTCGCCGGCGTCTGGGCCGGAGGCGACTGCGCCGCGGGCGGCGACGACCTGACCGTGACGGCGGTGGCCCAAGGCCGCGACGCCGCCGAAGACATCCACGCGACCCTCAGCGCCTGAAGGAGCGAGACATGGCTGACCTGACCACGAACTTCATCGGCATCACCTCGCCCAACCCCTTCTGGCTGGCCTCCGCCCCGCCCACGGACAAGGAATACAACGTCCGCCGCGCCTTCGAGGCCGGCTGGGGCGGCGTGGTCTGGAAGACCCTGGGCGAAGAAGGCCCGCCCGTGGTCAACGTCAACGGACCGCGCTATGGCGCGATCTGGGGCGCCGACCGCCGCCTGCTGGGGCTGAACAACATCGAACTGATCACCGACCGGCCTTTGCAAACCAATCTCGACGAGATGACGCGGGTCAAGAAAGACTACCCTGACCGCGCGCTCATCGCGTCCCTGATGGTGCCCGTGGACGAGGACAGCTGGAAATCCATCCTCGACCGCGTTCTGGAAACCGGCTGCGACGGGGTCGAACTGAACTTCGGCTGTCCCCACGGCATGTCCGAACGCGGCATGGGCTCCGCTGTGGGCCAGGTGCCGGAATATGTGGGCCAGGTCACCGAATGGTGCAAGAAACACTCCGATCTGCCCGTCATCGTCAAGCTCACGCCCAACATCACCGACGTCCGCAAACCCGCCCAGGCGGCCAGGGACGGTGGCGCCGACGCGGTCTCGCTGATCAACACGATCAACTCGATCACCTCCGTCAACCTCGACAGCTTCGCCCCCGAACCCACCATCGACGGCAAGGGCGCCCATGGCGGCTATTGCGGCCCCGCGGTGAAACCCATCGCCCTCAACATGGTGGCCGAGATCGCCCGCACGCCCTCGCTCGCCGGTCTGCCCATTTCAGGCATCGGCGGGATCACCACCTGGCGCGACGCGGCCGAATTCATGTCGCTGGGGGCCGGCAATGTGCAGGTCTGCACGGCGGCCATGACCTATGGCTTCAAGATCGTGCAGGAGATGATCTCCGGCCTGTCGCAGTTCATGGACGAGAAGGGCTTCACCTCGACCGATCAGCTTGTCGGCCGCGCCGTGCCGAACCTTTCGGACTGGCAGCACCTCAACCTCAACTACGTCACCAAGGCCCGGATCGACCAGGACCTCTGCATCAAGTGCGGCCGCTGCTATGCCGCCTGCGAGGACACCTCGCACCAGGCCATCTCGATATCCCCGGACCGCACGTTCGAGGTGATCGACGCCGAATGCGTCGCCTGCAACCTCTGCGTCAATGTCTGCCCGGTCGAGAACTGCATCACGATGGAAGAGCTGGCCCCCGGCACGACCGATCCCCGGACCGGCAAGACGGTGCAGAACGACTACGCCAACTGGACCACCCACCCAAACAACCCGGGAACCTGCGCCGCAGAATAACCACCCCAGATTCTTCGTACGAAGAATCTGAACCCCCAGAAAATTCGTACGAATTTTCTGGGGGTCACCCGCACGGAATCAAAACACGATCCGGATGGGCCCCGCATGGCAAACGACGATCATCTGGTCGCCGGTTTCAATCAGGTGAAACCCCCGCCTGCGCACTTCGCGCTCGAACGCGTCGCGGCCGACCTCGCGCTCCACCCACCGACGCGAGCGGCGCACGACAGCACCCTTGCGCGCGGACTGGCTCGAGAAAAGTTGCGCCACCCAGGGCGCGGCGGGAACGGGACGAATGATCTGCGTCATGCCGCGACCCTGCCGCCATCCTGGTAAAAATCAGGTTAAGGCTTCTGCGCCCGCAGGCACCGCAGCGCCCCACGCTTCCCCGGGCCATCCGAAGCGTTGCGCCTGTGGCCGGCGGCATCGGCCAAATGCGAAACGCGTGCACCGACCGAATGGTGCGTGGCATCTCACGGGTCAGCCGCGATTCGGGCGTGTCGGATAACGCATCAATCCCCGGCTTTGACGGCAGAAGGTTCTGCCCCGTTCGACGCGTCCTCGCCACCCATCTCGATCTTCAGAACCGCGATCATCTCGCGCAGGTCGGTGATGTCGCGCGCCGCGCGCGACTGCTCCAGCCGCGTGCTGGCCCGCAGCAGGTCCTGCTGCCGTCCGACCAGTTCATACTGCGCCGCGACCAGTTGATCGCGCGGCGTCTCTTGGCTCTTGATCCGCGCGTCGAGCACGCTTTCGCCCGACGCCCTGGCCGGCAATCGCGATATCGCATCCCGCCCGGGCCGCAGGCTTGCCTCCGCGCGCGGTCCGTCGCCGCCCGTGGCATTGTCGGAATTGTTGCCGCTCGCACTGCTTTCCGCCGACCCCGAGGCGCTCTTGACGGCGAGTTTCTGAAGGTTCTGCCCGGCGCCGGTCGGCACCGAGGGCAGGACGGTCACAGGGGCTGGTCCTGTGATGTTCATGTGTCCACTCCAAACACGAGGGATCGCTAGATCCGGCACCCGCACCCAAAGATCAACATACCATGGCGCGGTGGTCTCCCGCGACGGGAATCTAGACAGCATTTTAGGCGTATCGCGCCCCCGTGCGGGCGCTACACCGCCAGCATCCGGCGATAGAGCGCATCCAGGAACACGGACGCCTCGCCGTGAACGTCCCGGCCCTCCAACAGCGCCTGCACCTGCGCGTCGAAATCCGCATAGTGCTGCGTCGTGGCCCAGATCGAAAAGATCAGGTGCCGCCCGTCGACCGGTTTCAGCCGCCCCGCCGCGCCCCAGGATTCGATCAGCGCCGCGGTCTTGTCCACCAGCGGCTTGAGATCCGACACCAGCCCGGGCCCGATCATCGGCGCGCCTTGCAGGATCTCGTTGGCAAACAGCCGGCTCTCGCGCGGCAGCGCCCGGCTCATCTCCAGCTTGCGATGCACATAGCGCAGGATCTCCGCCAGCGGTTCGCCGGCGGGATCGATGGCGCGCATCGGATCCAGCCACGTGTCCATCAACCCGTTCAGCAGCGTGACATGGATCTCTTCCTTGCCGGCAAAATAATAAAGAATGTTGGGCTTGGACAACCCCGACGCCTCGGCGATCTGGTCCAGCGTCGCCCCCCGGAACCCGTGCATCGAAAACACGTCCAGCGCCGCGTCCAGGATACGCTTGCGGTTACGCAACTGTATCCGGCTCGGCTTGGCCCCGCCCTCGGGCGTCCTCCCGTCTTCCATCGCGCCTCTCACATTTCCCTGCCCGAAGATCTAGCACCGCCCGGCCCGAATTGGCCAGCGACGGGTGCAATGCTTGACATGCCCGCCCCGCTTCGCAATCGTGCTTTTACCATTTGGTAAAAAAGTGGCAACCGGGATGGCAGCCAGTATCGCGTCCACCCGTGCTATGATACGACAGACAGGGGGACAGCGATGACCGCACCGAGCCAAAATCTCAAGACCGACGGCGACCGGCTCTGGGACAGCCTGATGGAGATGGCCAGGATCGGCCCCGGCGTCGCCGGCGGCAACAGCCGCCAGACCCTGACCGACGAGGATGCCGAGGGCCGCGCGCTCTTTCAGTCCTGGTGCGAGGCGGCGGGCATGACCATGGGCCTCGACACCATGGGCAACATGTTCGCCCGGCGCGACGGCACCGACCCCGACGCGCTCCCCGTTTACGTCGGCTCCCACCTCGACACCCAGCCCACGGGCGGCAAGTATGACGGTGTTCTCGGCGTGCTGGGCGGGCTGGAAATCATCCGCACCCTCAACGACCTCGGCATCAAGACCAAGCACCCCATCGTGGTCACCAACTGGACCAACGAGGAAGGCACGCGCTACGCCCCCGCCATGCTTGCATCCGGCGTCTTCGCCGGCGTGCACGATCAGCAATGGGCCTATGACCGCGTCGATGCCGACGGCAAGACATTCGGCGACGAGCTCGACCGCATCGGCTGGAAGGGCGACGAGCCGGTGGGCAACCGCAAGATGCACGCCTTCTTCGAGCTGCATATCGAACAGGGCCCGATATTGGAGGCCGAAGGCAAGGATATCGGCGTCGTCACCCACGGGCAGGGGCTCAACTGGACGCAGGTCACCATCACCGGCAAGGACAGCCACACCGGCTCCACTCCGATGCCGATGCGCAAGAATTCCGGCCTCGGCATGGCCCGCGTGCTTGAAAAGGTCGAGGAGATCGCCCTGTCCCACGCCCCCCATGCCGTCGGGGCCGCCGGGCATATCGACATCTACCCCAACTCGCGCAACGTGATCCCGGGCAAGGCCGTCTTCACGGTCGATTTCCGGTCGCCCGACAAGGCGGTGATCGAGGACATGGTCTCAAGGATGAAAGCCGCCGCAACGGAGATCTGCGACGACATGGGGCTGGAGGTGGCGTTCGAAGTCGCCGGCGGCTTCGACCCGGTGGAGTTCGACGAGGGCTGCGTCACCGCCGTGCGCAACGCGGCAGAGCGTCTTGGCTATTCGCACATGAACATCGTCTCGGGTGCCGGCCACGACGCCTGCTGGATCAACCGCGTCGCCCCCACCGCCATGGTCATGTGCCCCTGCGTCGACGGGTTGTCGCATAACGAGGCCGAGGAGATCTCCAAGGACTGGGCCACCGCAGGCACGGACGTCCTGATGCACGCGGTGGTGGAGACGGCGGAGATTGTGGAGTGATTATTCGCACACGAGATGGAGCAAGGACAGCGTATCCTGTTGCAGGAGCTGGCCGCGACCATCCAACATTCCGCTGTTTCCCTAGAGAGCGAGCACGAGACGGCGAAGGAAGAAGGCGCAATCAAGTCCAAGATGAAGTGCAATTTCGAACAGTTGAAGAAGCAGCTCAGTACTTGATCGCTAATCCGGGTAGCGGAGTTCGGATGAATCCAAACTCGGTAGTTATATACGATAACCTCGTCATCGATATAGACGCGGCTTAGCAACCTCAAAAGAGGGAGATACTAATTGACTACCGAAGTTATCATTAAAGGCACCGTCTGCATCGCGGAGTTCGGATCTCACCTGTTTTACCAAGCCTCGGATGCATTGTTGTAATGCCTCACATTGGTCAAGAACCCATCTACAGGCTCACCAAGGTCGGAAGAACTTATGAGGCGAAGACAATCCATCGTTCGCTCAAATATCGTTCTCCGAACGGGGAACCTGTAGTTCGTTACAACAAAGGATGGCAGCCTTTGCACGACGCCAATAAGCTGGCGAAATTCATTACAGTAAAGATGAAGCGAAAAGGATCGGCCTTTATGTTCGACGGCCAAGCTTATCCTAAAGGATTCAAAGTTAGGCCTTTTGTAAAAGATTGGGAAAGTTCGATCGGGCGATACCAAACCTTTGGAAAGGAAGGAAGCTAGCCAATGACCACCAAAGTCATCAAGAACGGCACCGTCTGCACCGCAGACCGCACGTGGAAGGCCGATGTCCTGATCGAGGACGAAAAGATCAAGCAGATCGGCGAGGACCTCAAGGGCGACGAGACCATCGACGCGGAAGGTGCCTACGTCATCCCCGGCGGCATCGATCCGCACACCCATCTGGAAATGCCCTTCATGGGCACCACAGCGGCCGAAACCTTCGAGACCGGCACCTGGGCCGCGGCCTGTGGCGGCACCACGATGCTGGTGGATTTCTGCCTGCCCGGCGCGGATGGCTCCATCAAGAAAGCAATCGAGGAATGGCACCGCAAATCCGCCCCCCAGATCTGTTCCGATATCGGCTACCACATGGCCGTCACCGGCTGGAACGAGACCATCTTCAACGAGATGAAGGACGCCGTCGACATGGGCGTCAACTCCTTCAAGCATTTCATGGCCTACAAGGGTGCCTTGATGATCGAGGATGACGAGATGTTCGCCTCCTTCAAGCGCTGCCGCGAGCTGGGCGCGCTGCCCATGGTCCATGCCGAGAACGGCGATCTGGTGGCCGACATGCAGCAGGAGATGCTGTCCAAGGGCATCACCGGCCCCGAGGGCCACGCCTATTCCCGCCCGCCCGAGTTCGAGGGCGAGGCCGCCAACCGCGCCATCACCATCGCCGATGCCGCCGGTGTGCCGCTCTATATCGTGCACGTCTCCTGCGAACAGGCGCACGAGGCCATCCGCCGCGCCCGCCAAAAGGGGATGCGCGTCTACGGCGAGCCGCTGGCGCAATTTCTCACGCTCGACGAGGGCGAGTATTTCAACAAGGATTGGGACCATGCCGCCCGCCGCGTCATGTCGCCCCCCTTCCGCAACAAGGAACACCAGGACAGCCTCTGGGCGGGCCTTCAGGCGGGCTCGCTCCAGGTCGTCGCAACCGACCACGCCGCCTTCTCCACCGAGCAAAAGCGCATGGGCGTCGACGATTTCACCAAGATCCCCAACGGCTCCAACGGGCTTGAGGAACGGATGCCCGTGCTCTGGACGCGCGGCGTGGAAACCGGACGCCTGACGCCCAATGAATTCGTCGCGGTCACCTCCACCAACGTCGCCAAGATCCTCAACATCTACCCCAAGAAAGGCGCCATCGTCGAAGGCGCGGATGCAGATATCGTGGTCTGGGACCCCAAGATCACCAAGACGATCTCGGCCTCCAACCACCACTCGATCCTCGACTACAACGTGTTCGAGGGCTTCGAGGTCACCGCCAATTCCCGCTACACCATCTCGCGCGGCGAGGTCATCTGGGCCTGGGGCCAGAACTCCCAGCCCCAGCCGGGCCGCGGCCGTTTCGTCCCCCGCCCCGCCTTCCCCTCGGCACACGAGGCGCTGTCGAAATGGAAAGCGCTGACCGCGCCCAAGATGATCGAGCGCGATCCGCTGAATATTCCGGCGGGTATTTGATGACCCGGCCTCTCTGCTGGCAGGAAAGCGGTAAACGCGACCGCGTCACTCGTTGGATGGGGGGCGGATGGTAAGGTTGTTGTTATCCTTGCATTCATCGCAGCAGTCGCCCTCGCCGCAGCAAAAGCAGCAGGGAAAACAGCCCGCTGAAACTGCTTGGTTGACGTACCCGAAGATCGCCCTCTGGATGTTTTCCTCGACATGCCTGTTGTCAAAGACAATCGTCCCCGGCGCCGGACAGTTCGCCGGAGCCGCCTGTGTCGGCGTCTTGGCGTCGTTGGTGCTGGCGGTTTGCGCCGGCACGGACGAGACTGTGGAGAGCATCAGGCAGACGGCGATCAGAAATTGAAATACATACTTCATGGTAATCCCCTTGTTTGGCGTGAAACGAAGCTGGCAACCCAAATGGAAACAAAAATACCATCAGAAAATATGTTCAATTGTATCAACCTATCCGGGAATTGTCAATTTTCACCACACCCGATGGGCGTATCGCGCATGGTGCGGCAGGAAACGAGCTTTCCGAAACCGCAGGGTCGCTGAAATGCAGCCGGCCCAGCACCCTGTGATCCATGCCAGAAGCCGCGCGCGTACCTTCCCGACCGATGCCAGCAGCCACCAGGTCCTCACGATCGAGCCCCATGCGCCATCACAACCCCGTCGGGCACCCACCCCCATGCGCCTCGCCCTCGCCCTTCTCCTGCTGGCCAACCCGGCGACTGCCCAGCTGGCAGCACCGCTCGGCAACCCCGACGGCTGCGCCCGCATTCTCGGGCAGGAGGCCACCAAGGAAAACGAGGTCGCCATCGTCGCGGGCCACCTCAACCTGCACGGCGCGATCTGCCAGATCACCGCGGTGCAGACCGGCACGCTCATGGCCACCTGCCCCGGCGACGCCGAGGCCCGCAAACAGGTCCTCGGCATCACCCGCAGCGCCGATGGCACCGGCGTCACGCTGACCCTGCCCGACGGCTCGGTCGAAGACCTGGCGCCCTGCGAATGAACCACGCCGCCATCCGCCCGCGCCGCTGCCCGCAATTTCATCATGTGCCTGCATCACAGGCAGATGACGCCGGGGCCCGCCTTGACACCGCTTTGCGGCGTGAGATTGTTCCATTCACCCGGCCCGGAGACACGACACCGTAATGCAAGACGCCCAAGCCACATCGACCCCCAGCTCCGTGATTGCCGCCCGCGACCTGTCGCTGACATTCCAGACCAATGACGGGCCCGTGCATGCGCTCAAGGACGTGACGCTGGACGTCGAGAAGGGCGATTTCGTCTCCTTCATCGGCCCCTCGGGCTGTGGCAAGACGACCTTTCTGCGCTGCATGGCCGATCTAGAACACCCCACCGGCGGCAGCATTTCCGTCAACGGCATGACTCCCGCCGAGGCCCGCCAGCGCCGCGCCTATGGCTATGTCTTCCAGGCCGCCGGCCTCTATCCGTGGCGCACCATCGCCGGCAACATCCGCCTGCCGCTCGAAATCATGGGCTATTCCAAGACCGACCAGCAAAGCCGCATCGCCCGCGTCCTCGAACTGGTCGATCTCGCGGGGTTCGAAAAGAAATTCCCCTGGCAACTGTCCGGCGGGATGCAGCAGCGCGCCTCCATCGCCCGGGCGCTGGCTTTTGATGCCGATATTCTGCTGATGGATGAACCCTTCGGCGCGCTCGATGAGATTGTCCGCGATCACCTCAACGAACAACTGCTGCACCTCTGGGACCGGACGAACAAGACCATCTGCTTTGTCACCCACTCCATCCCCGAGGCGGTGTACCTCTCGACGAAAATCGTCGTCATGTCGCCGCGTCCGGGCCGCATCGCCGACGTGATCGAAAGCACCCTGCCGCGCGAACGCCCCCTCGATATCCGCGACACGCCGGAATTCCTCGAAATTGCCCACCGCGTCCGCGACGGGCTTCGCGCGGGGCAAAGCTATGAGGACTAATTATGGCGCTTAGAGATGACTTAGTTCCGATCGTGCGCGATGGCCTGAAAGCTCTTGGTGGTTCTGCTACTATCAAGGAACTGGCAAAACACATCTACATTCACCACGAGAAGGCGCTCAAAGCATCAGGAGATGACTATTATATTTGGCAGTACGAGATGCGCTGGGCTGCCCAGCAGCTCGTAGACCGAGGGGAACTGACCAAAAAGCCCCGAGGCACTTGGCGGTTGCTTTGATGCGCAACATCGTCCCCGTCCTCACCGTCGTCGCGACTCTCATCGCCCTCTGGTACGCCGGCGCGGTCGCCCTCAACGCGCCCTGGGCCTATGACAAGGCCGCGCGGGCCGAAGTCACGCTGACCTTCCCCGAATTGGTCTCCGACACCTGGTCCCAGGAAAAGCCCAAGCTTCCCGCCCCGCACCAGGTAGCGACCGAGATGTGGAACACCACCGGCGCGATGATCGCCAGCGGGCGGCCCTTTTCCAAGCGCTCGCTGATCTACCACAGCTGGATCACCTTCAGTTCCACCGCGCTCGGCTTCCTGCTGGGCACCGCCCTCGGCACGCTTCTGGCCATCGGCATCGTCTACAACCGCACGATGGACATGAGCGTCATGCCCTGGGTCATCGCGTCCCAGACCATCCCGATCCTCGCCATCGCGCCCATGATCATCGTCGTGCTGAACGCCGTGGGCATCTCCGGCCTGCTGCCCAAGGCGATGATCTCGATGTACCTGTCGTTCTTCCCGGTCGTCGTCGGCATGGTGAAAGGCCTGCGCAGCCCCAGCGCCATGCAACTCGACCAGATGCGCACATGGCATGCCAGCCGCTCCCAGACTTTCTGGAAGCTGCGCCTGCCATCGTCCATGCCATATTTCTTCACCTCTCTGAAGATCGCGATGGCCGCCAGCCTTGTGGGCGCCATCGTCGGCGAACTGCCCACCGGCGCCGTCGCGGGCCTCGGCGCGCGGCTTCTGGCCGGCAGCTATTACGGCCAGACCATCCAGATCTGGAGCGCGCTGATCATGGCCGCCACGCTGGCCGCTGTTCTGGTGGGCCTCATCGGCCTCATCCAGCGCATCACGCTCAAGCGCATGGGGATGGCGACATGAGCTGGCTGATCGCAGGTGCACTCATCTGGGCCGTGGGCTGGTGGATCAACACGCAGCTAGCCCGCCACCCGCAGAACACCGCCGCACAACTGGCCGCCCCCATCGTCTTCGGGGCCACGCTCATCGCCGTCTGGGAATGCCTCGTCTGGGGTTTGGGCATCAAGCTCGCCCTCCTGCCCGCCCCCAGCGTCATCGCCGTGACCTTCGCCAATTCCCTCAACATCCTCTGGGGCGATTTCCTCCAGACCGCCATCAAGGGCGCGCTGACCGGTTACATCCTCGGCTGCGGCGCCGCGTTCCTGACGGCCATCGCCGTCGACCGCTCCGATTTCCTGAAACGCGGGCTGCTTCCGGTGGGCAACTTCGCCGCCGCCCTTCCCATCATCGGCCTCGCCCCCATCCTCGTGATGTGGTTCGGCTTCGACTGGCAGTCCAAGGCCGCCGTCGTCGTCGTCATGGTCATCTTCCCCATGCTGGTGAACACCGTGCAGGGCCTGTCCGAGGCCGACGCCATGCAGCGCGACCTGATGCGCACCTACGCCGCCGGCTACTGGACGACGCTTCTGAAACTCCGCCTGCCCGCCGCCATGCCCTTCATCTTCAACGGGCTCAAGATCGGCACCACGCTCGCGCTCATCGGCGCCATCGTGGCGGAATTCTTCGGCTCGCCGATCCAGGGCATGGGCTTTCGCATCTCCACCTCGGTGGGCCGCCTCGCGATGGATCTGGTCTGGGCCGAGATCGTCGTCGCCGCCCTCGCCGGCTCGGGATTTTACGGCGCGGTCGTCCTGATCGAACGCGCCGTCACCTTCTGGCACCCGTCCCAACGGGGCCGGACATAACCAAAGCAAACCAGAACAGGGAGAAGACAATGAAACATCTCACCACCACCCTCGGCCTCGCCGCCGCCACCCTCTGGGGCGGCATGGCCCAGGCCGCCGACGACGTCACGCTGCAACTCAAATGGGTGACGCAATCGCAATTCGCGGGCTATTACGTCGCGCAGGACCAGGGCTTCTACGAAGAGGAAGACCTGAACGTCACCATCAAGCCCGGCGGGCCCGACATCGCGCCCGCACAGGTCATCGCTGGCGGCGGCGCGGACGTGATTATCGACTGGATGCCCTCGGCCCTTGCCAGCCGCGAGAAAGGCCTGCCGCTGGTCAACATCGCCCAGCCTTTCAAAAGCTCCGGCATGATGCTGACCTGCCGCAAGGACACCGGCATCGAAGGCCCCGAGGATTTCAAGGGCAAGACGCTCGGCGTCTGGTTCTTCGGCAACGAATACCCCTTCCTGTCGTGGATGAGCCAGCTCGAAATCCCGACCGAAGGCGGCGAGGACGGCGTCACCGTCCTCAAACAGGGCTTCAACGTCGATCCCCTGCTGCAGAACCAGGCGGCCTGCGTCTCGACCATGACCTACAATGAATACTGGCAGGTCATCGACGCCGGCCTCACGCCCGACGATCTCGTGGTGTTCAAGTACGAGGACCAGGGCGTCGCCACGCTCGAGGACGGCATGTACGTGCTGGAGGAAAACCTCGAGGACCCCACCTTCGCCGACAAGATGACCCGCTTCGTCCGTGCCTCGATGAAAGGCTGGAAATGGGCCGAGGAAAACCCCGACGAGGCCGCGATGATCGTGCTCGACAACGACGCCACCGGCGCGCAGACGGAAGAGCACCAGAAGCGGATGATGAGCGAAGTCGCCAAGCTGACCGCCGGCTCCAACGGCGCGCTCGACCCGGAAGATTTCCAGCGCACGGTGGACTCGCTCCTGTCGGGCGGCTCCGACCCGGTGATCACCAAGGACCCGGGCGAGGCCGCCTGGACCCACCAGATCACGGACGAAGCCCTGAACTGAGGCCTGTCGCTCCGAAACGACCGCGTTTCGCCCGTCGCCGTCCCACCGGGCAACAGGCGAAACGCCCAGAGGCTTTTCTTGCGGGCAATGGTCGTCGGGGGGCCTGCTGCCAGACCCGACAGCCGCTGTTGCGCGAGGCGCCGCGACCGCTGGCGCCGTAAACAGTAAGTTTCTTGGTTAATGAAAAACATCGCTCACGGTTTCGTGATATACTGTGTGAGTTATCACAGATGAGTCGCACCCATTTCGCTGCGCATTTTTTGATGAATTAGGGCTCTGAACGCCCACTGAATATGTTTTGCGCGTCGTAAGCGCGACACAAGGTGAGGGGAAGCCACGTGTCACAATTTGCCAGCATACTGCCTCGGCCCGCAGACGGGACCGGGTCGAATACCGGGAATCCGGACTGGGGGTCGACGGGCACGCAACTGTTGCGCATCGCTCCGAAGGACCTTGGCCCGAATGGCGAAATGTCCGGCGCGGACAGGCCCGGCGCCCGCGAGGTCTCCAACGCGGTGGCGGCGCAATCCGCCGATACCGAGAACGCGGCAGGCGCTTCGGATTTCCTGTGGGTCTGGGGCCAGTTCATCGACCACGACATCTCGCTGACCGAGGCCGGCTCGACCAAGTACGAGCCAATCGACGTCCCCGCGGGCGACCCCTATTTCGACCCGTACCACACCGGTTCCGCCCAGATCCCGTTCTTCCGTGTCGATCAGCATGACGGCGTCTACGCGAACGAGATCACCAGTTTCATCGACGCCTCCATGATCTATGGCTCCGACGCCGCCACGCTGGCCGCGCTGCGCGTGGACGGGGGCAAGCTGCTGCTGGACGAGAACCAGCGGCTCGTGCTGGACGGTGACTCGCTGATGACCGGCGACGTGCGTGCCGCGGAAAACGTGATGCTGTCCTCGATGCACACGATTTTCACCCGTGAGCATAACCGCATCGTCGATGAACTGGCCGCAGCCGACCCGACGCTGACCGATGACGAACTCTTCAACACGGCCCGCGCCCAGGTCGAGGCCCTCGTTCAGACCGTCACCTTCAACGAATTCCTGCCGATCCTCGTCGGCCCGGACGCCATTGCCGCCTATGACGGCTACGACCCGACGGTGAACCCCGGCATCTCGGTCGAGTTTTCCACCGCCGTGTTCCGGCTCGGACACACGCTCCTGTCCTCGAACCTTCAAAGCGTGGCCGAGGACGGCACGGTCGGCCCGTCGCTGGCCCTGCGCGACGCCTTCTTCCAGCCGGCACTGCTCGATCAGCCTGACCTGATCGAGAACGTGTTGCGCGGCGCGGCCACCCAGGCGGCCCAGGCGCTCGACACCGAAGTGGTCGAAGACGTGCGCTCCTTCCTGTTCGGCCCGCCGGGCGCGGGCGGGTTCGATCTCGCCGCGCTCAACATCCAGCGCGGCCGCGACCTCGGCATCGCCAGCTACAACGACCTGCGCGAGGCGCTGGGCCTTGCACGGGCCACGACCTTTCAGGAAATCACGTCCGACACCACGCTGGCGGCCAAGCTTGCCGCGGTCTACGGCTCCGTCGACCTGGTCGATGCCTGGATCGGCGGCCTGGCCGAGGATCCTCTCGAAACCGGGCTCCTGGGCGAAACCTTCCACATCATGGTGGTCGACCAGTTCTCGCGCCTGCGCGACGGCGATCCGTTCTGGAGCGAGGCCCGCGACGGGCTCACCGACGCGGCGCGCGCGGCGCTCTGGGACACGACCCTCAGCGACATCATCCTGCGCAACACCGATGTGGGGGCGCTGCAACACGACGTTTTCGCCGCCATGGAGCGCAGCATCGGCACGGCGGACGCGGACGTGCTGAAAGGCAGCGCCCGCGCCGACTTCATGTTCGGCGGGGACGGCAACGACATTCTCCGGGGGCGCGACAACCGCGACGACCTGCAGGGCGGCGCGGGCGCCGACCGGATCTTTGGCGGCGACGGCGAAGACACCCTGACGGGCGGCGACGGCAATGACCGGCTCTTTGGCGGCGAGGACGACGATATCCTGACCGGCGGCAATGGCAACGACCGTCTTTCCGGCGGCAATGGTCAGGATACCCTGACCGGCGGCAACGGCAATGACCGCCTCTCGGGCGGCAACGGCCACGATACCCTGATCGGCGGCGACGGAAACGACCGCCTCTCCGGCGGCAACGGCCACGATACCCTGATCGGCGGCGACGGAAACGACCGCCTCTCCGGCGGCAACGGCCACGATACCCTGATCGGCGGCGACGGAAACGACCGCCTCTCCGGCGGCAACGGCCACGATACCCTGATCGGCGGCAACGGCAATGACCGCCTCTCTGGCGGCAACGGCCACGATACCCTGATCGGCGGCGACGGAAACGACCGCCTCTCTGGCGGCAACGGCCACGATACCCTGACCGGCGGCGATGGAAACGACCGCCTGTCTGGCGGCGAAGGCCGGGACTCGCTGACCGGCGGCGCGGGACACGACCGGCTCTTTGGCAGCAACGGCCACGATACCCTCACCGGCGGCGACGGCAACGACTTGCTGATGGGCGGCGCAGGCAACGATGTCGTGACCGGCGGGGCCGGCAGCGATCGCTTCGTGTTCCGGACCGCGGAGGCGGGCCACGCTACGATCACGGATTTCGAAATCGGCATCGACATTCTCAGGATCCACGAGGACTCACCCGGGACCCTCACCTCTCAGATCATCGAGGACGACCTCGTGTATCACGCAGGCGACGACTGGAGCCTGACACTGGAGGATTATTTTCTCTGACATCCCGGGTAGGGTGGGTTTCCAACCCACCATCGCCTCACCCCAGGAACACCTTGTCGCTCGGGTAGCGTACCCGCGGCCGGCTCTTCACCGCCAGGAAGAACCCCAGCGTCAGCGGCCCCACCCGGCCCAGGAACATCACCGCGATGATCACGGCCCGCCCTAGCCAGTTCAATTCGCCGGTCGCCCCGTGCGACAGCCCCACCGTGCCAAAGGCCGAGGCCACCTCGAACGCCAGGTCCCGGAACGCGATGTTCTGCGTCGCCGTCAGCACGAACAGGCTCGCGAACATCAACAGCCCGCTGATCGTCGCCAGCGCCATCACCTTCAGCACCTGGTCCAGCGGCAGGCTCCGCCCGAAGACATGCAGCGCCGGCCGCCTCTGGAAGAACGCGACCGTCGCCAGCAGCATCACGATCAGCGACGTCACCTTGATCCCGCCCGCGGTCGAGGTCGACCCGCCCCCCACGATCATCAGCATGATCGTCAGCAGCGAGGTGGAATCCTTCATCGCCGCGGTGTCGATCGTGTTGAACCCCGCCGTGCGCGGCGTCACGCCCTGGAACCAGCTGGCCCACAGCTTGTCGCCCGTGCTCTCCAGCCCGGCCAGCGTGCGGGGGTTGTTCCATTCCAGCAGCGCGAAACAGACCACCCCGATCACGATCAGCCACAGCGTCCCCGCGATCATCAGCTTGGAATGCAGCGACAGCTTGCGCCACTTGCGATGCTGATAGACGTCGCCCACCACGATGAACCCCAGCCCGCCGAGGATGAACATTGTGGTGACCGTCAGGTTGACCACCGGGTTGCCCACCCACTTCGACAGGCTGTCCGGCTCCAGTGCGAAACCCGCGTTGTTGAAGGCCGAGATGCTGTGAAACACCGCGTACCACAGCCCTTGCCCCCAGCCGAGCTCCGGCACGAAGACCAGGGCCAGCAGCACCGCGCCCACCGCCTCGCAGCCCAGCGCCACGTAAAGGATGATCCGCACCAGCCGACCGAGGTTACTGATCGTCGCCTGGTTCAGGTCCTCGCGCAGCATCACCTTGTGCGGCATCCCGATGGGAATGCCGAACGCGGTCAGGATCAGCACCGCGAACACCATCAGGCCCAGCCCCCCGAATTGCATCAGGCAGGCGATGATGATCTGCCCGAACAGGGTGAAATCCGACCCGGTATCGACCACCACCAGGCCCGTCACCGTCACCGCCGAGGTCGCGGTAAAGATCGCCTCGCCCAGGCCCACCTTGTCGTGATGCGACACCGGCAGCCATAACAGCAGCGCGCCCAGCGCCACGGTCAGGAAATACATCACCGCCAGAACCGCCGGCGGCGACAGGCTCAGACGTGTCGAGCCCAGCTTGATCGACGATCGTCGCGCCACGCTCAGAGACTCGCGGAAAAGTCGCGCAGGTTGTTGCGTTCACCCAGCATCAACAGCAGGTCACCGGCCTTCAGCGTGCAATCGTCCCCGTCCTGCCCGAGGAACTTGGTCCCCCGCATCACGCCCAGGCAGCGCAAGTCGAACTTGTCCACGTGGTTCAGCTTCGACAGCGTGGTATCCTCCAGCTTTTCCGGCACCTTCAGGTTCACCACGAAGAAACCGTTGCCCAGGCCGACATAGTCGCGCACCAGCGGATTGTGCATGACCTGCGCGATGCGCTGGCCGATCTCGACCTCGGGGTGAATCACCCGGTCCACGCCGATCCGCGACAGGATTCGGTGATGGGTCCGGCTGGTGGCCTTGGCCCAGACCGCGCCCGCGCCCACCTGCCGCAGGTTCACCGCCGCGAGGATGCTCGATTCCAGGTTGTCGCCCACCGCCACCAGCGCCATGTCGACCTCGCCGATGCCCGCTTCCTTCAGGGCTTCGTCGTCGCGTGCGTCCAGGATAATGGCCTCGCCCAGCTTGTCCGCGTGGCGGCTGACGCGGGTTTCGTCGATGTCCACGCCGATCACGTGGTTGCCGAACCGTTCCAGCTCGGTCGCCACCGTGCTGCCGAAATTCCCAAGGCCGATCACGGCGAAACTGCGATTTGACATGAGGTCCCCCTCCTCTTCGCACGCAAACGCGCGGGGTCATGCGCCAGTTCCACGGACGTCGTGGAACCCGGCCCGCCGCCTGCCGTCCCGACCGACATAATCCCGCCACAATTGCCGGTTTAGCGGTCAGGGCACAACCCACCACAACATGTGCCCCGATTCCTCGAAGGATGACCTCAAAATCTTTGAAAATAAACACTTTATCGAAATGCCCCCCTGTGCTACCTTTTTTCCCATAATGAATAGCCAGCCGGAAAACCGGCGGTGAACGAGGCAGAGAAAGAGCAGTTCCATGAGAACGCGAAGCAGGCAGCCCATCCGCTGGGGTCTGGTGGCTATGGCCACTATCTGGATGATGGTTATCGTACCGCTGAGCGCGGTCGCGGCCCCTTACGCAGCACTGGTGATGGACGCACGATCCGGCGAGGTGCTTCACGCGCGCAACGCCGACACCCGCCTTCACCCGGCATCCCTGACCAAGATGATGACCCTCTACGTGGTCTTCGAGGCGGTCGAGAACGGCGAAATCACGCTCGACACGCCCGTGCGCATCTCCAAACACGCGGCGTCCGAGCCGCCGTCGAAACTCGGCCTGCGGTCGGGTTCGACGATCAAGCTGCGCTATCTCATCCGCGCCGCGGCGGTCAAATCGGCCAACGACGCCGCCACGGCGCTCGGCGAGGCGATCGAAGGCTCCGAAGCCGCTTTCGCCCGGCGCATGAACCGCACCGCCAAGGCGCTCGGCATGACCCGCACCACCTTCAAGAACGCCCACGGCCTGACCGAAGAGGGCCACCTCTCGACCGCCCGCGACATGAGCCTGCTGGGCCGGCACCTGTTCTATGACTACCCCGAGTACTACAACCTCTTCTCGCGGGTCACCGCCGATGCGGGCATCAAGAAGGTCTATCACACCAACCGCCGCCTGCTGAACGATTACCGCGGCGCCGACGGCATCAAGACCGGCTACACCCGCGCCGCCGGCTTCAACCTGACCGCCAGCGCCGAGCGCGGCGGCGAGCGCATCATCGCCACCGTCTTCGGCGGCCGCTCCACCGCCTCGCGCAACGCCAAGGTGGCCGAGCTCCTGGATCTGGGCTTTCGCGAGGCCCCCACCCGCGTCGCCGTGAACCGCCCGTCCAAGCCCGTCTACATGGGCAAGATCGGCCCTGGCCCGGCCGACGACGGCCATTCCGTGCCCGGCGGCGTCGGCAAGACCGTGCGCCTGGCCTCCGCCGCCGCGGTCAAGAAATCCCTGCGTCCGCAGCGCCGCCCCGGCGAGGCGATCGTGGCCGAGGCCACTCCGAACGTGGGCAACAAGGAAGACATCGAAAAGGCCCTTCTGGCCGCCGCCGAGACCATCACCGAAGAGGCCACGCCGCCCGCCGCCCAGGGCAGCGCCCTGCCCACGGCGACCCCCAAGGCCCGCCCCGAGGACCTGGTCCTGGCGAGCGTCGATCCGTCTGCGGACACCACGGCAAAGGCGCAGGAGCCCGCCGGCGACCCGGTGCAAAAGGTGGTCACCCGCATTTCCACCTCGGGCGGCCGCCACTGGGGCATCAACGTGGGCCGCTATCCCAGCCAGTACAAGGCCCAGAAGGTCCTGCTGAAAACCGCCCTGAACGAGATGGAGACCCTCGACGGCTCGCTGCGCAAGGTGGTCAAACGCTCCACCGGGTTCGACGCCAATTTCATGGGAATGACCCGCGAAAGCGCGGACCTCGCCTGCCGCCGGCTTCAGGCCAAGCAGATCACCTGCTTCATGATCGATCCCGGCGCGTAACGCGGGCCGCCACGATCCGGCAAAAACAAACGCCTGCGCCCCCATTGCGCAGGCGTTTTCCATTCCGGGCCCCGCCCCCGGTTTTTTCTTGCTGAAAATACTCGAAATCCGACGGCCGCCACCCGGCCACCCGGCCCGCTACCTCTTCGGCTTGTCGTCGTAAGTGTCCCGCAGGATGCGCTCGGCATTCCCCTCCGGGTCGTCATACTGGTTGCTGCGCACCGTCCAGACGAAGAACGCCAGCCCCAGCCCGCCCAGGATCAGCGAGATCGGGATCAGATAGGCCAGGATCGTCATGCGCGCCTCCCCGACAGCCGCAGCGCGTTCAGCGACACGGTAATCGAACTCGCCGACATCGCCAAGGCCGCGATCAGCGGCGTCGCCAGACCGGCCATCGCCAGCGGCACGGCAATGATGTTGTAGAGCGTCGCCAGCCGGAAATTCTCGGTGATCCGCCGCCGCGCCTTGCCCGCCACCACCAGCGCCTCGGCCAGCGGGGCCAGGTCCGTGCCCAGCAGAACCACGTCACTCGCCACCCGGGCCGCATCCAGCGCCGAGGCTGGCGAGATCGACACATGCGCCGCCGCCAGCGCCGCCGTGTCGTTCAGCCCGTCGCCCACCATCAGGACACGCGCGCCCTGATCGGACAGCTCCGCCACGATCCGCGCCTTGTCCTCGGGCAGCACACCCGCGTGCCACGCCGCGATCCCCAGCCGGTCCGCCAGCGCCCTCACCGCCGGTTCGGTGTCGCCCGACACCAGCCAGACCGCCTTGCCCGCGCGCAACAGCGCCGCCACGGCCTCCTCCGCGCCGGGCCGCAACGCGTCCTCGAAGGTCAGCGTCACGGGCGCCGCCTCTCCGATCTTCAGGTAGGTCGCCGTCCGGTCGCAGGGCTCCGCCCCGACCCAGGCCGCGCGGCCCAGCCGCACCTCCAGGTCGCCCACGCGCCCCGACACGCCATAGCCCGGCACCTCGGCAATCCCTGTCACGTCCGCCGCCTTCGCCTCCGCCTCGCCCAATGCCTTCGCAATCGCCCGCGCCAGCGGATGCGCCGAGCCCCGCGCCAGCGCCAGCGCAACGCCCCGCGCGGCATCGTCCAGACCCTGCGCATTGGTCAGCACCGGCACCCCCGCGGTCAATGTCCCGGTCTTGTCGAACACCACCGTGTCGACCTCCGCCAGCCGCTCCAGCGCGGTCTCGTGCTTGATCAGCATCCCCTTGCGGAACAGCCGCCCCGACGCCGCCGTGGTCACCGCCGGCACCGCCAGCCCCAACGCACAGGGGCAGGTGATGATCAACACCGCCGCCGCGATATTGAGCGCGGTGCGCATGTCGAACGTGTAAAGAAACCAGCCCGCAAAGGCTAAGGCCGACAGGATATGCACGCCTGGGGCATATAGCTTCGCCGCCCGGTCGGCCAACGAGGTATAGCGCGACCGCCCCGATTCCGCGATCGCCACCAGATCCGCCATCCGGTGCAAGGACGTCTCGGCCCCCACCGCGCTGGCGCGGATGCGCAGCGGCCCGGTCAGGTTCACTTCGCCCGCCGACACCGCCTGCCCCGGCCCGGCGAAAACCGGCACCGTCTCGCCCGTCAACAGCGAGCGGTCCAGTTCCGAAGTCCCGTCGATAATCTCGCCGTCCACCGGCACGCGCCCGCCCGCGCGCACCACCAGCACGTCGCCCACCGCCAGTTCCGCGATGGGCCGCTCGACCTCCCCACCGTCCTCGATCCGCCACGCGCGCGGCACTTCCAGCGCCGTCAGTTCCTCGGCCGCCGACCGCGCCACGGCCCGTGTCCGGTGATCCAGGTAGCGCCCCGCCAACAGGAAGAACACCAGCGCAATCGCCGCGTCGAAATAGGCGTGATGCCCCGACAGGGCCGTTTCCCACAGCGACGTCACCACCGCCAGCCCCACCGCCAGCGTGATCGGCACGTCCATGTTCAGCCGCCCCTGCCGCAGCGCCGCCCAGGCGTTGCGATAGAACGGCACGCCGCAGAACGCCACTGCGGGCAGGGCAATCGCCGCCGAAATCCAGTGAAACATGTCCCGCGTCGCATCATCCGCCCCGGACCAGACCGCCACCGACAGCAGCATCACGTTCATCGCGGCAAAGCCCGCCACCGCCAGCCGCATCAACAGCTCGCGCCCGGCCCGGTCCGTCGCCGTGGCGTTCAGCGTGCCGGGGTCCAGCTCATGCGCCTCGTATCCCAGCCCCTCGACCAGCCCCACCATCTCGGCGGGCGTCACGTCTGCGTCCGCGTCGATGCTCGCCCGCTTCAGCGTCAGGTTCACCCGCGCCGAGCGCACACCGGGATGCGCGGTCAGCCCGTCCTCGATCTTGGAAATACACGCGGCGCAATGGATCGTCGGCAGCGACAGCGCGATCTGCCCCGCCTCCGGCGCGACCTCCACGTCGTCCACACCGGGGGCCGCCGCACAGGCCGGGCAGCCCATCGCCGCCTGATGCCGCATCGCCACGGTCACGCGCCGTCCTCCTTGATCAGCACCACGCGCTGCTGGAACACCGTGCCGTCCTCGGCCCGGGCCTCCATGCGGATGTTCCAGTTGCCCGCGCCCAGCGGCACGGTGGCGAAATACGCCTCGCCGTCGAACCGGAACGCGGGCGTCACGTCATCCTTCACATGGGTCGCCCGCCCCACCGTGGCGTCGAGCGCCGCCACTTCCACCGGCTGGCCGTCCGCATCGGTGATCTTCAACTCCAGCAAACCCGCCTTGTGCGTCGCCGCCACGCTCCAGCCCAGCGCCTCCTGCGCGTCGCGCCGGTCGTCAAAGCTCTGGCTGGCGACATAGGAGTTCTTCGTCTCCAGCCCCGGAAAGGTCTTCACCGCCGAGAACGCCAGCACCAGGTTCACCGCGATGATGATCGAAAACGCCCCGGCGAACCCGGCGAAGACGTGCCATCCCTTGATCGTGAAATCAGTCTTCATTCGCCCCTCCCGTTGAACACCGTGTCCTTGTGGGCCCGGTCCCCGTTCGAGATGTCCTCGACCCACAGACGTACATCCGTGGCGTCACTCCGTGCGGCCTCCGACCCCTGCGGCGCGATCAGGTAGACGCGCTGCAAATAGGTCTCGTTCGCCGGCACATCTACCGTTTCATAGGGGGTGCCTTCAAGCTGCACGCGCACCGACGGGTCCCCCTTGACCGAAATCCGCATCGGGCGCGCCTCGCCATGCTTGTTGCGCAGCCGCACCTCGTAGGTGTTGCGGATCGACCCGTCCGACAGGGTGACGAAGGTCGGGTTGCGCACCGGCGCCACCGTCAGGTCGATATCCGCCCGGATGAACAGCGCAAAGAGCAGCCCCGCGCCCACCAGCGACCACAATGATGTATACATGATCGTCCGGGGCCGCAGGATATGCTTCATGATCGGCTTCGGCGGCTTGCCCTCGCGCTCGCGCACCTCGTCGGTCAGCGCCATGTAGTCGATCAGGCCGCGCGGCTTGCCGATCTTGGCCATGATGTCGTCGCAGGCGTCGATGCACAGGCCACAGGTGATGCACTCCATCTGCTGCCCGTCGCGGATGTCGATCCCCATCGGGCAGACATTCACGCAGGCCATGCAGTCGATGCAGTCGCCAGGCCCCTTCGCCGCCGCCGTGGCATCGGGCACCATGTCGCTCTCGCCATTGGGCACCGGCGTCCGGGCGTAACTGCCCCCGGCGGTTGCCCCGGCGGCGTGCGATGCCGCCTCGGCCTTGACCGCGTCCTCGGTCTGCCGCCGCCGCACGTTGCCCTTGCCGCGCGGCTCGCCCCGCCAGTAGCGATAGCCGATGGTCAGCGTATCCTCGTCCATCATCGCCGCCTGGATGCGCGGCCACGGGCAGGCATAGATGCAGATCTGCTCCCGCGCGAACCCGCCGAAAAAGAACGTCGTGCCGGTCAGGATCGCAATGGTCGTATAGGCGATGGGATGCGCGTCCAGCGTGAAAAGATCACGCAACAGCGTCGGCGCATCGGTGAAATAGAACACCCAGGCACCCCCCGTGGCCACCGCGATCAGCAGCCACAGCGCCCACTTGGTCAGCCGCAGGCGCAGCTTGCGGGCATCCATCTTCTTCTGACGGTGCAGCCGCAGCCGCGCGTTGCGGTCCCCCTCGACCCAGCGTTCCACCAGGATGAACAGGTCCGTCCACACCGTCTGCGGGCAGGCATAGCCGCACCAGACCCGGCCCAGCGCCGAGGTGAACAGGAACAGGCCCAGGCCCGCCATCACCAAGAGCCCTGCCACGAAATAGAATTCATGCGGCCAGATCTCGATCCAGAAGAAGAAGAATCGCCGGTTCGCCATGTCCACCAGCACTGCCTGGTCGGGCAGCGACGGCCCCCGGTCCCAGCGGATCCACGGCGTGACGTAATAGATCCCCAGCGTAAAGATCATCAGGATCCATTTGAAGTTGCGGAACCAGCCGCTGACGCGCTTGGGAAAGACGGGCTCCCGCGCGGCATAAAGGCTGGGCGGGGTTTCGGGGGACTCAGATGTAGAGGACACGGATAGCTCTCGCTCCGATATGGTCTGTTGCGCCCCTGCGTTCTGACACGCCCACGGCGCGAATACTTTGACTCAGGTCAAACCGCCGCGTCGGTCCTCTCGGACGCCTGCCGCCGCAGCCACGTCACGAAGGCCCTTGCCTTGGGCCGCAGCACGCCAGGCCGGGTGACGATGTGGTACCCCGTTTCACCCGCATCCCGAAACAGCAGCTTCAGCCGCCCCGCCTCCAGCTCCGCCTCGACCGAGGACATGGCGGTGCTGATCACCCCCTGCCCGGCCCGCGCGCCGTCCAGCATCAGGTTGCCGGGGACCTGCGTCACGCTCTTGGCGCGCCCTTCCGTCACCCCGTGCTTGCGCAGCCAGTCGGTGGATTCCGACGTGCCCAGCTCCTCCAGCCACGGATACGCCAGCAGGTGCTCGGGCCGGGTGATCTCGCAGTCGCCCACCAGCTTGGGCGCGGCGGTGATCACGATGTCCGACGGCACCAGCATCTCCACCTCCAGCCCCGGCCAATTGCCGTCGCCGAACCGGATCGCAAGGTCATAGCCCCCCGGCGTCAGCTCGTGCAGCTCCGCCGACGGGTTGATCATCAGGTCCACGCCCGGGTGCCGCGTCTGGAAATCCATCAGCCGCGGCATCAGCCAGGTCGAGGCGAACAACTGCGTCGTCGACACCTGCACCGCCCGGTCCGCATCGGCCCCGGTCAGGGCGTCGATGCTGCGCGCGATCGTGTCGAACCCGGTCTTCAGCGCATCGGCCAGCTCGCGCCCCTCGGTGGTCAGCTGCAGCTTGCGCCCGCTGCGATCCACCAGCGGCACCCCCATCCGCGTCTCCAGCGCCTTGACCTGCTGGCTTATCGCGGCATGGCTGACATTCAGCGCCGCCCCCGCCGCCTGGGCCGAGCCGGTCTCGGACAGGGCCGCAAAGGCGCGCAATGCCGTCAGGGGCGGGAGGGTCAGCCAATCCGTCATGTAATCTCAGCTTACATATCGGAATTTTTCCTGAGTCGCAATGACGCGCTATAGGTGCCAGATTGAGGCTATCACACGAACCCGAAAGGAACACGACATGCTTGGTATTCTTTCAGATAGCTTCCGCACCGCCACCCGCCTCAATGACACCAACATTCGCGAGGGCCGCGGCCACTGGGCGCCCAACACGCGCTTCGACAACCGCCGCGATGCCGAGCTTGAGGCGCATCGCATCGCCCGCCTGCCGCGCTAGGCCGACCCAATGTTCGAGGCCCGCATCTTTCATCCCAAACCGGCCTCGCGCCCCCGGCCCTGTCCCTGGCCCTGGCGCACGCGCCGCTGGCCCTTCCAAACTCCTGATGTCGGCCCGCGCGCGCGTTAGGCGCGCGGGGCTTCTCCCCTGACTGGCCCGTGGTCCCGGTCTCATGGCCGCGCCACGGGTCTTTTTTGACCAACAGGACCCACCTTATGACCTGGAACCTGGCTCACACCGCAGACACGCCCGCCGGCCCCGTCGCCTGGGGCAGCGCCGGGTCGGGTCCGCCGCTCGTGCTTGCCCATGGCTGGCCGTGGTCGTCGGTGTCGTGGCACCGGCTCATCCCCGCCCTGGCCGAAACCCATAGCGTCCACTGGTACGACATGCCCGGATATGGCCGCTCCGGCAAACGCGCCGATCAGCCCACCGGCCTCGACGTGCAGGGACAGGTCTTTGCCCACATGCTCACCCATTGGGGCCTCGACCGCCCCCGCGTCGTGGCGCATGATTTCGGCGGGGCGACCAGCTTGCGCGCGCATCTGCTGCACGGGGCCGAATTCGACCGTCTCGTGCTGATGAACGTCGTGGCGATGCGGCCCTGGGGGTCGGCTTTCTTCGATCATGTCGGCCGCCATGTCGACGCCTTCACCGGCCTGCCCCCGCATATCCACGAGGCCATCGTGCGGGCCTATATCGGCGGAGCGCTGGTCACCGGCCTTGATGCCGACGACACCGAGGCGCTCGTCGCCCCCTGGCTGGATGACGCCGGACGCGCCAGTTTCTACCGCCAGTTCGCCCAGGCCGACGAGGGCTTCACCGCCGATATCGAACCCCGCTATGGCGAGGTCCGCTGCCCGGTCACGATAATCTGGGGAGAGGCCGATCCCTGGATCCCGCTCGACCGGGGCCGCGCCCTGCATGGCCTGATGCCAGGGTCGGACTTTAAGACGCTGCCGGGCGTCGGCCACCTGCCCCAGCTCGAAGCGCCCGAGGCGGTATTGCGCGCCCTGTCGGGCGTGCTCGAAAACTGACCTGGTGAAACGAAAAACACCGGCCCCTCCTGGAATGCGCGAACAGAGGGAGGGGCCGGTGCCGTCCCGGGGGCATTGCAATAGTGCCTCCGGGAATTTCGATATGGGAACGTCAGCTCATTCGCCGCCGCCCAGCTGGTGGACATAGGCCGCCACCGCGCGGATCTCGGCCTCCGTCAGGCGCTCTTGCCAGGGCGGCATCACGCCAAAGCGCGAGTTCCACACCGTCTCGTAAAGCGCGTCGTAATCCCCGCCATAAAGCCAGATCGCGTCGGTCAGGTTGGGCGCGCCCTGTTCGACCATGCCCTTGCCCTGCTCGCCGTGGCAGGCGGCACAGTTGTACTCGAACACTTCCGCACCGGCTTCGGCGGCTTCCGCGTCCTGCGGCTCGCCCGACAGGGACATTACGTGGTTCACCACCTGCACGACCTCTTCCTCGGTCAGCAGCTCGTCACGACCAAAGGCCGGCATGGCCGAGTAGCGCGCGTCGGGGTCCTCGTCGTTGCGGATCCCGTGGGTGACGGTGGTATGGATCGCCTCCATCGTGCCGCCCCACAGCCACGCGTCGTCCGACAGCGTCGGATAGCCGGTGGCCCCGCCACCCTCGCGCCCGTGGCACTGCACGCACCAGGTGTTGAACACCGCCTCTCCGGCCGACCGGGCATAACCTGCCAGCTCGTCATCGCCGGGGATCGCCGCCAGCTCGGCACTTGCCAGCCGCTCGTTGATCTGCGCGTTGGCCGCCTCGGCCGCCTCGATCTCGGTCTGCACGTTGGCCCGGGTCGAGTACCCCAGGTAACCTTGCGTCGCGCCCGAGATCATCGGCCAGGCCGGATAGGCGATCGTGTACCACACGCCCCAGATGATGGTGGCGTAGAACACCCACAGCCACCAGCGCGGCAAGGGATTGTTGTACTCCTCGATCCCGTCCCATTCGTGGCCGGTCGTCTCGACCTCGTGCTTGTCTTGCGGTTTCTTAGCCATTGTTCTGGTCCTCCTCGGAGGCACGGCGCGTGGCCGGGGCCGGCGCATCTTCGTTGCGGAAGGGAATGTCGGCGACATCCTGGTAGGCGCCCCGCGATCCGGGCCGCATGACCCAGAGCACGACGCCGATGAAGAAGGTGAAGAGCGCCAGCAGCATCCAGCTGTCCGCGAACTCCCTCAGCAGGGAATAGGTGTCCATCGTCGTCCCTCCTTACCGGCTGGCCACGGGCGTGAAGGTCGAGAAATCGACCAGCGTGCCCAGCATCTGCAGATAGGCGATCAGGGCGTCGGCTTCGCTGATGCCCGGACGGCCGTCGAAATTGGCCACCTGCGCGCTTTCGCCATACCGCTCGATCAACCCGTCATAGTCGCTGTCGGGATCGGCCTGCGCCTTGAAATCCGCCTGCGCGTTTTCCACATGCGCGTCCTCGTAGGGCACACCCACCAGCTTGTGCGTCGCCAGAAGCTCATCCACGTACTGCCCGTCGATCAGCCGCTCCTCGAGATAGCCATACTTGGGCATCACCGATTCCGGCACCACCGATTGCGGGTCGCGCAGGTGGTCCACATGCCAGGCGTTCGAGTACCGCCCGCCAACGCGCGCCAGGTCCGGCCCGGTGCGCTTCGACCCCCACTGGAACGGGTGGTCGTACTGGCTCTCTGCCGCAAGGCTGTAATGCCCGTACCGCTCCACCTCGTCCCGCATCGGCCGGATCATCTGGCTGTGGCAGACGTAGCATCCCTCGCGGATGTAGATGTCACGCCCGGTCAGCTCCAGCGGGGTGTAGGGACGCATCCCTTCCACTTCCTCAATGGTGTTCTCCAGCCAGAACAGCGGTGCGATCTGCACGATGCCGCCGATGGTCACCACCAGGAAGGCAAAGATCGCCAGCAGGGTCACGTTGCGTTCCAGGATCTGGTGCCGGTCCAGGAAGGTCTTCTTCTTGGGCCGGTCCCCCACGCCCGAGGCCGAAGCCGGCATCGGGGGTTTCTGCATTCTATCGTCAGCCATTTTTCCGGCCCTCCTTATTCAGCCGGGACAGCGGAGTTGTCGGTTTGCACCGCCGGGCTCCGTCTGACTGTCATGTAAAGGTTGTAGCACATGATGAGTGCACCGGAGAGGAACATGACCCCGCCCAGACCGCGCACCACGTACATCGGAAGCTTCGCGCTCACCGTGTCGGCGAAAGAGTTCACCAGGAACCCGTTGGCATCCACTTCACGCCACATCAGGCCCTCCATGATACCCGTCACCCACATCGACGCCGCGTAAAGAATGATCCCGATCGTCGCCAGCCAGAAGTGCCAGCTCACCAGGCTCAGGGAATACAGCCGCTCGCGGTTCCACAGCTTCGGCACCAGGAAGTAAAGGCAGCCGAACGTGATCATCCCGTTCCAGCCCAGCGCGCCGGAATGCACGTGCCCGATGGTCCAGTCGGTGTAATGCGACAGGCTGTTCACCGCGCGGATCGACATCATCGGCCCCTCGAAGGTGGACATCCCGTAAAAGCCCAGGCTGATCACCATCATTCGGATCACCGGATCGGTCCGCAGCTTGTCCCACGCGCCACTCAGCGTCATCAGACCGTTGATCATCCCGCCCCAGGACGGCATCCACAGGATGATCGAGAACACCATGCCCAGCGTCGAGGCCCAGTCGGGCAGCGCCGTGTAATGCAGGTGGTGCGGACCGGCCCAGATATAAAGAAAGATCAGCGCCCAGAAGTGGATGATCGACAGTTTATAGCTGAACACCGGCCGCCCGGCCTGTTTCGGCACGAAGTAGTACATCATCGCCAGGAACCCTGCGGTCAGGAAGAAGCCCACGGCGTTATGCCCGTACCACCACTGCGTCATCGCGTCCTGCACGCCCGAAAAGACCTGCACGGACTTGGAACCGAAGATGCTCACCGGGATGCTCAGGTTGTTCACCACGTGCAGCATCGCGACCGTGATGATGAACGACAGGTAGAACCAGTTCGCCACGTAGATATGCGGCTCTTTCCGCTTCACCAGCGTGCCGACGAACACGGCCAGGTAGGACACCCAGACGATGGTCAGCCACCAGTCCACGTACCATTCCGGCTCGGCATATTCCTTGGATTGCGTCGCGCCCAGCAGGTAGCCGGTCGCGGCCAGCACGATCACCAGCTGGAATCCCCAGAACACGAACCACGCCAGGTTCCCGCCCCACAGGCGCGCCGCACAGGTGCGCTGCACCACGTAAAACGACGTCGCGATCAGGGCGTTGCCGCCAAAGGCGAAGATCACCGCGCTGGTGTGCAGGGGCCGCAGCCGGCCAAAGTTCATGTAGCCTTGCGCCCATTCGAAGTTGAGGCTCGGAAAGGCCAGTTGGAACGCGATGAACGTCCCCACCAGAAAGCCCACGACTCCCCAAAGCGCCGTGGCGATCACCCCGGCGCGCACGACCCCGTCCATGTATTCCCCGGACAGATCGACCACGGGGCGGTCCTCGTCCGTGTTGCGCAGCACCCAGATGAACATGCCCGCCGCCACCAGGGCGATGGTCAGCGCATTCACAAGGTACGCGATATCCCGTGCCTGGTTGGCGGCGAACAGCGCGAAGAACGCGATCAGCCCCAGCAGGATCAGTTTTACGTAGTTACCCATTTTGCGTCCCTTTGCCGTATGTCCGCACGGACGCCCCCCGGGGGCGCCGCACGGATCTATCAGACTGACCCGCTTATTTCCGATGGCGACTCGGGGCGCTTTGATCTGCATCAAAGGTTTTGCAGGTAACGGTTGATCCCCATCAAGGCGCGCCACGCGGCCCGGACCTACGCTCTGCGCGAACGGTCAATAAACGGAGTACCGCAATGTCCTGGAAAACGATCTTCTGCGCGCTGTCCGACTTGTCCCGGGTCGAGCACACCCTGACCCATGCCGCCGATCTCGCCCGCCTGCACGGCGCGCATCTCGACGTGCTCAGCCTCGGTGTCGCCCGCGATCCGGCCACGCATTACTTCTCCGGCGCCGGCGCCTCCGCCATGATGGTGCAGAACATATTCGAAGGCTGCCACGAGGAAGCCGCCGAGATCGACAGCGCCGCGCGCGCGGTTCTGGGCAAGCAGGACGGTTTCTTCTGGTCCTGCGACAAGGGCGTCGCGCAGCTGGCCGACCTGGGGCACCATGTGGCCGACCGCGCCCGCTTTGCCGATCTCGCCGTGCTGCCCATGCCCTACGGCGAGGGGCTGGGCCCCGAGCTTGCCCCCCTGACCGAGGCGATCCTGTTCGACGGGCGCATCCCCGCCATGGTCCTGCCGAACGCCGCCGACATCACCCTCGACCCCAGGCGGGTCGTGGTCGCCTGGAATGACGGGCGCGAGGCGCTGCGCGCGGTCCGCGACGCGCTGCCGATGCTGCAACGCGCCGACCGCGTGCATGTCGTGGTGGTCGATCCGCCGGTGCACGGCCCGAACCGCTCCGATCCCGGCGGGCTGGTCTCGCAATATCTGGTGCGCCACGGCGTCACGGTCGAAATCGACGTGCTGTCGAAAACCCTGCCCCGCGTCGCCGACGTGCTCCTGCGCCGCGCGCAGGACATCGACGCCGACGCGCTGGTCATGGGCGCCTACGGCCATTCCCGCGTCCGCGAGGCGGTCTTCGGCGGCGCCTCCCGCCACATGCTGGAGCATGCGCCACTGCCGCTCTTCATGGCGCACTAAGGCGGGGACCATCGCGGCGCTCGGGACAAGGCACAGGTCTTGTCCCCCTCGGCCTCAGACCGACCCGAGGTAGTACCCGATGGCCTCTTCCAGTTCCGTCTCCTCGTACCCGAAATGCGAACGCACGACCTCTTCCAGCTTTCGGTACGTGGCGGCGGCCTGGGCAAAGTTCGCCTCGACGGGGTTGTCCGCAAGCGCGTCCGCGGCGTGCCCCAGGCGGACGATCAACTCGTGGACCACCTCGTGCTCGGACAGGAGCTTGGCCACGACCTCCAAAAACATCCCGCCGCCCGCCGCCTCGATCCGCGGAAACATATCCGTGGTCTCGATGTCGTGGTGCAGCTTCAACACCTGGCACTCGCGCCCGCACAGCGTTCCGAACACGCGGAAATTTTCGGCCATGTCCAGCGACAGCACGATCTGCCTCAGGTCGTCGGGCGGGCTGTCCCGCGCCTCGATCCGCGCCAGCACCGCGCCGATCTGCGCCATCTCCATCAGGTAGTGCCGGTGGATCGCCGCCAGCTGCCGGCCCTGCCGCCGGTGCCTGTCCGTGGCCTCCGGCACAGGCGGCGCCGTCGGCCGCGCGGCTTCGTCAAGGGTAAGGTCGTCCAGCGAGCGGGTCGAAAGATCGGTCATGCCCGCTAACAAAGCCCCCGCCCTCGTGAAGTCAAGACCGCCCAACACACCGTAGGGTGGGTGAAAACCCACCTTTGGTGGATGAAAACCCACGCGCCGCGCCTTAACCAGGCATTAACCCCGAACGCTCGGTTAACCCCACCAATCCGGGAAAATCGCACCGTCGCGATACCACTCAAATACCGACGCGATACCGACATCGAATTTTGACTGAAATCAAACGGTTAACCCCGATTCCCGGGCTCAGGCCAGCATCCCGCCGTCACTGTCGTCGCCCGCCTCTTCCAGCAGGCGGTCGAAATCCGGCACCGTCACATGCCGCTTGCCTTCCAGGTGGATCACCTGGTCGCGCTTCAACGCGCTGATCTGCCGGCTCACCGTCTCCAGCGTCAGGCCAAGGTAATCGGCCATCGCCTCGCGTGTCAGCGGCAGGTCGAACACCACCTGGCCCGCGGCCTTGGACATGTTCAGCACCGCGTTGCGCCGACCCAGGATGGCCAGGAAAGACGCGATCTTCTCCCGCGCCGTCTTGCGCCCCAGCAGCAGCATCCATTCGCGCGCCGCATCCAGCTCGTCCAGCGTCATCTCTAGCAGGCGCTGCCCGATATGCGGGGTGACTTCCATCATGTTTTCAAAGGGATGCTTGCGGAAACAGCACATCACCACGTCGCTCACCGCGACCACGTTATAGGCCGCCTTCTCGCGCCCCGGACGGCCCACGAAATCGCTCGGCAACAGCAGACCCACCATCTGCGTGCGCCCGTCCTCCAGCGTCTGCGTCAGCATCGCGATGCCGGAAACGACCGAGCCCACGAAATCCATCCGGTCCCCAGCCCAGATCAGCGTCCGTCCCGCCTCGAAGCTGCGGTAGTACTTGATCTGGTCCAGCTGCTCCAGTTCCTGCGCGTCACATCGCGCGCACACCGCCCTGTGCCGAATGGGGCATTCCCCGCATTCACGGGGGATCGCGTCATGTGCGTCTTTGAGCATCGACAGTGCTTTCGGTCGAGTTGATCTGCATCAAGGTTTTTGTGTTTTCCCACCTCTAATCTAACGTCATGATTGACCGAGAACAACTCCGCAGACTGGGACTGTTCGACGCGAATGTACCGCGTTACACCAGCTATCCCACGGCCCCGCATTTCTCTGATTCCGTTGGGTTTTCGACCATGCGGGACTGGATTTCCGCCATCACGCCGGGCAGCGCGATTTCGCTTTACCTGCATGTGCCTTTCTGCCGCAGGTTGTGCTGGTTCTGCGCCTGCCGGACGCAAGGCACCAAGTCGCTCTCGCCCGTCGCCGCCTACGTGGAAACGCTCAAGGCCGAGCTGGCGCTTCTGAAGAACACCCTGCCCGAAGGCGTCACCCTGTCGCGCCTGCACTGGGGCGGCGGTACGCCGACGCTGCTGTCGGCCGACCTGATCACCGACCTCGCCAGCGCCGTGCGCGACGCCGTGCCGTTCGGCGACGACACCGAGTTCTCGGTCGAGATCGACCCGAACGAGATCGACGCCCCCCGGATCGAGGCGCTCGCCGCCGCGGGCATGAACCGCGCGTCCGTGGGCGTGCAGGATTTCGACGACGTGATCCAGCAGGCCATCGGCCGCATCCAGACCTTCGACATCACCCGCGACACGATCGACGCATTGCGCGCCGCCGGGGTGCGCAGCCTCAACGCCGACATCCTTTACGGCCTGCCGCACCAGACCGGGGCGCGCATGGTCGAAAGCGTGCAAAAGCTTTTGTCGCTCAACCCCGACCGCGTGGCGCTTTACGGCTATGCCCACGTGCCGTGGATGGCCAAGCGCCAGCAACTCATCCCGTCCGACGCGCTGCCCACGCCCGAGGAACGGCTGGAGCTGTTCGATGCCGCCCGCCGCCTGTTCGTCTGGGATGGCTATCAGAAGATCGGGATAGACCATTTCGCCACGCCCGATGACGGCCTCAGCATCGCGAAGAAGCTGGGGCGCCTGCGCCGCAACTTCCAGGGCTACACCGACGACACGTCCGAGGTCCTGGTGGGCCTTGGCGCCTCGTCGATCTCGCGTTTTCCGCAAGGCTATGCCCAGAACGCCCCCGCCACCGGCGCCCACACCGGCGCCATTCGCGAGGGCCGCTTCTCCACCAGTCGAGGGCACGTGTTCAAGGGTCAGGATCTTTTGCGGGCGCGCCTCATCGAGGCCGTCATGTGCGATTTCCGGGTCGATGCCGGTGAAATCTGCGAGACGTTCAGCATGTCCCGCCAGGCTGTCCGCAGCTTGCTCGAACCGACGGCACGCGCCTTCGACGGACTTGTCGACCTCAGCAACGAAGGTCTCTTCATCCCCCCGGCGGCGCGCCCGCTGACGCGGATGATCGCCCGCAGCCTCGACGCCTACGACCTCAGCCGCGCGGGCCACAGCCCGGCGATCTGACGCGCTTCAGATCAGTCGCTTTTCCAGCACAAGCGCATCGACCGGGCGGCCCTGGGACCGGGTATAGTAGCCCACCCGCCGCGCCAGGTCCGAGAACCCTTCGGACAGGTAGAGCGCCAGCGCGGCGTCATTGTCGGCGGCCACTTCCAGAAACAGGCGCTCGGCCCCGCGGGACACGGCCGCGTCTTCGAAAGCGCGCAGGCAGGCCCGCCCGCGCCCCTGGCGGCGCACCCTCGGATCGGTGGCCAATGTCAACAACTCGGCTTCGCCCGCCACGGCCTGCCCCATGGCAAAGGCCTTGGTGTCCCCCACGACGAAAACATGGTCCCAGTCCAGAAGGTCCCGAAATTCCGCCGCGCTCCAGCTGCGACTTTGCCCTGCAAAGGCCCGCGCATGAAGATCCGCCAGCGCCTCAGGCGTCATCGAGGATGACCGGCGGCACGTCCCGTGACGGCGCCGCGTCCGCGGGCTTGAGGTAGAGCGGCGCGGGCGGCGGTACCGGCTCGCCCAACCTGCTCGCCGCGATCAGGGCAATCGCCGTCGCGGGATCGTGGAGCGGGCGCAACGCCTGCGCCCCGATCCGGGCCGCCACGGGCTCGGCTGCCGCACCGACACACTGCAGATTGGCGTCGAAAATCTCCGCAGACACCTCGTCGAGCGGCACCAGCTTCGGCCCGAACGCCCGCCGCAATCCGAACCCTTGGGCATAGACCTGATCCCGCGGCGCATCGCGTACCGACAGGATCGGACCGTCAAGGCCGAACGCCGCCGCTTCCAGGATGCTGACCCCCACTGCGGGCACGTCCAGCGACAGGGCCAGCCCCCGCGCCGCGGAAACGGAAATGCGAATGCCTGTGAAATTTCCCGGCCCTATCCCCACGCCGATAGCATCGAGGTCGCCCCATGCGGCCCCCGCGCGGTCCAGCGTCTCTTCCAGCGCCGGGAAAAGGGCCTCGGCCTGGCCCTTGGGCATTTCGACATGCGATTCCGCCACGATGCCCTGCCCCGAAAGCAAGCACACCCCCAGCCAGGGGCCGGAGGTGTCGAATGCCAGAACGCGCCGAGCGTCGGTCACGAGGTCAGACCCCGACCGGACGCACCTCGGTGACTTCGGGGATGTAGTGGCGCAGCAGGTTCTCGATCCCCATCTTCAGGGTGATGGTCGAGGACGGGCACCCGGCACAGGCGCCCTGCATGTGCAGGTAGACAACGCCGCGTTCAAAGCCATGAAACGTGATATCGCCGCCATCCTGCGCCACCGCCGGGCGCACGCGGGTGTCCAGCAGCTGCTTGATCTGGTCGATGACTTCCGCGTTTTCGCCTTCGCTCGCGGCGTGGCCCGACTCGGCGGCCTCGCCCGTCATGACCGGCTGACCGGACTGGAAATGCTCCATGATCGCGCCCAGGATCGCGGGCTTCACGTGATCCCACTCCACCGCGTCCTGCTTGGTCACGGTGACGAAATCATTGCCGAGGAAGACCCCGGTCACACCGTCCACGCCAAAGACGCGCGCGGCCAGCGGCGACTTGTCGGCAGTGTCCGCCGTGGGAAAATCCGCGGTCCCGGCTTCCAGCACGGTCTGGCCGGGAAGGAATTTCAGCGTTGCGGGATTCGGGGTCGATTCTGTCTGGATGAACATGGTGCGCGCCCTCTTTTTCAGTTGCTCAAGATATGCGCAGCGGGGTGGGCGCTGTCAAGGTTTGGAACGATTCTAAAAAAGACGGTCACGTGATCGCTTCCAGCCGCTCCTTGCTCAAATCACCCGGAACAATGGTGATCGGGATCGGCAACCCACCGGAATTCTTCGACAATTGCGACACCAGCGGGCCCGGGCCCTTCTTGTCGGCACTGGCGCCAAGCACCAGCACGCCGATTTCGGTGTCTTCCTGGACCTGCGCCATGATCTCGGCCACCGGCTCGCCCTCGCGGATGACCAGCTCGGGGTCGATGCCCTGCTTGTCGCGCATCCACTTGGCGAAAACCTCGAAATGCGCGTGGATTCGCTCGCGGGCCTCCTCGCGCATGATGTCCCCAACGCCGATCCAGTGGTTGAACTCCTCGGGCGGAATCACCGCGAGAATTTCGACACCGGCCTGCGTGTTCTTGGCGCGCATGGCGGCGAACCGCATCGCGTTGAGGCATTCGCGGCTGTCGTCCAGCACCACGAGAAACTTGCGCATGATGTTCCCTTTGTCTTGCGGCGTTCATATTGCCGGGTTCGAAGGCATCGGGCAACCGCCGCTTTCGGGTTGGGCCGACCGGACCGCTATCAATCGAACGTGCCCGCCACCCGGCCCACCAGCATGAAGGCGCGCGCCGTACGCGTGTCCGACATCTCGGACATCTCGGCATCCGTCGCCACCTCGGCGAACTGGCTGATCGTGCGGTCGAAAAGCCGAAGGAAGTGGTGCGCCGCATCGCGAAAGATCGTGTCCTGCTTCATCCGCGCGGCCGTCAGCGCCAGCGACGAACGGTCCCGCACCCCGCCCAGCGCGGCCACGGCGCGCCCCCGTTCCCCGGCGGCGAAGCGGCGCCAGACCTCGGGGCGGGCCATGTCGGGGCGCAGGTCGTCCATGTAGATACCGTCCTGCGACAGCAGCGTCAGCACGTCCTGGCTGGCCTGGATCAACTGCGCGCTCTGCCGGTTCTTCAGCGCCCGCCGCAACGCCGCAAAGCCGGCCCTGTCCTCGGCATTCTCGGGAAAGTTCAGCGCGCGAATGAAATCCTCGGTGGCCAAGGGGGGCGTCATGTCCTCGGGCGGCGTGCCCAGCGGCAGCGCCACCTGGTCGGAGCTGGTCTCTTCCGGCGCGTGCACCGGCGCGGGGCGCGGCTCCGTGGCCTGCCGCACGGTCGAGAACGTGGCTAGGGCCGTCTCCGTCTTGCGCTGCGCCGCCGCGATTTCCTCGAGCTTCTTGGCGACAGAGGTCTGCGAAACGTCATGGACGCCCTGGCTCTGCGCCACGTAAGCTTGCCGGATCGCGTCGATCGCCGTTTGCAAGCGCTGGCTCTCTTCACGCATCACCTTGCTGGACCGCGCCGCGGTCGCCGCGACCCAGATCATCGCCACCGGCATGAAGATCGCCAGCAGCACCACCACGAACTGCAGCGCCCCGCCGGATTCGGTGAACATGCCCATCGGCTCCAGCACCAGAAAGAACACCGCCGTTCCCAGCAGCCACACCGCTGTCAGGGCGAGCGCGATCACCTCGACCCCGGTCACCCTGTCCTTGCGGGGCCGGTCATAGACGCCAAGCGGCGTCTGCGGTGACTGGTTTCGGTCGGTCATGGGCAAACCTGAGTGAAAGGTATCGGGTCAGATAAAGGCGACCTTCAGCACTTCGTAGGCCTTGTCGCCACCTGGTGTGCGCACTTCTACGCTATCGCCCTCTTCCTTGCCAATGAGCGCACGCGCGATCGGCGATTTCACGTTCAGCAGGCCCTTTTCGATATTGGCCTCGTACTCGCCCACGATCTGATAGGTCTTTTCCTCGTCCGTATCCTCGTCCACCAGGGTCACCGTGGCGCCGAACTTGATCGGGCCGGACAGCTTCTTGGGGTCGATCACGTCCGCCAGGCTGATCGCGCCTTCCAGTTCCTTGATACGGCCCTCGATGAAGGACTGCTTTTCCTTGGCGGAGTGGTACTCGGCATTCTCCGACAGGTCGCCATGCTCGCGCGCCTCGGAAATCGCCTTGATGATGGCGGGGCGCTCGACGGATTTCAGCTGTTTCAGCTCCGCGTTCAGCGCATCGAAACCGTCCTGTGTCATCGGGATCTTATCCATGACCTGTCCTTTTTTCTGTCCCTAGTATCACCAAGGGGCCGCCCTTCCGCGACCCCGTGCCATTTTCAAACCATGCGCGACAGATTGACCCGACCTGACCCGGCAATGCAAGTGGGACCTGACCGTCGCCCGCGCAATCGCGCCGAAACTTGCGCCTTTTTGACGCTTTTGGGTACCTGTTACGTCGTGTTCGAATTGACCTTGCGCAACCCCGCGCGATAACCAGTTGCGAAGTTTCTTACGCGGGCCGGAATACGACCGGACGACCAGGAGAGGACCAAGATGACCCAAGTCGAACGCGAAGCCATGGAATACGACGTCGTGATCGTCGGCGCGGGGCCCGCGGGCCTGAGCGCCGCGATCCGCCTGAAACAGCTCGACCCCGAGCGCGAGGTCGTCGTGCTGGAAAAAGGCTCCGAGGTGGGCGCGCATATCCTGTCGGGCGCGGTGCTCGATCCGTGCGGCCTCGATGCGCTCATCCCCGACTGGAAGGAAAAGGGCGCTCCCCTGAACGTCCCGGTCAAGGAAGACAATTTCTACATGCTGGGCGAGGCGGGCAAGGTCCGTATCCCCAACTTCCCCATGCCGCCGCTGATGAACAACCACGGCAATTACATCGTCTCGATGGGCAATGTCTGCCGCTGGATGGCCGAACAGGCCGAGGCCTTGGGTGTCGAGATCTTCCCCGGCATGGCCTGCTCGGAAATCGTCTATGGCGAGAACGGCGAGGTAAAGGGCGTCGTGGCCGGCGAATTCGGCAAGAACGCCGACGGCACCCCCGGACCGGGCTACGAGCCCGGCATGGAACTGCACGGTAAGTACGTGTTCCTGGGCGAAGGCGTGCGCGGGTCGCTCTCCAAGGAAGTCATCGCGAAATACGACCTTTCCAAAGGCAAGGAGCCGCAGAAATACGGCCTCGGGATGAAGGAAATCTGGGAAATCGACCCGGAAAAGCATCGCGAAGGTACCGTCACCCACACGATGGGCTGGCCCTTGGGCAAGAACGCGGGCGGTGGCTCGTTCATCTACCACCTCGACAACAACCAGGTCTATGTGGGCTTCGTGGTGCACCTGAACTACAAGAACCCGCACCTCTACCCTTACATGGAATTCCAGCGGTTCAAGCATCACCCGGTGGTGGCCGACCTGCTGAAAGGCGGCAAACGCGTCGCCTACGGCGCCCGCGCCATTTCCGAGGGCGGGTACCAGTCGATGCCCAAGATGGTTGCCCCCGGCGTCGCCCTGCTGGGCTGCTCGGTCGGCATGGTCAACGTGCCTCGCATCAAGGGCAACCATAACGCCATGCTGTCGGGCAAGGCCGCGGCCGAGGCCGCCCACGCCGCCATCGAGGGCGGGCGCGCCAGCGACGAACTGGCCGATTACGAGACCGAAGTCCGCAACGGCGCCATCGGGGCGGACCTGAAAAAGGTCCGTAACGTCAAACCCTTGTGGTCCAAGTACGGCCTCACCGCCTCGCTCACGCTTGGCGGGCTCGACATGTGGACCAACACGCTGGGCTTTTCGTTCTTCGGCACGATCGGCCACGGCAAGAACGATGCCGAGGCTACCGAACCGGCCAGCAAGCACAAGGAAATCGACTATCCCAAGCCCGACGGCAAGCTCAGCTTCGACCGGCTGACCAATGTCAGCTTCTCGATGACCAACCACGAGGAAAGCCAGCCTGCCCACCTCAAGCTGAAGGACCCGACCGTCCCTGTACAGGTGAACCTGCCCAAGTATGCCGGCCCCTCGGCCCGCTACTGCCCGGCAGGCGTCTACGAGTTCGTGGAAAAGGACGGCGAGCAGCAATTCGTCATCAACTTCCAGAACTGCGTGCACTGCAAGACCTGCGACATCAAGGATCCGACCCAGAACATCGTCTGGACCACGCCCCAGGGCGGCGACGGGCCGAATTATCCCAATATGTGACCAACAGGCGAAATGATGCGAATGCGAGGGCGGCAAATCAGCCGCCCTCATTGCGTTGGCACGCGCCACATACTACCTTCGCGCAATCACAGACCGCAGAGGCAGGGAGCTCGTACCCGTGAAAATCCTGACCGCAGGCGCAATCGCCGCGCTGTTGCAGGGCATCGCATTGCCCGCACTGGCAGACATCAATGTCGGCGCGTACCTCGCTGCAAGGCAGGCGCGCTACCTCAACGACTTCGACGCGGCCGCCCGGTACTACACGCAGGCGCTGACCCGGGACGCGGCAAACCCCGTGATTCTCGAAAGCACCGCCATCGCCTTCATGGCGCTCGGCGACATCGACCGCGCCGTTCCGGTGGCGCGGCAGATCGAGGAACAGGATCTCGAAAGCCAGGTCGCCTTCATGGCCCTGATCGCCGAGGACATGTCGAAGGGCAACCACGACGCCGTGATCGAGCGGATCGAGGCCGGCAACGGCATCGGCAAGCTGGCCGACGGTCTGGTCATGGCCTGGACCGAACTGGCCCGCGGCGATGTCGATGCGTCCCTCGCCCTGTTCGACGAGGTCGCCGAGGAACGCGGCCTGAAGAATTTCGCCCTCTATCACAAGGCGCTGGCGCTCGCCTCCGTGGGCGATTTCGAGGCCGCGGAGGCCATCTTCTCCGGCGAGGGCCAGGATGCGCCGCTGCAACGCACCCGCCGCGGCACCCGCGCCTGGATCACCGTTCTCAGCCAACTGGAGCGCAACGACGAGGCCATCGCCCTCCTGGACGATGCGTTCGGCACCACCCCGGACCCCGAGATCCTGGCACTGCGCGCCGAATTGGAAACCGGCCTGCCGGTCGCCTTCGACATGATCTCCGGGCCGCAGGATGGCGTCGCAGAGGTCTTCTTTTCCATAGGTCAGGCCCTCTTGGGCGACATGGGCGATGACTACACCCTGCTCTACGCCCGTGTGGCTCAGTACCTGAATCCCGATCATATCGACGCGGTCCTGATGTCCGCGGAACTCCTGGAGTCGCTGGAACGTTACGAACTGGCCACGCAGACTTACAAGAGCGTGCCGCGCGATCACCCCTCGTTCACCGCCGCCGAAATGGGCCGTGCCGAGGCGCTGCGCCGCGCCGACAAGCTGGATACCGCCATCGAGGTTCTGGGACAGCTGCGCGAGTCCCATCCCGACCTGCCCATGGTGCATGTCGCAGCCGCCGACCTCCATCGCCAGAACGAAGACTACGGCAAGGCCGTTACCGCATATGACACGGCCATCGAGCTTCTGGGCGAGGCGCAGCCGGGTCACTGGTTCATCTACTATGCCCGGGCCATCAGCCACGAACGCCAAGGCACTTGGGAGGAGGCCGAGGCCGATTTCCGCAAGGCGCTGGAACTGAACCCCGAACATCCGCAGGTGCTGAACTACCTCGGCTATTCGCTTGTCGAAAAACAACAGAAACTGGACGAGGCGCTCGACATGATCGAACGCGCCGCCGAGGCGCAACCCGAGTCGGGCTATATCATCGACAGCCTCGGCTGGGTTCTTTACCGGCTGGGCCGCTACGAGGAATCCATTGGTCACATGGAACGCGCCGCCGAACTGATGCCGGTGGACCCGGTGGTCAACGACCACCTCGGTGACGTCCTCTGGGCCGTGGGCCGCGAGGTCGAGGCCCGGTTCCAGTGGAGGCGCGCGCTGTCCTTCGTCGACAAGGAAAACCCCTCGCCCGATGTCGATCCCGACCGCATGCGCCGCAAGCTCGAGGTCGGCCTCGACGTCGTGCTGCAGGAAGAAGGCTCGCCCCCGCTGGAGGTTGCCGATGACGGCGGCTGAGGGCTTCGCCCCGGCCAAGATCAACCTCACACTGCACATCACCGGGCAGCGTGACGACGGTATGCACCTGCTCGATTCGCTGGTCATGTTCGCCGATGTGGGCGATCACCTGACCGTCACATTGTCGGACACGCCGCAGCTTACGGTCAGCGGGCCGATGGCAAAGGGCGTGCCGGACGGGTCCGACAACCTCGTGCTGCGAGCCGCCGACCTGATGGGGGCCAGCGCCGATATCACCCTCGACAAGGTTCTGCCCCATGCTGCCGGCCTTGGCGGCGGGTCGTCGGATGCCGCCGCGACCCTGCGCGTTCTGTCGCGCCTGACTGACACGCCCATTCCGTCCGATGTCAGCGCGCTGGGTGCCGACGTGCCGGTATGCCTTGGCAACGGCGCCGCAAGGATGCGGGGGATCGGCGAACAGGTGACCGCCGCACGCGACCTGCCCTGCCTCCACGCGGTGCTGATCCATCCCGGCGTGCCCATGCGCACGCCCGACGTCTTTGCCGCCGTCGGCCAGAAGAACAACACGCCGATGCCCTCGGAAATCCCCGAGAACCTCAGTGCGATCGACTTTATCGACTGGCTTCGGGGGATGCGCAACGACCTGGAGTATGCCGCCATCAGCCAGACGCCCGTGATCTCACAGGTACTGGGCGCGCTCACTGTGACGGCGGGCTGCCGCATGGCCCGGATGACCGGCTCTGGCAGCAGTTGCTTCGGCCTCTACACCGGCGAGGAAACGGCCCGCGCCGCCGAAGGACGTCTGAAAGAAGAGAACCCGGGCTGGTGGATCACCGCCACCCGCCTCAACGCGCAGCCCTGACCGCCGCTAGCGGATCCGGGCCACCACGTAATCCGACAGCGCCAGCAGCATGTCCCGCACCGGATGTTCGGGCAGTTGCGCCATCGCCGCGTTGGCCTTCGCCGTCCAGGCCAGCGCGTCGTCCCGTGTCGCCTCCAGCGTGCCGTGATGGGTCAGCAGCCGCAGCGCCTCGTCCAGGTCGCCGTCGCGCTGGTCGCCCTTGTCGATGGTCCGGGCCCAGAACGCGCGTTCGCCCTCGTCGGCAAGCGCCACCGCCTTGATCACCGGCAGGGTCAGCTTGCGCTCGCGGAAATCGTCGCCCACGTTCTTGCCCGTGGCCTTGGCATCGCCCTGGTAATCCAGCAGGTCATCGACAATCTGGAACGCGATGCCCAGCGCATCGCCGTAATCGAACAGCGCCTGCACCTGGTCGTCCGATACGCCCGCGATCACGCCACCCACCTCGGTCGCCGCCGAAAACAGCGCTGCGGTCTTGCCCCGCACGATCTGCAGATACACGTCCTCGTCCGTCTTCAGGCTGCGCGACGCGGTCAGTTGCAGCACCTCGCCCTCGGCAATCGTCGCCGCGGCGTTGGACAGGATGTCCAGCACCTTCAAGGATCCGGTTTCCACCATCAGCTGGAACGCCCGCGCGAACAGGTAATCCCCGGTCAACACGCTGGACTTGTTGTCGAACAGAAGGTTCGCCGTGGGCCGACCGCGGCGCTGAGCGCTTTCGTCCACCACGTCGTCGTGCAACAGCGTCGCGGTATGGATGAATTCCACCGTCGCGGCCAGCTTCACGTCGTCCTCGCCGAGATATCCGCACAGGTCCGCCGCCGCCAGCGTCAGCATCGGTCGCAGCCGCTTGCCGCCCGCCTCGACCAGGTGCGCCGTCACTTCCGGGATGCGCGGCGCGTGGCGTGACGCCATCCGCGCACGGATCAGGTTATTGACCTCGCCAAGCTTGCCCTCGAAATGCGAGGCCAGCGCTTCGTGCGGTTTGGTTGCGGCGTGGTCCAGTCCCATCAAACTCCCGTCACTCAGGCTCGACAATGCGCGTCCGGTGTCCTTAAGTCATCCCCATGAAGCATCTTCTCAGCACCACCGACCCGACCGTGATGGCATTCGCCAAAGCCTTGCTTCAGGGCGAGGATATAGACTGCTTTGAATTGGACGTAAACATGAGCGTCCTCGAGGGCGGCATCGGAATCTTCCCCCGACGCCTCATGGTCAGCGAGGATGATTATCTTCCCGCCCGCCAGGCCCTTCAGGACAACGGGATCGAGGTCGAGGCGCTTTCGTGACGCACCCGACCACCTGCGACGATTTTCTCGGCGGACGGCTGCAGATCCTGCAACCCCGGAACGGCTATCGCGCCGGCATCGACCCTGTGCTCCTGGCCGCCAGCATTCCCGCGCATCCGGGCGACACCGTGCTCGACCTCGGCTGCGGCGTCGGTGTCGCGGGGCTGTGCCTGGCCCGACGGGTGCCAGACATCCACCTGACGGGCCTGGAGCGCCAGCCCGCCTATGCGGCCCTTGCCCGATGGAACGGCACCGCGAACGAGCTGCCGTTCGAGGTCATCGAGGGCGATCTTTCCGCCATGCCCGGCACGCTCAAAGAACGGCAGTTCCACCACGTGCTGGCCAATCCGCCCTATTTCGACCGTGCCGCCAGCACCGCCGCCACCGATCCGGGCCGCGAAGGCGCCATGGGCGAGGATACACCCCTTGCAGATTGGGTCGCCGCCGCCGCCAAGCGCACCCGGCCCAAGGGCACCACCACCTTCATCCAGCGCGCCGAGCGCCTGCCAGAGCTTCTGTCCCACGCCGCGCGCCACCTTGGCAGCCTTCAGCTTCTGCCACTGATTCCCCGTCCCGGACGGGACGCGCGGCTGGTCCTTCTGCGCGGACGGCGCGGCGGACGGGCCGCATTCCGGCTGCATGACGGCTGGTGCCTGCATAATGGGCAGGTGCACGTTAACGATTCCGAAAACTACACCCCGGCAACGGCTTGCATCCTGCGCGACGGCGGGGAACTGCCTTTCCCGGCCTGATTTAGGCAAGTTGTAGCTAAATCCCGCCGCCCGATTTTGCGCACGCAGCGTGACAGATTATATCTTTTGTGCTGCACTATCCCGTGCATATCAGAAAGAGGAGACGCATTCATGGCTTTGAGTTCACATGTCGAGGAACTTAAGAAGAAACACCAGGCTCTCTCGGATCAGGTCGAAGCGGCACAGCGTGCCCCGGGCACACCCGACCTCGAAATCTCAAGCATGAAAAAGCAGAAACTCCGACTGAAGGAAGAGATCGAACGACTTTCCCATTAACATGTCACGCAAAGACTGATCGGGATGCGCCTCTCCGGGCGCATCTCGTGATCATGCGGGCACCAGCGGCACCATCTCCATCTTGGCCGTCGTCTCGAACCCCTTGGCAGTCTCGGCCAGCATCCATTCCCGGAAAACCTTGATCTGGGGTTTGTCCTCGGCGCCCTTGCGACAGACAAAGCGAAACTGCGCCCCGGCGCTCACGGCCTTGCTATAGGGCGCGACCAGCCGGCCTTCCATCAGGTCCTTGATGACAAGCGCCCGGCGCCCCAGCACCACGCCAACCCCCGCCAAAGCCGCGTCCACCGCATGGTCGCCTTGCGAAAATCGCGGGCCGTGCGGCTCGACCGGGTCCACGCCCATCGCCCGGAACCAGGCCGCCCAGTCGGTCGCCGGATCCAGGAAATCGATCGATTGATCGACGATCAGCACCGCCTCGCGCAGGCTTTCTATCGTCGGATACCGTTCGGCCAGCGCGGGCGTCATCATCGGCGTCACCCATTCCTCGGCCAGCGGCAGCGAATACAGCCCCTCATCCGCCCCGTGCCCGAACCGGATCGCCACGTCCACCTCGTCGCGGTCGAAATCCATCAGCCGCAAAGATGCCGTGAATCGCAGCTCGATCTCGGGATGCGCCTGCGCAAACTCGTAGAGCCGTGGCGCCAGCCATTTCGCGGTAAAGGCCGGCCCCGCCGTCACCGTCAGCGTGCTGCTGTCCAGCGCCCGCCGCGTCGCCGTCCAGGCCGCCGACAGGGCCGAGAACCCGTCGCGGCACCCCGGCGCCAGCGCGGCCCCCGCCTCGGTCAGTTCCACCGCCCGGTTCAACCGCCGGAACAGCGCTGCACCCAGATGCTCCTCCAGCGACTTGATCTGGAACGACAGCGCAGCGGGCGTCACGTTCAATTCCGCCGCCGCCTTCTGAAACGACATGTGCCGCGCTGCGGACTCGAAGGCGCGCAAGGCCGTCAAAGGGGGAAGGCGATCACTCATCTCACTAAAATATAACTTAACTGAAGCGCTGAAAAGTCTCGTTTGCGGTCACCTACACAAAGCCTCATATTCAAATCAATCAAGTTTCCCTGAAAGGATCGACCATGATCGAGACCTCTTTCGACGCCCGCACCCGCGACGCCTATCGCGCCGCCCATTACGAACGAAGCCGCGCTTTCGGCGAACTTCTCGGCTGGCTGGGGCGCAAGTCACCTTCCAGATGATCGTTGCAGGTCTCTGGAAACAGAAAGGGCCGGTTCCCCTGACCGGCCCTTTCGCTTTTCGTGGGTTCGGCCTCCTCAGACGAAGAACTGCGCCCCGTTGGCCGAGATGGTCGAACCGTTGATGAACCCGGCATCGTCCGACGCCAGGAACGCCACGCAGCGGGCGATCTCCTCGGGCTCACCCAGCCGGCCCGCCGGGATCTGACCGATGATCGATTCGCGCACCTTCTCGGGCACCGCCATCACCATTTCCGTGGCGATATAGCCCGGGCAGACCGCGTTCGCGGTGATCCCGGCGCGCGCGCCTTCCTGCGCCAGCGACTTGACGATCCCAAGGTCACCCGCCTTGGTCGCGGCATAGTTGACCTGTGCGAACTGCCCCTTCTGGCCGTTGATCGAGCTGATCACGATCACGCGCCCGAACTTGCGTTCGCGCATTCCCGGCCAGACCGGGTGCACCGTGTTGAACACGCCGGTCAGGTTGGTGTCGATCACGTCCTTCCACTGGTCCGGCGTCATCTTGTGGAACGGCGCGTCACGGGTGATGCCCGCATTGGCTACCACCACGTCGATCGGGCCCAGCTCGGCCTCGACGGTCTCGATTCCGGTCTTCGAGGCGTCGTAATCGGCCACGTTCCATTTATAGGTCTTGATGCCGGTTTCGTCGGTAAACTTCGCCGCGGCTTCGTCGTTGCCCGCATAGGTGGCGGCAACCTCGTAGCCCTCCTCCTTCAGTTTCTTCGAAATGGCCTCGCCGATACCGCGGCTACCGCCTGTCACAAGGGCAACTCTCGCCATGGGAACTCCTCCAGTCTTTCTATCCAGTGTTGGTTGTCTCGGAAACTTTGCTACTCACCCTGCGCGCAAAGCGCAACATTCTTGCGCAATTCTTTTTGCCGCGGGGCACTCATCCGCTGTTCAGGAACGCCTCCGCGTCGCGCTCGCCCAATGTCCACGTCTCGCGCAGCTTTTGCGGGTCGGTAAAATCTATCTTGTCGGCGGGCGTCTCCTCGGACGGCCAGACATAGAGTCGTCCGGGCACATCCGGCAGGTTCCTGTATTGCCGGGTCAGCAGCACCAGCGTCTCGCCCTCGTCCGGTTCGGGCAGCGGCGCCTGGTCGGCCATCCCGCCATCCACCACGCGCCGGTCGCCCCAAAGCGGCGGTTCGAACACCGGCGGAATCACCGCAGCCGCATTCACCAGCTCCACCAGCCGCCCGTCCCGCGCCGCTTGGTTGGCGTCGACCAGCTGCGCCGTCAGGCCCATCTTCTCGGCCCAGTCGAAATGCGGGCTGCCCACGACATGCAGCTCCGCCTCATAGGCCGCGGCCAGAGCCGTGCCCGTCATCGTCGGATTTCCGTTCGACGGCGGATGCGCGATCTGGATCTGAAAGGCCGGGCCGTTCGCGACGGCCTCGCAGGCCGCCTTGTCCAGCACTGTTTCCACCACGTCGCAATAGATGCGCTGGTGCGGGGTGATCCCGTCCTCGTCGGCGGCAAAAAGATCGAGGTTGTGGTCGCGGTCCTCGAACGCGTCGCACATCACGTCGAGCAGCCGGTGCTCCAGGCCCGCGATCCACGCCGCACACGCCATCGCACCGCCGCTCACCCCGGTCACCCGCTCGGGCGTGAACTTGCGCTCGGCCTCTAGCCGGGTCAGGAAACCGCCCTGCCAGAAACACCGCAACCCGCCGCCGGAAAACACGATCTGAGGAGGGTTGTCGGGCAACATCATCTGGGGCTGTCCTGGGGCTCGGATTGAAAAACAGGCCCCGGAGGGCCTGTCTTGTCGTCTCAAATCAGTCGCCTACGGGCGCTCGATGCACATGGCCACGCCCATGCCACCGCCGATGCACAGCGTGGCCAGCCCTTTCTTGGCATCGCGGCGCTTCATCTCGAAGAGCAGCGTGTTCAGAACGCGGCAGCCCGAGGCGCCGATCGGGTGGCCGATGGCAATCGCGCCGCCGTTCACGTTCACGATCGACGGGTCCCAACCCATGTCCTTGTTCACGGCACAGGCCTGCGCGGCGAAGGCCTCGTTGGCTTCCACCAGGTCCAGGTCATCGACGCTCCAGCCTGCCTTTTCCAGCGCCTTGCGGCTGGCGTGAATGGGGCCGACGCCCATGATCGACGGGTCGAGGCCGGCGGTGGCATAGGAGGCGATCCGCGCCAGCGGCTCGATCCCGCGCTTCTCGGCATTCTCGGCGCTCATCAGCAGCACGGCCGCCGCACCGTCGTTCAGGCCCGAGGCATTGGCCGCGGTGACCGAGCCGTCCTGAGTGAAGGCCGGGCGCAGTTTCTGCATCGCGTCCATCGTGGCGCCGTGGCGGATGTATTCGTCCTTGTCCACGACCGTCTCGCCCTTGCGCGACTTGACGGTGAACGGGATCACCTCGTCATCGAACTTGCCCGCCTTCTGTGCCGCCTCGGCCTTGTTCTGGCTGGCGACGGCGAACTCGTCCTGCTGTTCGCGGCTGATCTGCCACTTCTCGGCGACATTCTCGGCGGTCTGGCCCATGTGATAGCCGTTGAAGGCGTCCCACAGACCGTCGCGGATCATCGTGTCAATGTATTTCATGTCACCCATCTTGTGCCCGGCGCGCAGATGCGCGGCGTGGGGGCTGAGGGTCATGTTCTCCTGCCCGCCAGCGGCCACGACATCGGCATCACCCAACTGGATGTGCTGCGCGCCTAGCGCCACGGCCCGCAGGCCCGACCCGCACACCTGGTTGATGCCCCAGGCCGCGCTTTCGATCGGCAGGCCCGCATTCACATGCGCCTGGCGGGCGGGGTTCTGGCCCTGCGCCGCGGTCAGGACCTGGCCAAGGATGGTCTCGGAAACTTCCGATTTGTCGATGCCCGCGCGCTCGACGATGGCTTCCAGAACAGCCGCGCCCAGGTCATGCGCCGGGGTGTTGGCAAACGCGCCGGAAAAAGAGCCGACAGCGGTCCGTGCTGCCGAGGCGATAACAACATTGGTCATAGTGTCCTCCACCATTTCTTGCTGGCCGAGGACCGAAGGGCAGCGCGTCATGCGCGGCCCCCGGATTCCCCGCATCACGCAGGGTGTAGCGCAGTCGCCGCAATGCGGCAACTGTAGCCGTTGTCACAGGTCAGGCCGTCGCCGCCGCCTTGGCCGTTTCCAGCCAGGGCGGCTGCACCGTGGGCGCGCCGAAATAATAGCCCTGCAGACAATGCACGCCGATATTCTGCAAATAGATGGCGTCATTGGGGCGCTCGACGCTTTCGGCGACGGTGACCATGTCGAACTGCTCGGCAATCGAGATCAGCGCCCGCGTCAGCACCTGGTTGTCCGGGTTGTCCGCGATCCCGCGAACGAACTGCCCGTCGATCTTGAGGATGTCGAAATAGAAATCCCGCAGGTAGCGGAACGAGGTGAACCCCGCCCCGAAATCGTCCAGCGCGAAACTGATACCCTTCCGTTGCAGCCGGGCCATGAAGCTCACCACCAGTTCCGGCACCAGCATGGCCGAGCTTTCGGTAATCTCGAGGATCAGGCGCTCTCCCAGCGTCGGGTCCTGCGCCAGCCCGCGTTTCAGCGTGCGCATCCAGCGCGGATAGCCGATGGACCGCGCCGACATGTTGATCGACAGGCGGATATCGGGATGCTCGCGTAAGGTGCGGATGCCCTTTTCCAGCGACAGGCAACCTACGATCCGCCCCATTTCCATCGCTTCGATCACATGGATGAAGTCGCGCGCCGGGATGATCCGGCCAGTTTCATCCAGCACCCGTACCAGCCCCTCGTAAAAGGCCGGCCGGTCCTGCCGCCCGGACGGCACCACGGCCTGGTAGGCCAGCATCACGTCACCGTGCCGCACCGCCTCCTCGACCATCTGGATCACCGACTGGTCCCGCACCGACACCGCATAGGCCAGGGGGTTGTGATGCCCCGTTGGCACGTTCGCCCACTTCAATCTCTTGTCACCCATGAATCTCTCCGTACTCCACCGCTGCCCAATAAGCGCCACGCAGTCTAAGGAATTGTTAAAAGGGGCATTTGAGTCATACTGTCCGCAACAGGCGAAACCGGGGGGCTTGAACCATGGAAAGATGCGGCTGGGTCGGCACAGATCCGATCTACGAGGCCTATCACGACACCGAATGGGGCGTGCCCGAATGGGACAGCCGCGCGTTGTGGGAAAAGCTCATTCTCGACGGCTTTCAGGCGGGCCTCAGCTGGATCACCATCCTGAAGAAGCGCGAGAATTTTCGCGCGGCATTCCAAGGCTTTGACCCGCATCTCATCGCCACCTGGGGCGAGGAGGACGTGCAGCGCCTTTTGGGCGATCCCGGCATCATCCGCCACCGCGGCAAGATCGAAGCCACCATCACCAATGCCCGCGCCTGGCAGGAGATCGAGGCCGAACAAGGCTTCGACACCTACCTGTGGTCCTGGATGGGCGGCGCACCCTTGCAGAACCGCTGGACCAGCCTGGCCGAAGTGCCCACCGAAACCGAAATATCCCGCGCAATTTCGAAGGATTTGAAGAAACGTGGCTTCAAATTCTGCGGCCCGACCATCGTCTATGCCTTCATGCAGGCCGTGGGCATGGTCAACGACCACGTCGTCACGTGTCACCGCCACGCCCCCGTGGCAGCAATGGCCACGCCGCCGCGCTGAACTTTGCCCGCGCGAAAGCTTGCCCCCGTCGCGGCTCTGGCCTAGACCGGATCCGAAGATTTCAGGGGAGGCCCAGATGACCAAGTTCGACAAAAGCAAACTGCCCAGCCGCCACGTGACCGAAGGGCCCGCGCGCGCGCCGCACCGCTCGTACTATTACGCGATGGGCATGACCGAGGAGGAGATTCACCAGCCCCTCGTCGGCGTCGCCACCTGCTGGAACGAGGCCGCGCCCTGCAACATCGCGCTCAACCGTCAGGCCCAGGCCGTCAAGGGCGGCGTGAAAGAGGCCAAGGGCTCGCCCCGCGAATTCACCACCATCACCGTCACCGACGGTATCGCCATGGGGCACGAGGGGATGCGCTCGTCGCTCGCCTCCCGCGAGGCCATCGCGGATACGGTCGAGCTGACCATGCGCGGCCACTGCTATGACGCCATCGTGGGCCTTGCCGGCTGTGACAAGTCCCTGCCCGGCATGATGATGGCCATGGTGCGCCTCAACGTGCCGTCGGTCTTCATCTACGGTGGCTCGATCCTGCCGGGCAAGGCCCCCCAGATCGACGAGATCCCCGAGGAATTCCGCACCCGCGACCTCACCGTGCAGGACATGTTCGAGGCCGTGGGCTGGAACCAGAACGGCACCATGTCCGACAAGGCGCTCGATACGCTCGAACGCGTGGCGTGTCCCTCCGCGGGGGCCTGCGGCGGCCAGTTCACCGCCAACACCATGGCCTGCGTCTCCGAGGCGATCGGCCTTGCCCTGATGAACTCCTCGGGCATGCCAGCGCCGTACGAATCCCGCGACCAGTACGCCGAGGCGTCGGGCCGCGCGGTCATGGACCTCTTGGAGAAAAACATCCGCGCCCGCGACGTGGTCACCCGCAAGTCGATGGAAAACGCCGCGCGGGTCGTCGCTTGTACGGGGGGCTCCACCAACGCAGGCCTGCACCTGCCCGCCATCGCGCACGAGGCCGGGATCGAGTTCTACCTCGACGATGTCTGCGAAATCTTCCGCGACACGCCCTATTTCGTAGACCTCAAGCCGGGCGGGCAATACGTCGCCAAGGACCTCTACGACGCGGGTGGCATCCCCGTGGTGATGAAAGAACTGCGCAAGGCCGGCCTCATCCACGAGGACTGCATGACCGCCACGGGGCGCGCCATCGGCGAAGAACTTGACCGGATCGAGCGCAAAGCCGACGGCAAGGTTATCTACCCCATCGAAACCCCGATCACCAAGACGGGCGGCGTCGTCGGCCTCAAGGGCAACATCGCGCCGCAGGGTGCCATCGTGAAGGTCGCGGGCATCGCACCGGAACACCAGGTCTTCACCGGCCCCGCCCGCGTGTTCGAATGCGAGGAAGACGCGTTCGCCGCCGTTCAGAAACGCGAATACAAGGAAGGCGAGGTCATCGTCATCCGCAACGAGGGGCCCGCCGGCGGCCCCGGGATGCGCGAGATGCTGGCCACCACCGCCGCCCTCTCGGGTCAGGGCATGGGCAAGAAGGTCGCGCTCATCACCGATGGCCGCTTCTCCGGCGCCACGCGCGGCTTCTGCGTCGGGCATGTCGGCCCCGAAGCGGCCCATGGCGGCCCCATCGCGATGCTCAAGAATGGTGACATGATCACCATTGACGCCATCAGGGGCGAGCTTTCGGTGGACCTCAGCGACGAGGAACTGGAAGCCCGCAAGAAAGACTGGCCTGGCCCGCGCGAGACGATCTACGCCTCCGGCGCACTCTGGAAATACGCCCAGCTCGTGGGCGAGACCTACAAGGGCGCGGTCACCCATCCCGGCGCCGAGGCCGAGCGTCACGTCTACGCGGACCTCTGAGCCTGCCCGTGCGCGCCCTCCGACCAATCTGGCTGGCGGCCCTCCTGTGGTCGCTGGCCGCCTGCGGCGATCTCGGGCCGGGCGGTACGTCCGACGAGCCCAACGTGGTCAAGGCACTGGCGCTCTACGATGGCGACGTGGTGGTGCGCGGCCCGCGCGGCTATTGCGTCGACGCCGACAGCGTCCGCCGCCAGCCTTCCAACCGCCTCGTGCTCCTGGGCAGTTGCGAGTCGCTCAGCGGAGAGCCGGGCGTCACCGTTCCCCCGGCCCTGATCGTGGTCAACGTCGCGGACAAGCAGCCGGGCCGCGCGCAGCCCACCGCGGCGACCATCGCCGCCAGCGCCGCCCCGAAGAAACCGCTGGCCGCGATAGATACCGACGGGCTCGCGCTGGTGCATCTGGACGCAGGCGGCGAACTGGCCCTGCCCGGAGGCGACCCGCGCTACTGGCGCGGCGGCATGGTCATCAACGACCATTTCGTAAGCCTTGCGGTCTATACACCGCGCGGCAGCACCCTTGCCGGCACGTCCGGCCGCCGCTTCATTACCGATCTCGCCCGCGCCTTGCGGAGCGCCAGTGCGCAGTAAGCCGAGGCAAGCAATGGATTGTTTCGAAACTCAGGTTAATGCTATGAAAACCTCCAGAGGGGCAGATTGTGGCACGACCAGACGGGATTGATCGACGCGGATGGGGCTGAAACGTTCAGGACTGGATTGGCTGGCCCATCGGCGCGACCTGCGGCGATGGCGACAAACCGTTCGCGACGCCACGTCGATGACGCTGGAACAGCTTCGCGCCGAACGCTCCGAAGCACGCAAGCTGCGCTACCATCTCAACGAGCTGATCAGCCATGCCGACAACCGGCTGGCCCTGCCGATGATCGGCAGCCACGCCTTCCCCAAGCCACACGGCACCGACTGGTCCTGGCGCCCCGCGATCTGGCGCGAACCGCTGGCCGTGCCGGGGCGATCCTCTGTCCTCAGCAAGACGCAACTGGGGCACGAGCTGACACTGTTTCACGACTGTCAACACTCCGAACTGACCCTGCGCCAGCTGCGCAACACCCGCGAGGCCGATCTTGCGCCCTTCGGCCTGCGCATGGACGTCTTCAGCTTCGACGGCTCTTTCCTGTCGCTCGTGCTCGACCTGCCCGAGGCGGCGGTCCGCGGCCTGCAGCAGCGTCACCTGATCCGCATGGACACCATCGTCGAGATGGAAAAGTCGCTGGAGATCTTCGCGCGGCTCAACATCAAGCACGGCCCGAACACCGAACAGATCGTGCGCGAACTGCCGCTGCACGAAGAAGAGATCATGGTCGAGTTCGACCTGGCCTATTCCAAGCTGAACGAAAAGCGGATCGAGCGCGCCTGGATCGACCTGATTTTCGAGAACCCCCAGATGAGCCAGGTCATCCTGCGCGACCTCACCTTCAGCCGCCGGCCCCGCGCGGAATTCTAGGAGGACACCGATGCAAGAGCTGACATTGACCAAGACGCGCCTCTTCGAAGGCGTCTGGGAAGGGGTCATCACCGGCGCCGGCGACCGCCGCCCGGACGTGTCGGTCACGCACCTGCAAGACAGCATCGCCGGCGTCGAAGTCGTCGAGAAACCCGAGGAACAGGCCTGGGTCCTGCGGGTCCCCATCCCCGCCGACCGCATCGCCGACGGGGTGCAGACTTTCCTGATTTCCGACAAGCAGACCGGCACCGCCCTCGGCAGCTTCTCCATCGTTTCGGGCGATGCGCTGGCCTACGATATCCGCGCCGAGGTGACGCTCCTGCGCGAAGAGCTGGACATGCTCAAACGCGCCTTCCGCCGCCACTGCCTGGAGACGATGTAGGGCCGCTTTGCGGACCTTGCTGCCGTTCCAGACGGAGGCTATCGTCAGCCCCTGGGGTGGCGATCCGACGGCAAATAGGAAGCACTTTATGCCTGCCAAACACATCCTCGGAATGATCGGTGCGCCCAGCCTCAGCCAAATCGCCAGCCCAAGGGAGGGGCTGACGATGGCCGGGCCGCTGCGCGGCTGTTAACCGGCTGGATGCTCGAACCCAATGTCTCACAAGGACTCATTTCCGACTTTCGCAGCCAGCCATAACCGCCAGCTAGCCGTCCTTGCCCAGCTTCACCACATTCACCGAATCCTCCGGCGCCAGTTCCTCGAAATCGAAGTTGTCCAGCTTCGCCGCCCGTTTCCCTGCACGCTCGGCCGCGGTTGAAATTCCCTCGACATCGCGCCGCGCCTGGTCGAAATGCGTCTCCAGCTTGCCCGCGCGTTCCAGCACCAGTTCCACGTCTCGGTGCAACTGCCCCAGCATCTTGCGAATGGCCCCCGCCTGCTCGCGCATCCGCGCGTCTTTAAGGATCGCGCGCATCGTGTTCAGCGTCGCCATGCAGGTGGTGGGCGACACGATCCAGACCTTCTGGGCGAACCCCTCGCGCACCAGTTCCGGGAAATTGGCGTGCAACTCGGCATAGACCGCTTCGGACGGCAGGAACATCAGCGCGCCATCCGCCGTCTCGCCATCCAGGATATACTTGTCGGAAATATCCTTGATGTGCTTCTTCACCGAGGTCCGCAGGAACTTCGCGGCCTCGTTCACCTCGTAGTCGCTCTTGGCGTTGCGCAGCGCCTCGTAGGCCTCCAGCGGAAACTTGCTGTCGATGGCGATCGGCCCCGGCGGGTTCGGCAGGTGGATCAGGCAATCTGCCCGCCGCCCATTCGACAGCGTCGCCTGCAGCGAATAGCTGTCTGACGGCATCGCCTTGCTGACGATATCGGTCAACTGGATCTCGCCGAACGCCCCGCGCGTCTGCTTGTTCGACAGGATATCCTGAAGCGACAGCACATCACCCGACAGCTTGGTTATATTGTCCTGCGCCTTGTCGATGGCGCTCAGCCGTTCCTGCAACGCCGTCAGGCTGTTGGTGGTCTGCTTCGATGAGCCATGCAGCGTCTCGCGCATCCGCTCCTGCATCTCGGTCAGCGCCCGCTGGCTGCGCATCGCGTTGTCCGCCAGCCGGTCCTGCATCTGCTGCTGCACGCCCGCCAGCCGCTGTTCGACCATCTGCGCCAGCTGTGTCTGCCCGCTGGTCGCCGTGTCGCTCACCACCTGGATCGAACTGCGCAAACCCTCCTGCCCATTGGCAAGGCTCTGCACGTTCTGCCCCAAGTGTCCCAACTGCTGCGCCAGCGGCTCCGTCGCCAGCGCCGTCCGCGCCGCGGCCCGCAGCGCAAGGATCACCAACAGCAGGATCAGCAACACCACGGCCGCCGCCGCCAGTGCCGCCATCACCAGCGGATCGTCCAGTGCGTAAGTGGTCTCGCCAATCGTAATCATGTCCGCCCGAACAACCGCTCGATATCGCTCAGTTTCAGCTCCACGTAAGTGGGCCGTCCGTGGTTGCACTGCCCGGAATGCGGCGTCGCCTCCATCTCGCGCAGCAATGCGTTCATCTCCTCGCCGCTCATGCGCCGCCCCGACCGGATCGAGCCGTGACAGGCCACCCGGCTCAGGATCGCCTCGATCCGCGCCTGCACGTTCAGGCTCTCACCCATGTCGGCCAATTCGTCCAGCACGTCGCGCAGCATCTTGCCCGCGTCGCACGGCCCCAGGATTGCCGGCGTCTCGCGCACCGCGATGCTGCCCGGCCCGAACGCCTCGATCACCAGCCCCAGCCGCGCCAGATCCTCGGCCATATCCAGCAGCAGCCCCGCCTCGCCACTGCTCAACTCGACAATCTCGGGGATCAGCAGCGCCTGACTGGCCACGCCGTTCTCGGCCATCTGCCGCTTCAGCTTCTCATAGACCAGCCGCTCATGCGCCGCGTGCTGATCCACAAGGACCATGCCGGTCTCGGTCTGCGCCACGATGTAATTCTCGTGCACCTGCGCCCGCGCCGCCCCCAAGGGCAGCGACTGCGGCGCCACCGCGTCTTCGTGCGTCTCCACCACCTGCGGCTCGACCCGACCCGACCAGGCGCCTTGCATCTCGGCAAAGCCCGCCTCCGGCGCCTGCATCTGGTAACTCGCCGCCCGCGCCGCTGCCCCGGGCCGATCCATCTGGTAGATTTTTGAAGCGCCCGCCTGTGGCAAGGGCTCCGGCCGCATCGCACCCAGCGTCGCGCCCGCCACGGTGGTCGACGCCCGGTGACCCGCCTCGGCCAGCGCATGGCGCAGCCCCGACACCAGCAGCCCCCGCGCCACGCCGGGATCGCGAAACCGCACCTCGGATTTCGCCGGGTGCACGTTCACATCCACCAGCTTTGGCTCGCATTCCAGGAACAGTGCCGCCGCCGGATGCCGGTCCCGGCTGAGGAAATCGTGATAGGCCGCCCGCAGCGCCCCATAGAGCATCTTGTCCCGCACCGGCCGCCCGTTGACGAACAGATACTGCGCCACGCTCGACCCCCGCGAATAGGTCGGCAACGCGGCATAGCCCGTCATCGCGATCCCCTCGCGCTCGGCCTCGATCCGCAACGCGTTCTCGGCGAACTCCCGTCCCAGAACCTGGCCCAAACGCCCGTGCAGCGCATCGAACAGATCGCCACTCTCGGCATCGGCGCGAAACACCATACGCGGCTCGCGCCCCTCGCTCACGTCGCGCAGGGTGAACCTGACGAACGGCTCCGCCATCGCCAGCCGCTTGATCACATCGCCCACCGCCTGCGCCTCGGCCCGGTCGGTGCGCATGAATTTCAACCGCGCGGGCGTGGCGTAAAAGAGATCGCGCAACTCCACCACCGTACCCCGGTTCAGCGCGGCAGGCTTCACTGCACCGATGCCACCACCCGCCACCGTAATCTCGACCCCGTCGAACCCCTGCGCCCGGCTTGTGATCGTCAGCCGCCCCACCGACCCGAGGCTGGGCAGCGCCTCGCCCCGAAACCCGAAGGAATGGATGTTGAGCAGGTCCGACCCGTCGATCTTCGACGTCGCGTGCCGGCTCAGCGCCAGCGGCAACTCGTCCCCGGTCATTCCGCAGCCGTCGTCCCGCACGCGGATCAGCGTCTTGCCCCCATCGGCAATGTCCACATCGACCCGGCGGGCGCCCGCATCCAGCGCATTCTCCACCAGTTCCTTGACCGCCGAGGCCGGGCGCTCCACCACCTCACCGGCGGCAATGCGGTTGATCGCCGTCTCGTCCAGTTGCCGGATGACAGGCCGTTCCTCGCTTATATTGGGGCTGATTTCATTCATACCGCAATACCTAGCATGCCCATGTCCGATTCTGCTAGGTTCGAGTGCACCTTTGAAAGCGTCCAACGGTGCTTTTTCTCACGATCCGGATCGCCACGACACTCACGTCCCCGGGACGCTCCGGGAACCCGCAGCGCCACACCCTCGTTTCTCGTCCAGACGCCAAGCCCGAGGAAGGCCATACCATGCAATCCGAAACCATCGGCGTCGCCACGTTCGAAACCTGGACCGTCAAAGAGGTCGCCGACGCCTTCGCCGCGAACGAAATCGTGCTGATCGACGTCCGCACGATCCCCGAATACGCCTTCCAGCATATCGAGGGCGCCATGCTCTTTCCCATGCCCTTCTTCGACGCGCAGAAACTGCCCGGCCAGTCCGACAAGCGTATCGTCCTGCATTGCGGCTCGGGCGTGCGGTCGGACAAGATGGCCCGTGCGGCGATCGACGCCGGCCTCGACCGCATCGCCCACATGGAGGGCGGCTTCGGCGCATGGAAAGAGGCCGGCAAACCCTATATCGGCACCTCCATGAGCACCGGCGGCCCCGAACGTGTCACCGCTTGATCCCGGCGGGTCTTCGCCACGCGGCCGGGCTTTGCGCTTGATGCGACGCTGCGCCTCGCCTATTCCCGCGCCAGATCTTACGCCAGAGGCACGCGTCCCATGACCCTTTCCACGATCCGGCAACTCGACAGACTGATCCTCGGCATCGTCGTCGCCGTCCTGGTGCTTACGGTCGGCATCTTCTTCTACAGCACCGACTTTTTCACCCTGACCTACGCACGCGAGGACGGGATCGTCGAATACGGCACCGCGATCTTCCTGTTCCTGGCAAGCGTCGTTCTGTTCGGCAACGCCCGCTCTCTCAAGGCGCGCGGCCTCACCTTGGCCTTCGGCTGCACGCTGTTCTACGGCCTGCTGTTCTTCTTCGCCGCGGGCGAGGAGATTTCCTGGGGCCAGCGCATCTTCGGCTGGGAAACCGGCGAAACCTTCCAGGAGATCAACAAGCAGCAGGAAACCAACCTGCACAACCTGATCGTGCCCACGCCCTGGGGCGATTTCCACCTCGCCAAGACGCTCTTCGGCCCGATCCTGACGCTGATCCTGCTGATCTATCTCGCCGTGCTGCCGCTGCTCTACCCGCGCGTGGGCTGGATCAAACGCACCGCCGACCGCATCGCCGCCCCGGTCCCCAGCACCCGCCACGCGGTTCTGGCCGTGGCCGCCAGCCTCGTGATCGCCGCCATCGACGTATCGCGCAAATGGGAAGTCTACGAGCTTGTGTTCAGCCTGCTGGCCACGTCGATCTTCCTCCTGCCCCAGAACCGCGACCACACGACCTGAGACCCCGGCTCAGATGATCTCGTCCTCGTCGTAAAGCGGGGCGGCCTCCATATGCGCGGCCACGCCCTCGGCGGCATGTTCCGCCCTTGGCGTCTCGGCGATATGAAACAGCGCCTCGCCCTCGTAGACGGCAGGCATGTTCGACCGCCCGATCACGATGCCCACCTCCTCGCAGATCACCTCCCGGTCGGTCTGGCCCATCGGGTCGCTGACAGCACCCAGCACCGTGCCCGGCTCCACCGCATCGCCGATCGCCTTGTAGCCGCGAAAGACACCGCCCACCGGAGCCCGGTACCAGTGCGACGTGTTCGCCACCACCGGCACGCTGCGCCGCTTCGGCACGCCCTTGGACCCGATCATGCCCAGCCGCCGCATCACCCGGAGGCACCCGCTCACCCCGGCCCGCACGGCCAGTTCGTCGAACCGCAGCGCCTCGCCGCCTTCGTACAGTAGGACATCCACGCCCTCGTCCTCGGCGGCCAGCCGCAAGCTGCCCTCGCGCAGCTTCGAGGCCATCATCACCGGCGCGCCGAACGCCTCGCCCAGGGATTTCAAACGCTCGTTGCCCGGCGTCAGCCGGATCTGCGGCAGGTTGGTCCGGTGGATTGCCGCCGAATGCAGGTCGATCCCCACATCCGCACGCCGCACCACCTCTTCCATGAAGATATGCGCCAGCCGCGATGCCATGCTGCCTTCCGCGCCGCCGGGAAAACAGCGGTTCAGGTCGCGCCGGTCCGGCAGATAGCGGGAATGGTTGTGAAAGCCGAACCCGTTGACGATCGGCACCGCCAGCAACGTACCCGCCATGCCCTTCAGGGGCGCCGCCCGCAACAGCCGCCGCACGATCTCGACCCCGATCACCTCGTCGCCATGGATCGCCGCCGAGACGAACAGCACCGGCCCGGGCCGCCGCCCGTGGATCACGTGCACCGCCAGGCTCACCGGCGTATGGTCCGACAGGGTGCTCACCGGCACGTCCACCGTCTTGCGGCTTCCGGGCCTTACCGTCTCGCCCCCGATCCCGAATGCATCACGTTTCGACATGCCCGGCTATGTCGCGCAAAATCCCGGCCCTGTCCATAACCGAAAGGCCGGGCAACCGCCGACGCGCACGGCACAAGGCCGTACCGATCTGCCCGTTCCGTGTTAAAGTGATCCCAAGCGAGGGGCGAAAGAGACCACATGAACGGCACCGTGAAGGGCCTTTACGGCAGCGCGGTCCAAAAAAGTCGCAGGCGGCGACACTGGCGGCAGCGGACACGCTGCGCGACACACCCGGCGCGGTTTTCGCCGCTCGCATGGCCGGCACGGACGACCCCGACCGCTTCGGCTGGGACAGGATCGAGCAAATCCTGCGCGACCAGGGCGCGATCACGTTCCGCATGACCCCGACGGAAGACTGCCCCGAAATCGAGCGCCGCCTGGCCGAGATCGGCTGCACCATAAGCTGGTGGGACGTGTTCGACGGCCCGCGCGACAGTATCCGGGCCGCCTGCGACGATGCGCTCGGTCAGGCGCGCGACGATCTGGTACCGGCCGTGCCATCCGGTCCCGACGATCTTGCGTTCCTCGAAAAGGTGCAGGATTTCATCGCCCGCTGCGGCATCGCGCCCTACCCTGCGCAGGTGCTCCCGGGTCAGACGGGGCCTGCCGCGCTGGCCGTGCTCACCGACCCGGAAGACGGCACCATCGCGGCCACCGCCTTTACCTACTTTCCCTACAACGCCCATGGCCAGCATCACGCCACCGCCTGGGCCGGGCTCGTGGTGGTGCGCGAGGATCAGCGCAAACGCGGCATCGGCGTCCGGGTCAATGCCCTTGCCCTGCGCGCGGCGGTGGACGATCTCGGCGCCGAGCGGGTGCAGCAATTCGCCCGCACCACCAACCTTGCCTCCTGTCGGATGATCGAACGCTGCGGTCTGCGCCTGCGCCGCGACGTGCGCTCCGGCATCGCCCAGCCCGAAGGGGCGCAAAGCTTTACGCGCTGATCGGAATGGCCGCCCGACAGGACCCTCTTCCTCTGGCCGGAAATATCCCGGGGAGGAGGTCGAAACCCCGGTTTCGACCGGAGGGGCAGCGCCCCTCCGACCCAATAATCCGGCGCGGCGCAGCCGCTCCGCTGGATCAACCCGGCAGCTTCGCCATCCGCAGATACGGCAGCACCGTGTTGAACTCCCCGAACTTCGCCTTGGCGTCCTCGTCGCTGACCGTGGCCGGGATCACCACGTCCTGCCCCACGGTCCAGTCGGCCGGCGTCGCCACGCCCTGCCCGGCGCTGGTCTGCAACGCATCGAGCGCGCGCAGCACCTCGCCAAAGTTGCGTCCCACGGTCATCGGGTAGGTCATCGTCAGCTTCAGCTGCTTGTCCGGCCCGATGATGAAGACCGAGCGCACCGTGGCACTGTCGGCGGGCGTGCGGCCATCGGGCAGGTAGGCCTCGGCGGGCAGCATGTCGAAGGCCTTGGACACCTCCAGCCCGTCATCGGCGATAATCGGAAAGCCCGGCTTGGCGCCGCCGGCGGTCTCGATGTCGCCCTTCCATTTCTTGTGGTCTTCCACGCCGTCGACGCTGACCCCGATCACCTTGGTGCCGCGCTTCTCCCACTCGTCGGCCAGCCGCGCGACGGCACCGAACTCGGTGGTACACACCGGCGTGAAATCCTTGGGATGCGAGAACAGGATCGCCCAGCTATCGCCGATCCAGTCATGCAGGCTGAACTCGCCCTGGTCGGTGGTCACTTTCAGGTCGGGAATGGTGTCGTTGATCCGCAGTGCCATGGGGCATCTCCTTCTTTTGCAAATCGAATCCTCGCGCCCAACATAGGAAGGGTTCGCGAAATTAACACCACCCACTTGCGGCAGTCCGCCCCCTATGGTCATCTGTGCGCCAAATGCCCACATATGCGGCTCGGACGAAAGGACTGCGACATGATCGAGAAGAAACAATTCTACATCGACGGCGCCTGGGTCGACCCGGTCGCGGGCACCGACCACCAGGTCATCGACCCCTCGACCGAAGACCCTTGCGCGGTGATCTCATTGGCCGGCGAGGCCGATTGCGACGCCGCCGTCGCCGCCGCCAAGGCCGCCTTCCCCGGCTGGATGGCCACCCCCGTGGCCGAGCGCATGGCCCTGGTCGAGAAACTGCGCGAGATCTACAAATCCCGCGCCGAGGACATGGCCCGCGCCATCAGCATGGAAATGGGCGCCCCCATCGACCTCGCCCGCGCCCAGCAGGTCGGCGCCGGGTCGTCCCACATGGACGCCATCCTCAAGGCCGCATCGGAATTTCACTGGATCGAACCCCTGGGCGATCACGCCCCCAACGATCGCATTATCCACGAGGCCGTTGGCGTCGTCACCATGATCACGCCCTGGAACTGGCCGATGAACCAGATCTCGCTCAAGGTCATCGCCGGTCTGCTCGCAGGCTGCACCATGATCCTCAAACCGTCCGAGGAATCGCCCCTCTCGGCCCTGCTCTTTGCAGAGATGATCGACGAGGCGGGCTTTCCCAAGGGCGTGTTCAACCTGGTCAACGGCGACGGCGCGGGCGCGGGCACCGCGCTCACCGGCCATCCGGACGTCGACATGGTCTCCTTCACCGGCTCCTCGCGCGCCGGGCGGCTAATCTCCAAAAACGCCGCCGACACGCTCAAGCGCGTCAGCCTCGAACTTGGCGGCAAAGGCGCCAACCTGATCTTCGCCGACGCCGACGAAAAGGCCGTCAAGCGCGGCGTTCTGCACTGCATGAACAACACCGGCCAGTCCTGCAACGCGCCCACCCGCATGCTCGTCCAGCGCGACATCTACGACCAGGCCGTCGAGACCGCCGCCGAAACGGCGGGCAAGGTCACCGTCGGCCCCGCGTCCGAGGAAGGCCGCCACATGGGCCCCGTGGTGAACGAGACCCAGTTCAACAAGATCCAGGACCTGATCCAGAAAGGCATCGACGAAGGCGCGCGCCTTGTCACCGGCGGCACCGGCCGCCCCGACGGGCTCAACCGAGGCTTCTACGTCAAACCGACGATCTTCGCCGACGTGAACAACGACATGACCATCGCGCGCGAGGAAATCTTCGGCCCTGTCCTGTCGATCATCCCCTTCGAGACCGAAGAGGACGGCATCCGCATCGCCAACGACACGCCCTATGGCCTGACGAACTATGTCCAGACCCAGGATCCGGCCCGCGCCAACCGCTGCGCCCGCGCCCTGCGCTCGGGCATGGTGGAAATGAACGGCCAAAGCCGGGGCCTCGGCTCGCCCTTCGGCGGCATGAAACAGTCCGGCAACGGCCGCGAAGGCGGCAAATGGGGGCTCGAGGACTTCCTCGAGGTCAAGGCGGTCTCGGGCTGGACCGAAGACGCCTGACGCGGATGGAGATCCACGCCTTCGTGTTGCACCTCGTCCGGGCTTCGGCCCGGCGAGAGAACGCGCAGGCACTGCTGGCCGACGCTCGCGACATCGGCGGCTTCAGGGCCGAGATCTGGCCCGCCGTCGACGGCGGCTCGATGTCCTCCACCGACCTTTCGTCCAGCGTCGGGGCCGCGCTGTTCGAGCCGGGTTACCCGTTTCCCCTCAAGGCGGGCGAGATCGGCTGCACCCTCTCGCACCGCCAAATCTGGGCCGAGCTTCAGAGGCGCGACGCGGGCGCTGCACTGATCCTCGCGGACGACGCCGAGATCGACCCCGACACGTTTCACGCCGCGCTCAGCCTCGCCCGGCCCCATATTGAACGGCTTGGCTACATCCAGTTCCAGACCAATGCCCCGAAAGGCCCCTCGCATCTCGTCGACACGTTCCGCGACTGCCGCCTCGTGGTGCCGCAACAGGCCGGGCTGCGCGCCACCGGCCAGATGGTCAGCCGCGCCGCCGCCGCACGGCTGCTGGCGCTGTCCGACCCTTTCGACCGACCCGTCGATGCCTTCGTCCAGTCCCACTGGCACACCGGCCTGCGCCCGGCGATGATCTACCCCTCGGGCCTTGCCGATATCGGGCCAGAGATCGACGACCCTGCCGCCCGGCCGGGCGATCCCTCCTGGACCGAAAAGCTCGTGCGCGAATTCCACGGCGCCCGCTACCGCACGGCGGTCTCGCGCCTGTCGCGCCGCAGCGCCGCGCCCGCCAATGGCGGCTTCGCGGCGGACGGTGACTGGGCAGGCTGACCGCATCATCCCCCCGCCTCTCGGGTGGCGCCCGCAACCGGATCCTCCGATATACCGCCGTCCCGACGGCTGGATGCGCGACGGGGTCTGGCAGCCTTCCGCACATCGCACCGCGAAAAACCGCCCGACACTTCCGTAGGGTGGGGTTCCACCCCACCTTCCCCCCCACGCTGAAACCCACTAAACACCCCCCATGAACACCATCCCCGATATCGCGCAGGCCGTCTTCGTGCCCGAGACCGTGCACAAGCGCGATATCTTTTCCGAGACCATCTCCGGCCACCTCGAAGGCCACCCCGACATCGCCGTCGTCCTGCGCAAGCTCGACACGGTGCCGCTCTACGCCCGCCCTCTCTCGCGCTGGCTGGCTGCGCGCGAAACCCGCGGCCTGCGCGCCGTGCAGGGGATCGAAGGCTGCCCCACCCTCATCCGCGCCGACCACGTGGGCCTATTGCGCAGCTGGACCAAGGGCACGCCTTTGCAACTGGCCAAGCCCACCGATCCGACCTGGTACCGGGACGCCAGGCGCCTCTTGCGCGAAATGCGCCGCGCGGGCGTCACCCATAACGACATCGCCAAGCCGCAGAACTGGCTGATGACGCCCGAGGGCCGTGCCGCCGTCATCGACTTCCAGCTCGCCTCGGTCCATCCCCGGCGTGGCAAGCTCTTCCGTCTCAAGGCCCGCGAGGACCTGCGCCACCTGCTGAAACAGAAACGCGCCTACGCGCCGCATCTGCTCACCCCGTCAGAGCACCGGATGCTGGCACAGAAATCCCTGCCTTCCCGCGTCTGGATGGCCACCGGCAAACGGCTCTACAATTTCATCACCCGTCGCCTGATGAACTGGTCCGACGGCGAAGGCACCGAGGACCGCATGGAACGTGACGGCCCTGCCCTGCGCAAGGCCCTGCTCGCTCATCCGCAGATCACCGACGTGGCGCTCTGCACCTTCGCCCTGCCCGCCAAGGGCGTCGGCCTCTATGCGTTCGTCGAAACGCCGCTCACCGCGTCCGAGGTCACGAAACTGGCCCCCGCGCCAAAACCCGAACACATTCAGACCGTCACCGCACTCCCCCGCCATCCCGACGGCGCCCCACGGCTCGACGCGCTCACGCTCATTGCCACCAACCGGCTCGACGAACTCGAACAGCTACAGGTCGACGATCCCCACCTTGCCGCCACGCTGAAACCCATCATCGCGCACCGCCTCAACCTCACCGACCGCGTGCTGCGCGCCTGAGTTTCACGCACCACGCGTTCTAGAACGGCGCCTTCTGACGAAACACCATCCCCGCCCCGCCATCGGGATGCCGCAGCCGCAACTCCTCGGAATGCAGCATCAGCCGTTCATGCTCCAGACCCGCGCCCTCGGCATAGAACGGGTCCCCCAAAATCGGATGGCCCAAGGCCTGCATATGCACGCGCAACTGGTGGCTGCGCCCGGTCTTCGGCATCAGCCGCATCCGGGTCTCGCCCTCGCCATATCTCTGCACGCGCCAGTCCGTCACCGCGGCCTTGCCGGTCTCATGGCACACTTTCTGCCGCGGCCGGTTCGGCCAGTCCACGATCAGCGGCAGGTCCACCGTCCCGGTCCGCTCCTCCACCCGGCCCCAGACCCGCGCCACGTAGATCTTCTTCACCTGCCGCTTCTCGAATTGCAGGCCAAGGTGCCGCTGCGCATGGGGCGACAGCGCAAAGACCATCACGCCGGACGTGTCCCGGTCCAGCCGATGCACCAGCAGCGCCATGGGAAACGCCTCCTGCACACGCGCCAGCAGGCAATCGGCAAGGTGCGCCCACTTGCCCGGCACGCTCAGCAGGCCGGGCGGCTTGGCCACCACCAGGATCTCGTGATCCTCGTGCAGCACCTCCAGCGGGGTCATCGGCGGGTCGTAATCGGACATGGGCGCCGCATACACCAGCCCTGCCCGCCACGCCAGCCCGGCCCACGGCACCAGACGCCTGCACCGTTCCCCTGAGCGTCCCGCCGAACGGGTGCCGAGCGATAACGTCCCAAGGCAGAAAAATACTCAAAAACTGCCTGCACGCAGGTCAGCGACCAAGGCTCTCCTACGAAACCGATGCCGCATCGACGGCGTCCCGAACCGTCCGGAAAATTCCTGTCAACGCGTCCATTGCGATCCCGCCGAAGGCAAGCCGCAACGCCTGTGGCGCTGCGACAGTGGTTGCGAAAGGTCCTGCGCCGGACGCAGAAATTCCGTGCGCCTTCAGCCGTGTGACGATCGGTTCGGCGCGAACGCCCTTTTCAAGCGACAACCAGGCGAAGCCCGCGTTGCGATGCGACAGAACCGAGGAACCGCCAAGAACCGTCCGGCAGAGCCGCTGGCGCTCTGCGCCATCCCGCCGCCGGGTGGCTTCGGATTTGGCAAGCGTGCCGTCCTCCACCCAGCCCGTGACCAAGCCGGATATCAACGCCGGGGCGTTCCAGGTCGTCGCCCTGATCGCTTCTAGCAATCCGTCCGTGTGGCTCTCGGGTGCGACCAGGTAGCCCAGACGCAACCCTGTCGAAAGGCTCTTGGAAAAGCTACCGACATAAACCGTTCGTTCCGGTGCAAGCGCGAAGAGGCTGGGCGGAGGGTCCGGTTCCAGGAATGCATAGGCCGCGTCCTCGATGAGCAACAGGTCGTGCGCGCGCGCGATCTCGATCAGGTGCAGGCGCGTTGCCTCGTCCATGACGGCCCCCAATGGGTTGTGAACCGTCGGCATCAGGTAGACCGCCCGCACCTTGCGCGCGCGACACTGCCGTTCCAGGTCGTCCGGGTCCATCACGCCATGTCGCCCCTCGACCGGAACAAGATCCAGCCCCTGCAATGCCGCGACGGACTTGAAGCCGGGATATGTCAGAGTGTCGGTTGCGACCCTGTCGCCGCTCCGAAGAAGACCGAGCGCGACCGTCGCCAGCCCATGCTGCCCGCCCGACGTGACCAGAAGACAGTCGGGGTCGATGGGGCCAAGGGTTCCGGCAAGGCTTTCGGCAATGATCCGGCGCTCGTGCGCCCGGCCGCCGTGAGGTTGATACCGCAGCATCGCCTCAAGGTCGCCCGCCGCCGCAAGCCGCCGCAGGCCCGCCCGCAACATATCCGCATCGCCCGCGTTCCCCGGCATGTTGAAGACAAGATCGACGAGTCCATCGCTGGCCGTCTGCCGGACCCCCAGCGCGGGCGGCAGCCCGACATCGCGCACGAACGTGCCGCGACCGGCTTCGCCGACGATCAGGCCTCTGCGTTCGACCTCGCTGTAAACACGCGTCGCCGTGGCCAGGGCCACGCTGAACTGTTCGGCAAAGGCGCGATGGGTCGGCAGCTTCGTGCCCGGGGCCAGCTTGCCCTCCTCGATCGCCGTCGAGAGCATGTCGGCAAGGTGGATGTATCGCGCCCTCTTCATCGCCTCACTGTATCTAGTACAATAGAAAAATTGTCCTACGACATTCATCGTGCCATGCCGGTCTGAAGTCAATCTTCGAGGTCCGCGCCCCATGTCCAGGCTCATCCCGGTTTCGCTGCTCGCTCTCGGGCTCTTCACGGTGACGTTCGCCGTCAACCTTCAGGCTCCGCTCTACGAGGTCTACGCGGCCCAAAGCGATGTCGGGGCCACGGCGGTGACGGTCGCGTTCGCGGCCTATGTCGGTGGTCTCCTGCCGACGCTGTTGCTGATCGGCGGGCTGTCGGACCGCATCGGCAGACGGGTCCCGATTGCGCTGGCGTTGATCCTGGGCACCGTGGCAACGGCGCTTCTCGTACAGGTGCCAAGCTGGGCAAGTCTTGTCGTCGCGCGCGTCCTGCTCGGGATCGGGACGGGTCTGGCGACAACCGCCGGGACGGCCTACATGACGGAAATTCTCGGCGCGAGCCGTGCAAGGAACGCCGCCCTTGTCGTGACCTCCGCCACATCGCTCGGCTTTGGCGGCGGCGCTCTGGCAACGGGGATCAGCCTCGGGGTGCAGGGGCCGACGCTCCTGCCTGCCAGCTATATCGTCCTGTTCGTGGCGGCTCCGGTCCTCGCCCTGATCGCCCTCGGACTTCCCCGGATCGATAAGCCCCGCCCCGTGTCGCTCCTGCGCCTGCCGGTATTCCCCTCCGGCACTTGGGTCTTCGGTGCCGCAATGGCATTGGCCTGGTCCACGACCGGCATGACCATCGCTGTCATTCCGCTGGAGCTTGCCGCGAACGATCTCGGCGGGTGGACGGGCCTCGTCATCTTCCTGGCGATCTTCATGGGGTTCCTGTGCCAACCGATGGCCCGGCGCATGACCAACGACCGCGCGCTTGCCCTCGGGTTCGTCCTCATCCCGCTCGGCTTTCTCGTCCTCCTGGTCGGTGTGTGGCTGAAGGTTCTGACATTCGTTCTCGTCGGCACCTGTATCACCAGCGCCGCAAGCTATGGCTTCACCTACCTCGCGGCCCTGGCAGAAGTGTCGTTGCGTGCGCCGGACGACCGGGCAAGGGCAACGGCGGGCCTGTTCGTCTATGCCTATTTCGGCTTTTCGCTTCCGGTGATCGCCAGCGGCGCCCTGGCCGACATGCTGGGCCTTCTGTCCGCACTGGTGACCTTCGCAGCCGTTCAGATCACGGTCACCGCGATCATCGTGCTGACGTGGAAACGACGCGCCGTTCCGCCCGCCGCCGCCTTCGATGCCGGATAGCGCGACGACCGACGCAGAGAACGCAAAGCGGACGCGCGCCGGATCAGGAAGCCGTCAAAAGTCGGCTTCGAATATCCATGGCCCAACCCCCAACTCCATTACCTTCGGGTGTGCCTCGGTGCGTTCGCACCCTAATGCTCCGGCGCTTTCTCCAACACCAGGAACGTCATCATGCCAAGGGGGGGCAATGGTCTTTGCACGTCCACCCTGAGACACTCCGACCCAAGCACGGTTTCGATCTCGAAATCGGAATGCCAGCCGATCACGTTGGCCACCGGCGCCAGCACCCGCTCCAGAACGGAAAGCGCGCCTGTCTTGCGCACGAAATGGTTCGTGATCACCACTTTGCCGCCCGGTTTGCAGACCCGGCCGATTTCGCGCATCACGCGCTCGGGCTCGGGGACGACCGACAGCACATGCATCGCTGCGACCGTGTCGAAGTGATTGTCCGGGAAATCGAGGTTACGGGCATCCATTTGCCGCAACTCCCTTACATGACCCAGATTCAGGCGCTCCACCTTGTCGCGCGCCTTGGCGAGCATGTCCTCGCTGAAATCTATGCCGCTGACCTGCGTCTCAGGGCCGTAATGCTCGAGCGAAAGACCCGTGCCCACGCCCACTTCAAGAACGCTCCCGGAGCGCGCGTTGATATAATCGACGGCACGCTTCCGGCCGACATTCGTCACCGCTCCGAATGTCCTGTCGTAGATTGGGGCCCACCGCGCGTAGGACGTTTTGACGGCCTCGATATCCATGCGTTCTCCTTACTTTCTGAGGTCTCTCGCCTTGCGGACCGCGGACCATCCCACCGTAATCAGATAGCACGCGGACAGCACGAACAGCGCAATCCAGGTGAACGTAAAGAAAGCGGCCCCGGCCAGGACAACGCCGACGAGGAAGAACTTCACGTTCGCCCGCGAGATCGTCACGCCCTTGAGCGACATCGTCGGCACGGCGCTGATCATCAACAGGCCCACGAAAACCATGTAGATGCAGATGGCAAGGCCCGGCAGCTTGTCGTTCTGGAACGCAAACGACAGGTACAGCGGCATCATGACCACCACCGCGCCCGCCGGCGACGGAACCCCCGAAAAGTGGGTGGCCGACCCGGCCGCATCCTCCGACTTGTGGTCGACATTGAAACGGGCCAGCCGGATCACGCAGCAGACCGAGAAGAAAAGCACGAATATCCACGCCACGCTGCGGATGTCCTGCAAGCCCCAGAAATACAAGATCAGCGGCGGCGCGATTCCGAAGTTCAGGAAATCCGCGAGCGAATCGAGCTCAGCGCCGATCTTGCTGTCGCTTCGCAGCAAACGCGCGACCCGGCCGTCGACGCCATCCAGCACACAGGCCAGCAGCACCAGTTGCACCGCGAACATGTAATCCGCCTGAACCGCGAACCGGATCGACGTCATGCCCGCGCAGATCGCGGCAAGCGTGATCAGGTTGGGCAGCAACTGGACAAGCGCGGCTTCGTTTCTGTTCCTGCCGGCGCGGTCCCGCGGGGTCTGGTTATCTCGTGGCATCGGGCAAGGTGAGGTCGGCCAATACTGTTTCTCCGGCAACCATGGTCTGCCCCACATGAACCAGGGGCACAACCCCGTCGGGCAGATAGACATCCAGCCTCGAGCCGAACCGGATCAGCCCGAACCTTTCCGAGGTCGACAGCGTGTCGCCTTCCTTGACGAAACACACGATCCGCCGCGCCACCAACCCCGCAATCTGCACGACGGCAATATCCCGCCCGTCCGGCATCGCGATTCGCAGGCTGTTGCGTTCGTTGTCCGCGCTGGCCTTGTCCAACGAGGCATTGAAGAACTTGCCCGGCCGATAGGCGACCGCTTCGATTCGGCCTCCGACGGGCATCCGGTTCACATGGCAGTTGAATACGCTCATGAAGACGCTGATGCGGGTCAACGCCTCGCCGGACATCCCAAGCTCTTCGGGGGGAACCGCTTTCTCGATCAACGAGACGATGCCATCCGCCGGGCTGACGATGACCCCGCTTCGCGACGGCGGCACACGCTCGGGGTCGCGGAAGAAGTAATAACACCAGACCGTAAGCCCGACGCCGATCCACCCCAGGATGTCGGCCACGAGAAACAACAGGAGGGTCGCACCGGCAAAGATCGCAACGAACTTTCTGCCTTCCGGATGCATCGGCTTGATGAATGTATCGAGCATTCGCATGGAGATTTTCCGTCGCCGCTGAGTGGTGCTGCGTTATGAAGCCCGGCCGCCACAACTGCAAGTGCAAGAGCAGGTCCCGGCTGGATTTGACCGGCTCACGAAACTGCGCCTCGACGCGTAGATGGCCCTTCTACGACCCTCGGGATGCAGCACGGCCATGGATAGAAACAGGGAAACCTCGAATCCTTCTCACAAACACTTGTAAAAACTCATTTTTCAGACCTGGCAACACTTCCGCCGAAGGCTCCGGCATCCGTCCCGGGCGACACGGCATCCAATGCGGCGCTCTGCCGCTTCGACGGATCGCCCCGATCCACCGAGGCGGAAGGCGTCAGCAGATCGCGCAACAGGGCCAGCGGATGCGCCTTCAGCGACAACCGCATCGAGACGTAATCCTCCACCACCTCCTCGCCCGTCGTCATGGCGGGCAGGTGAACGGCAGGCTCGAACACCGCCTCGCCCTCCATGTCCCCGGCAAAGAGCGGCAGCGCCTCCTTGCCCACCATCGCGTGGGTTTCCCACAGCGCCCCGCGCCGCGCCACGTCGATGCTGGCGAACGCATCCGCTTCGGCCAGCCGCGTCATCACCTCGGGCGCCACGCCCGCCCGCCGCCACACGTCGCTCACCTCGCGGTACCCGTTGCCCCGCGCCGCGGTGATCCAGTGGGCGTCCTCCTCCACCATCCCCTTGACCTGCCGGAACCCCAGCCGCAGGGCCAGCCCGCCCGCCTCGTCCGGCTCCATCGCGTTGTCCCAATAGCTGGCGTTGATGCAGACCGGCCGCACCTCGACGCCATGTTCGCGCGCGTCCCGCACGATCTGCGCCGGCGCGTAAAACCCCATCGGCTGCGCATTCAACAGCGCACAGGCGAATATCCCCGGATGGTGCCGCTTGACCCATGCACTGGCATAGACCAGCAGCGCAAAGCTCGCCGCATGGCTTTCCGGGAAACCATAGCTGCCGAACCCCTCGATCTGGCTGAAACACCGTTCGGCGAACTCCATGTCATAGCCATTGGCCCGCATCCCCTTCAGGAACCGCGTGCGGAACGCGCTGATATTCCCGTGTTTCTTGAATGTCGCCAGCGACCGGCGCAGCCGGTCCGCCTCGTCCGGCGTGAACCCGGCCCCGATGATGGCGATCTGCATGGCCTGTTCCTGAAAGAGCGGCACGCCCAGCGTCTTGCCCAGCACCCGGCCCAGCTCGTCGGATGGAAATTCCACCGTCTCCTCGCCGTTCCGCCGCCGGATATAGGGATGCACCATGTCGCCCTGGATCGGCCCGGGCCGGATGATCGCCACCTCGATCACCAGGTCGTAAAAGCATCTCGGCCGCATCCGGGGCAGGAAATTCATCTGCGCGCGCGACTCCACCTGGAACACCCCGATCGTGTCCGCCTCGCACAGCATGTCATAGACCTTCGGGTCCTCCGGCGGCAGCGAGGCCAGCGTATGTTCCTGCCCGTGATGCTGTTCGATCAGGTCGAACGCCTTGCGCAGGCAGCTCAGCATCCCCAGCGCCAGCACGTCGACCTTCAGGATGCCCAGCGCGTCGATATCGTCCTTGTCCCAGCAAATCACAGTACGGCCTTCCATCGTGGCGTTCTCGATGGGCACCAGCTCGTCCAGCCGCCCCTCGGTGATGACGAACCCGCCAACATGCTGGCTCAGGTGCCGCGGAAACCCCTCGATTTCGCGCACCAATTCCATCGTCTGGCGCAGGCGCCGGTCATCGGGGTCCAGCCCGATCTCGCGCATCCGCTCCCGCTCGACCTGCCCCGAGGAGGAAAAGAACCCCCACAATTGCGACGAAAGCGCCCCTACCGTGTCCTGGCTCAGCCCCATCGCCGCGCCCACCTCGCGGATGGCCCGCTTGCCCCGGTAATGAATGACCGTCGCGCACAGCCCGGCGCGGTGCCGGCCATAGCGCTCATAGATATGCTGGATCACCTCCTCACGCCGCTCATGCTCGAAATCCACGTCGATATCGGGCGGCTCGTTGCGCGCCTCGCTGACGAAGCGTTCGAACACCATCGTCCCGGTTTCCGGACTGACCGAGGTGACGCCCAGGCAATAGCACACCACCGAATTGGCCGCCGACCCGCGCCCCTGGCACAGGATGCCGCGCGACCGCGCAAAGGCCACCACGTCGCGCACTGTCAGGAAATAGGGCTCGTACTTCAGCTTGGCGATCAGGCTCAGCTCGTGCTCGATCATCCCCCGCACCCGCTCCGGCGCGCCGTCGGGATAGCGCCAGCGCAGCCCTTCCATCGCCAGCCGCCGCAGCCTTTGCGCCGCCGTTTCCCCCTGCGACACCTCGCTGGGATACTCGTACCGCAGCTCATCGAGCGAGAACCGCAGCCGCGCCGCGACGTCGCCGGTGCGCCGTACCGCATCCTCGTGCCCCGCGAACAGCCGCAGCATCTCGGGCCCCGACCGCAGCCGCTGCTCGCCATTGGCCAGGGCCGCGCGGCCCAACTCGTCCACCCGCCGCCCCTGCCTTATCGCGGTCAGCACATCCGCCAGCCGCCGCCGCCGCGCATGGTGCATCGCGGGCAGGGCCGAGGCGACGGGCTCCAGCCCCAACTCCGCTGCCAGCCCCGCCAGCCGGTCAAACCGCGCCGCATCCTGCCCGTCATAGCGCGGCGCCATCAGCAGGTAGCACTGCCCACCAACACCCTTCACCAGCCGCCCCGCGTGACGCTTCCAATCCCGCAACGCCCCCTCGGGCGGATGCAGCAACAGCACGATCTCCTCCATACCCTCCAGCAGGTCCTCCAGCCGCAGGTCGCATTCGCCTTTCTCGACGCGCAACCGCCCGACGCTGATCAGCCGGCTCAGCCGCCCCCAACCTTGCCGCGTCTCGGGCAGGGCGGTCAGCACAAGCCCCTCGCGCAGCACCAGCCGGGCGGCGGGATAGAAGCGTGGCACATGCGCCCACTCGGGCGCGCGCGGCTCCGGCGCGGGCGGGCCGATGGGACCGTCGCGCGCCTCGATCCGTTCCCGCTCGGCCACGAGCCGTGCAATCTCGCGCACCGCCGCATGGGCACGCACGACGCCCGCGACCGAGTTCTCGTCGGCAATCACCAGCCCCGCCAGACCCAGCTCCGCCGCCCGCGCCACGTATTCCTCGGCGTGCGACGCCCCGGTCAGGAAGGTGAAGTTGGAGGTGATCGACAATTCGGTGAACATGGCAGGCCCCGATGATATTCACCTTTTGTTCTCATTTCGAGTCCGAATCGTAGGGTGGGTGACAACCCACGCGCGCCCCTTTAGGAAGCCGCGCATCGCCGGGCCGCGGTACGGCGATCAACAGTCGTTCTGCGCGCTTTATGCCAGCCATATCCGTAAAAACTTCAAGCGGGGCGCCAAGTCCAGCCAAATCGCCGTGCCGTGAGGGCGGCCCGTCGATGCGCGGCGGCCTACGGCCTTGATTCCGCGCGGCCCATACCATCCCGTCACGGACCCGATCCGGGACCTCGTAGGGTGGGTGAAAACCCACGCGTCCCCCTCACTTCAGCGGCACACACTCCAACCCGCCCATGCAGGTCTCCACCTGCTGCACCTGCGCGGGCGACGGCTCGGAAAAGGCCCAACTGCCGCAAGGGTTGGCCACCATCACCAGCTTCCGACCATGCTTTTCCAAGAAAACAAGGTACTCCACCCCCGACTGCGCCCCGCCACACCAAGGGCCAAAACACTGCACTTCCAACGTGATGTCCCGCGCAAACGGCGTCGTGAAACCGGCCCGCGACAGCGATGTCCCCTCTAGCCGCGCCGGAATCGCCACGGTCCGCCGGTCCTGATTGGTGCCGTCGTTCTCCGGCAACCGCGCCTCGTCGAACCGCAACTCCCCGGTCACGACGACATAGGCCTGCTCCGCCTCCGACGCCTGGCTGTAAGTCCGCGCCACGTCCGGCCGCAAACACGACAGCGCCAGTGCCGGCCCGGCGGCCAGAACAAAGACCATGCTCATAAAAAACATCTTCACAGCCTGTCTCCGAACGCCTCCATCACCTTGGCGTAAACCCCGCGCTTGAACGGCACGATGGCGTCCACCACGTCCTCGGGCGCGATCCACTTCCACTCGGAAAACTCCGCCGGCGGCAGGGTGATGTCCACATCCGCATCGGTCCCGTGAAACCGCAGAAGAAACCACTTCTGCATCTGTCCCCGATACCGCGCCTTCCACAGCTTCGGCACCAGCTCATGCGGCAGATCGTAGGGAATCCACTCCGGCGTCTCCGCCTCGACCGTCACCAGATCGGCCCTCACCCCGGTCTCTTCCCACAACTCGCGCAGGGCCGCGTCGCGCGGGTCCTCGCCCTCGTCGATCCCGCCCTGCGGCATCTGCCAGGCGTCATACTCGCTGTCGATCCGCTGGCCGACGAAAACCTTGCCGTCCTTGTTCACCAGCATCACACCCGCGCAGGGCCGATAGGGCAGTTTCTCGATCTCTTCCGGTGTCATGCCGCCAGCCCCCGCCCTTTCAACAGCGCCTCGACCCCGGGCATCCGGCCCCGGAAGGCCAGATACAGCTCCTCCGCCTCGCGCGCGCCGCCCATGGACAGGATATTCTCCTCCAGCGCCTTCGCCTTCTCGGCATCAAATGCCCCGCCCGCTTCCTCGAAGGCGGCAAATGCATCCGCATCCATCACTTCCGACCACATGTAGCTGTAATACCCGCTCGAATACCCGTCACCGCTGAACACATGCGCGAAATGCGGCGTCGCGTGGCGCATCCGTATCGCGTGCGGCATCCCCATCTCCGCCAGCACCTCGGCCTGTTTCGCCATCGGATCGTCGGGCGCCTCCCCCTCGTGGAACGCCAGATCGACCATGGCCGAGGCCACGTATTCTACCGTCTGGAACCCCATATCGTAAGTGGCAGCGCCCAGCACCTTGTCCAGCATTTCCTGCGGCATCGGCTCGCCCGTCTCGGCATGGGTGGCGAATTCCGACAGAACCTCCGGCACCTCCAGCCAGTGTTCATAAAGCTGGCTCGGCAACTCCACGAAATCCCGCGCCACGGACGTCCCCGAGATGCTCTCATAGGTCACGTCCGACAGCATCTGGTGCAGCGCATGCCCGAACTCGTGAAAGAGCGTCCGCGCATCGTCATAGCTCAAGAGCGCCGGATCGCCCTTGGCGAAATTGCACACGTTGATCACCACCGGCCCCTTCACATCGGGAAACTTCCGCTGGCCCCGCATAGCCGAGCACCAGGCCCCCGACCGCTTGGACCCGCGCGCAAAGTAGTCCCCTATGAACACGGCCACATGACGCCCCTCCCGCGTCACCTCCCACGCCCGGCAATCTGGATGGTACAGCGGCACGTCCAGCCGCGCGAACTCCAGCCCGAACAGGCGATGCGCACAGGCGAACGCCGCCTCGATCATCCGGTCCAGCTGCAGATACGGCTTCAGCGCCGTCTCATCCAGGTCATGCTCGGCCTTGCGCCGCTTCTCCGAATAGTACTGCCAGTCCCACGGCTCCAAAGGCCCATTCACGCCATCCTCGCGCATCATCTCGGTCAGCGCTTCGGCATCCGCCTCCGCCTGCGCGCGGGCCGGCCCCCAGACATCCATCAACAGGCCGCGCACCGCCTCGGGCGTCTTGGCCATCTCGGTCTCCAGCTTGAACGCGGCGAAACTCTCGTACCCCAAAAGCTTCGCCCGCTCCTCGCGCAGCTTCAGGACCTCGGCGGCAATCCCGCGGTTGTCCGTTTCGCCCCCATTGGCCCCGCGCGACGTCCATGCGGCATAGGCCTTCTCGCGCAAATCCCTCCGCGGCGAGAACTGCAGGAACGGCACGATCAAGGACCGCGACAGGGTGATCACCGGCCCCGCCGCCCCCTTCTCCTCGCCCGCCGCCCGGGCCGAGCGCACGACGAACTCCGGCAGCCCCTCAAGGTCCGCCTCGTTCAACTCCAAGTACCACCCCGCCTCGTCCTTCAGCAGGTTCTGCGTGAACGCCGTGCCCAGCTCCGCGAGCCGCGCGCGTATCTCTCTCATCCGCGTGTCCGCGTCGCCGTCCAGCCCGGCCCCGGCCCGCCGGAACCCGCGATGGGTCAGCATCAGCACCCGCGCCTGCTCCTCGGTCAGCCCGAGGCTCTCGCGATCCTCCCACAGCGTCGCGATCCGCTGAAACAGCGCCTTGTTCCCGTAAATCTCGGACGAATACGCGGCCAGCTTCGGGCTGAACTCCCGCTGCAATTCCTGCCGCCTGTCGTTGCTGTCGGCCCCTGCCACGGTAAAGAACACCGACAGCACCTTGTCCAGCCTGTCGCCCGCCACTTCCAGCGCCTCCACCGTGTTGGCGAAAGTCGGCGGCTCGGGATTGTCCGCAATCGTGGCGATCTCGCCCCGCGCCTCCTCCAACGCGGCCTCGAACGCCGGCGCGAAATCCTCGTCCGACACCCGGTCGAACGGCGCCATCTCGAACGGCGTCTCCCACTCACTCAACAGCGGATTGGTCATCTTGCTCTCCTCGTTGGCCGCACACAGGGCACTCCGCCCGGCGGCTCAGTGATATCTTCCGGCTTTCCCCATATAGGGCATCGTAAATCAGCATTTCACCCCGTAGCGCCGCGCCTGCCTGCGTGATAACCTTCACGGCTTCCACCGCCATCATCGACCCCACCACGCCCGGCAGCGGCCCCAGCACGCCGGCCTCAGCACAGCTCGGTGCCAGCCCCGGCGCCGGGGCCTCGGGAAAGATACACTGGTAACACGGCGCGCCCTGCGCCGGGTCGAACACGCTCACCTGTCCTTCCCACTGCGACAAGGCCCCCGAAATCAAGGGCTTGCCCTGCGCCACCGCCACCCGGTTCGCCAGGTACCGCGTGTCGAAATTGTCCGTCCCATCGAGGATCAGATCATACTCGGCAAACAAGTCCGCCGCGATCTCCTCGCTCAACCGCCGCTGGTAAGGCCGCATTTCCACGTATGGGTTCACCGCTTCGGCCGCCTGCGCCGCCGAATGCACCTTTGGCATGTCGATCCGCGCATCGGTATGGATCACCTGCCGCTGCAGGTTGGTGGCATCCACCACATCGTCGTCGATCACCCCGATCCGGCCTACGCCCGCCGCCCCCAGGTACAGGATCGCGGGCGAGCCCAGTCCCCCGGCCCCGATCACCAGAACCTTTGCCTGCTTCAGCGCCTTCTGCCCCGGCCCGCCGATCTCGCGCAGCACGATGTGCCGCGCATAACGCTCCAGCTCCGTCGGCGCGAACAGGCCCCGGGGCTTTTCCGGCTCCGGCTCGGTCACCCGCCCCCGCAACCGGCGCAGCACCTGCCGGTACGCCAGCACCAGCGCCACCCCGCCGCCCAAAAGCAGCCACGGCGCCGCCTCGCCCCCCGTCGCCTCGCGCAAGCCATTTCCATCAGGCAGCACCAGCTGCGTCAGAACGACGAAGGCCCACAGCACCCCGATCATGCCCCAGCGCTGCCGGCGCGGCGCGCCCATCCACGCGCCCAGGCCCCAGATCGCCCCGGCCAGGATCAGCACCAACAGCATCAGCCTGCCCCCGTGGACCCGAAACCGCCCGCCCCGCGCGCGGTCTCCTCAAGGGTTTCCACCACCTCGAACCCCGCCTGCACCACCGGCGCCACCACCATCTGCGCAATCCGCATCCCGTGCTCCACAGTGAACGGCGCATCCCCGGCATTCATCACGATCACCCCCAACGGCCCACGGTAATCGCTGTCGATCGTCCCGGGGCTGTTGGGCAGCGTGATCCCATGCTTCAACGCCAGCCCCGACCGGGGCCGCAGCTGCACCTCGTACCCCTCCGGTATCGCCAGCCGCAGCCCCGTCGGCACCAGCGCCCGCGCCCCCGGCGCGAGCACCACCGCCCCCCGGTCGGGCAGGTTGGCGCGCAGATCCGCCCCCGCCGCCCCCGCCGTCTCATAGCCTGGCAGGCCCAAATCGCGATCCGCGCCCTCTTCCCACATCACCGAAATGCTCACCATGCGCCGGTTCTTCCCGCTTTTCCTCTGGCCATAAATATCCTCGCCGAAGGCATTAACCTCTTCCGGCGCACCATCCGGTCTCAGCCCAGCGCCGCCGCGATGCGCTCCGCCAGCCGCAGCGCCACGTCCGCCTTCGACATGCGCGGCCATGTCTCGGCCCCGTCCGCCGTGATCAGCGTCACCGCGTTCTCGGTGCCGCCCATGATCCCCGTCGCCGGGCTCACGTCATTGGCCACGATCCAGTCGCAGCCCTTGCGCGCCCGCTTGGCCGTCGCGTGGTCCACCACGTCATCGGTCTCGGCGGCAAAGCCCACTACCAATCCGGGCCGCCCCGCCTCCAACCGGCTGACCGTGGCCAGGATGTCGGGGTTCTCGGCGAACTCGAGCACCGGCAACTTGCCGCCCTCTTTTTTGATCTTGCTCGCCCCCGCGCTGGCAACACGCCAATCCGCCACGGCGGCGGCAAAAATCCCCGCGTCAGCCGGCAGCGCGGCGTCGACCGCCTGCAACATCTCCTGCGCGGTCTCGACCCTCACAACCTCGACCCCCTCGGGGGGGGCCACATCCGCCGGCCCGGTGACGAACACCACATACGCCCCCGCGCCCGCCAGCGCCCTGGCAATCGCCGTGCCCTGCGCGCCCGAGGACCTGTTCGCGATATACCGCACCGGGTCGATCGGCTCATGCGTCGGCCCCGAGGTCACCACGATCCGCTTGCCCGCCAGCGGCCCGGCCGCCAGCCGCGCCTCCACCGCCGCCACGATCTCCAGCGGCTCCGACATCCGGCCCGGCCCATGCTCGCCACAGGCCATGTCGCCCGCATTGGGCCCGACAAACCCGATCCCGTCTCCTTTGAGGGTCGCGATATTCCTTTGGGTCGCCGCATGGTCCCACATCCGCACGTTCATCGCGGGCGCCAGCAGCACCTCCGTGTCGGTGGCCAGCAGCAGCGTCGAGGCCAGGTCATCCGCCTGCCCCCCGGCCATCTTCGCCATCAGGTCCGCCGTCGCGGGCGCCACAACGATCATATCCGCACTGCGGCTCAATTCGATATGGCCCATCTCGGCCTCGTCCGTCAGGTCGAAAAGATCCCGGAACACCTTCGTGCCCGCCAGCGCCGACACCGACAGCGGCGTCACGAACTCCGCGCCGGCCTTCGTCAGAACCGGCGTCACCGAAGCACCCCGCTCGCGCAGCCGCCGGATCAGGTCCAGCGCCTTGTAGGCCGCGATCCCGCCCCCGATGATCAGCAAAATACGTTTTCCGGCCAGCATGCGAAGGCTCCCTTCCGTCTCGGCCAGACACTATGCCCGGACCCCGCACGGCACAAGGCCCGCCACCCGGCCACGAAAAAACGCCGCCGCACCCCGCGACAGCGTCATTTCTCGTCTACCGAAGCCTCTTGAAAGACTCAGGCCAGCAGGCTTTGCACCTCTCCGCCCTGCTTTTCCAGATACTTGCGCATCTTCTGGAACGCCGCCGCCTCGATCTGGCGCACGCGCTCCTTCGACAGGCTCAGCTCTTCGCCAAGGCTCTCCAGCGTCCGCGCCTCGTCCTTCAGCTTGCGCTGCACGACGATGAACCGCTCGCGCTCGTTGAGCTTGGACATCGCACCGCCCAGCCAATTGCGCAGCGCGCTCCGGTCATGATCTTCCTCGACCAGCTCGTCACCGCGCTTGCCGTCATCCTCGATCGTGTCGATCCACTCGCGGCCCTCGTCCTCGGTCGATTGCGTCGCATTCAGCGAGAAATCCGTGCCCGACAGCCGGCCTTCCATCATCTCCACGTCACGCAGCGGCACGCCCACTTCGATGGCGATCATCTCTCGCATCTGGTGGCGGTCCAGCGTCTCTCCCTTGGCCATGGATTCGCGCTCCAGCCGCGCCTGCACCCGCCGCATGTTGAAAAACAGCGACTTCTGACTGCTGGTGGACCCGGTGCGCACCATTGACCAGTTGCGCATCACGTAATCCTGGATGCTGGCCTTGATCCACCACACCGCATAGGTCGAAAACCGCACGCCGCGGTCGGGGTCGAACTTGTCGGCAGCCTTCATCAGGCCCAAACCCGCTTCCTGGATCAGATCGTTCATCGGCGCGCCATAGCGCCGGTATTTCGAGGCCATCGAGATCGCCAGTCGCATGTAAGCGGTGATCAGGCGATGCAGCGCCGCCTCGTCCCGCTGGTCGCGCCAGGCATAGGCCAATGTCAGTTCGGTCTCGGCGTCAAGCAGTTCGGCCTTCATCGCCGCGCGTGACATGTTTGTGCTGAAATTGCCATCCAAGGCCATGGTCAAATACTCCCGGTCGCGATTGTAATGCAGCTTTTTCGCAGTCTTTGGTGGTGGTACGCAGGGGTTCAACGCGCGGATCACGAAAAGGATGCAAAAAAAATGTTGCCGGGACTAAGTTTCGTTTTAGGAAGCATCGGATCGGGCAAAACGATCTTCGCCGAAAACCTGGTCCTCGGCACCGGGCGCACGCCCGTCGCTTTGGTGACCACACCCCCTGACGATACCGGAATTCAGGCCACTCTCGACCGGCGTCAGGCCGCGCAGGCCGCCTGGCAAACCCGTCACGACCCGCTCGAAATCGGCCGCACCCTCGCCGGGATCAGCGGCGACAGCGCCGTTCTCGTCGATGCGCTGCCGCTCTGGCTGGTCAACCGGGCCGAGGCCGGCCACGACCTCGCAGAGGCCGAGGCGGAACTGATGGCCGGCCTGGCCCTCTGCGCCGCGCCCGTCGTGATTGTCTCCCGCGCGCCCGAAATCTGCGAAGACGCCACGCTGCGCGCCGCCCGCGGGCGGCTGAACATGAAACTCGCCGCCACGGCGGGGCTCGTGGTCAATGTCACCGCCGGTCTGCCCTATGTGCTGAAGGGCAACCTGCCGTGAACACTCGCCTCTTCTGGGTCCGCCACGGCCCCACCCATGCCAGGGGCCTCGTCGGCTGGGCCGACCTGCCCGCCGATCTCTCCGACACCGCGCGCATCGCCCGGCTGGATGCCCACCTGCCGCGACCGGCCACGCTCGTCTCCTCCGACCTCACCCGCGCCGCCGCCACCGCCGACACGCTGGCCGAACACCGCACGCGCCTGCCCCACGACCCCGCCCTGCGGGAACTTCACTTCGGCGACTGGGATCTCAAAGCCCCCGACGACATCGAGGACCAGGCCCGCTACCACGCCTTCTGGAACCGCCCCGGTGAGGTGCGCCCGCCCTCGGGCGAAACCTGGTTCGAACTCGGCGCTCGTGTCAACGCCGCCACCGACGCGCTCATCGCCGCCCATCCCGGCGCCGACCTGGTGATCGTCGCCCATCTCGGCGTCATCCTCACCCAGCTTCAGCGCGCCCTCGACCTCACCGCGACCGAGGCGTTCTCGCACAGCATCGCCCCCCTCTCGGTGACCGAACTGAACCACACGCCCTCCGGCTGGCACGTGGCGGGCATCAATCACACCCCGTGATGCACACCCGCACAAATGATCGCTTTGCGCCGTCCCGCCCCCGGCCTAACGTCCCCCCATGACTTATGACCTTTTCATCGGCGACCGCACCTTCTCGAGCTGGTCCCTGCGCGGCTGGCTCATGCTGGAAAAGTTCGGCCTTCCGCACCGCACCCACACGGTCGGACTCTATGACGGCACCATGGCCGAAGACCTCAAGGACCTCGCCCCGGCCCGCCTCGTGCCGGTGATGCGGGACGCAAACGGCATCGTCATCTTCGACAGCCTCGCCATGGCCGAAACCCTGGCCGAACGTCACCCCGACGCCAACCTCTGGCCCGCCGACCCGGCCGCCCGCGCCCTCGCCCGCTCGATCACCGCCGAAATGCATTCCGGCTTTTCAGCCTTGCGCGCCGACTGCCCGATGCAGCTTCGGCACCAATGGCAGGGCTTCACCCCGTCCGACGCGGTCCAGGCCGATCTCTCCCGCATCGGCACGCTCTGGGCCATGGCCCGCACCCGCCACGGCGCGGACGGCCCCTGGCTCTTCGGGCGCTACAGCCTCGCCGACGCCTTCTACGCCCCCGTCGCCGCCCGCATCGCGGGCTACGCCCTGCCCGTTGGCAAGACGGCGCAGGCCTATGTCGACACCACGCTGGCCGACCCGGCCTTCCGCAAGTGGCGCGCGCTCGGCCTCACCAAGTCCTACGATCCCGTCCCCTATGACCTGCCGCTCGACCACGCCACGTGGCCCGGCCCCCGCCCCGTCCCGGCTCGCGCCGTCACCGATGGCACGCCCGAAAACACCGCCTGCCCCTATTCCGGCAAGGCGCCCACGCACCTGATGGAAACCGGCGGGCGCATTTTCGGCTTCTGCAACGCCACCTGCCGCGACAAGACCGTCGCCGACCCCGACGCCTGGCCCGCCTTCACCGCGATGCGCGACGCCGAGACCTGACCCGCCTTTTCCTCTGGCCCCAAATATCCCCGCCGGAGGCTCCGACGTCCGCCACCGGCGCGACCTCGAAGACGGTTAACCATTCCTAAACCACTGGCGCGCTATCCGTTAACCATTCTCAAGGAAACGGAGTCCCCCATGGTCGCCCGCGCCTATACCGTCGCCTTCGAGGGCGTCGAGGCCCGCCAGGTCGAGGTGCAATGCGCCGTCACCCCAGGCGTCCCGGCCTTCTCGCTCGTCGGCCTGCCCGACAAGGCCGTGTCCGAGGCCCGCGACCGCGTTCGCACCGCACTCTCGTCCATGGCCATCGCGCTGCCCTCCAAGCGCATCACCATCAACCTCTCGCCCGCCGACATGCCCAAGGAAGGCAGCCATTTCGACTTGCCCATCGCCCTCGCCCTGCTCGCCGCGCTCGAAATCATCCCCCCCGACGCCGTCGAGGGCACGTGCAGCTTGGGTGAGCTCTCCCTCGACGGCTCGCTCGTCTCCGTCATCGGCGCTCTTCCCGCCGCCATGGCCGCTGCCGAGGAAGACCGCACGCTTCTCTGCCCCAAGGGTTCGGGGGCCGAGGCCGCCTGGGTCGGCGCCACGCAAGTCATCGGCGCCGCCACCCTCGCCGACGTAGTGCGCCACTACACCGGCCAGTCGCCCCTGCCCCCGGCGGAACCGGGCGAGGTCACCGCCGACGCCTCGGGCCGCGACCTGCGCGACGTCAAGGGCCAGGAACGCGCCAAGCGCGCGCTTGAAATCGCCGCCGCCGGGCGGCATCACCTGATGATGGTCGGCACGCCCGGCTCGGGCAAATCCATGCTCGCGGCCCGCCTGCCCGGCATCCTGCCGCCCCTCACCGCGCCCGAGGCACTGGAAACCTCGATGATCCACTCCCTCGCCGGCCTGCTGACCGAGGGCGGCATCAACCGCACGCGGCCCTTCCGCGAGCCGCACCACACCGCCTCCATGGCCGCCATCGTCGGCGGCGGGCGGCGGGCAGGCCCGGGCGAAATCAGCCTTGCCCATAACGGCGTGCTCTTCATGGACGAGTTTCCCGAATACCCCCGCGCGGTCCTTGAGACCTTGCGCCAGCCGATCGAGACGGGCGAGGTCGTGGTGGCCCGCGCCAACGCCCATGTCCGCTATCCCTGCCGCTTCTTGCTGGTGGCCGCCGCCAACCCCTGCAAATGCGGCTACCTGCCCGATCCGGCCCGCGCCTGCGCCCGCGTGCCCCAATGCGGCGAGGATTACATGTCCCGCATTTCCGGCCCCCTGATGGACCGCTTCGACCTGCGCATCGAGGTTCCCCCGGTCAGCTTCACCGATCTCGACCTGCCCCCCTCGGGCGACAGCTCTCTCGAGGTGGCCGAGCGGGTCGCAACGGCCCGGGCGGTGCAACAGGCGCGCTTCAGCAATCACGCCGACATGCGCCTCAATGCCGATGCCGAAGGCGAGGCCCTGGAAGAGATCGCCACGCCCGAAAGCGAAGGCCGAGCCCTTCTGAACACCGTGGCCGAACGCATGGGCCTCTCGGCGCGCGGCTATCACCGCGTCCTGCGCGTCGCGCGCACCATCGCCGATCTCGACGGGTCCGAGGAGGTCCGTCGCCCCCACGTGGCCGAAGCGGTCAGCTACCGCCTGACGACGATGAAAGAGACCTGATCCAGTCCCCCAGGTCCGCCAGCGTCTCGCGCCCCTCGGGCAGCAGGTTGTGGAACAGCGGCCAGACATGCGGCAGCTCGTGTTCGACCACCTCGGTCACCTCCACGCCCGCCGCCCGCAAATGCGCCGCCATGCGGATGGTATCGTCGCGCAGCACTTCCGTGTCGCCTACCCCGATCCACACCGGCGCCGCGCCCTCGAACCCGGCGAATAGCGGTGAGACGCGCGGGTCCTTCGGGTCCGTGTCGCCAAGATACCACTCGCACATCTCCTCGGCCCGCTCGATCGGCAGCACCACCTCGCTCTCGGCGTTCTCGCGGATGCTGTCGCCCGAAAAGGTCAGGTCCGTCACCGGCGACAGGGCAATGCAGCCCAGTGGCTGCGTCAGGCCCTCCCGCGTGATCTCGGCCAGTACCGCCAGCGCCAGGCATCCCCCCGCGCTGTCGCCCGCCAGCACCACACCGCCGGGGCGGTCCATCACCGCGCGGTAGACGGCCATGCAATCGTCGAACGCGCCCGGAAAAGGCGTCTCCGGCGCCAACCGGTATTGCACCAGCGCCGCCGGCGCCCGCGCCTCGCGCGACAGCACCGCCAGCATCTTGCGATAGACCCGCGGGCTGCCGAACACGAAGCCCCCGCCGTGGAAATACAGGATCAGCGGCCCGTCTTCGCGCCCCACGCCCAAGGCCCAGGTCCACAGCACCGGCACCTCGCCCAGCTCGTCCTCGGCCACCGAGGTGCCGCGCGGCGCGTGGAACAGAACCTTCGCCTTGGTCTCGAAAGACCGGCGCGCCTTGGCCACCGTGGCCTTCCGCAAATGCGGCTTCTCGGTCAGCCGCAGCCACCGGTTCAGCAGTGGCCGCATCACGCTCATGCGCGTTTCGCCTCGATCGCGTCCCAGATCCTGCCGGCCACGTTGATCCGGTCGAACCGCTCCAGCTCCTGAATGCCGGTGGGCGAGGTCACGTTGATCTCGGTCAGGTACTGCCCGATCACGTCGATGCCTACGAATATCTGCCCCGCCTCGCGCAGCTTTGGTCCGATGATGGCACAGATCTCGCGGTCCCGGTCGGTCAGCGCCACCTTCTCGGGCCGCCCGCCCACATGCATGTTCGACCGCACCTCCCCTTTGCCGGGCAAGCGGTTGATCGCGCCCACCGGCTCGCCCTCCACCAGGATAACGCGCTTGTCGCCGTCCTTGATCTCGGGCAGGTATTTCTGGACGATCAGGGGCTCGCGGCTGAACCCGGTGAACATCTCGTGCAGGCTCGACAGGTTCCGGTCGCTCTCGGGCAGGTGAAAGACGCCCGCGCCGCCATTGCCGTAAAGCGGTTTCAGGATCACGTCGCCATGCTCGGCCTTGAACGCGCGGATGGTATCCAGATCGCGCGCAATCGCCGTCGGCGGCATCAGCTCGGGAAAATCGAGAATCAACAGCTTCTCGGGAAAGTTCCGCACCCAGAACGGGTCATTGACCACCAGCGTCGTGTCGCGCACCCGCTCCAGCAGATGCGTCGTGGTGATGTAGAACATGTCGAAGGGCGGATCCTGGCGCAGCCACACCACGTCGAACTCCGACAGGTCCGCCACCCGCTCGTCGCCCAGGCTGAAATGATCGCCCTTCACCCGCTGCACGGTCAGCGGCCAGCCCCGCGCGGTGATCCGCCCCCGGTCATAGGCCAGCTTGTCCGGCGTATAGTAGAACAGGTCATGCCCCCGCGCCTGTGCCTCCTCGGCCAGGCGAAAGCTGCTGTCCCCGGCAATGTCGATCCCGCCGATCGGATCCATCTGAAAGGCTATCTTCATGGGCCATCCCCGTCCTCTTGCTGACCTCTACATGGGCCAAGCACCGGCGGGGATCAATTCAGAAATGCCCGAACGCGTTTTCCATCACGGTGACAGCGCCCTGCCCGTCCACGACCGCCAGGTCGAAACGCACCTCGCTCAACTGGCCCTCGGGCGTCTGGCCCAGATATTCCGACGCCGCCACGTGAATGCGCTGCATCTGCGCCGGACGCAGCAGCGCCATCGCGCTGTCGACAGTGTCCGACGCCTTCACCTCGCAGAACACGTAGACGCCCCTGTCGAGAAAGATCAGGTCGATTTCACCGCCCTGACCGCGCCAGCGCGTTTCCAGCAGGTCGACGCCGCGACGGTCATACTCAAGTGCCACGGATTTCTCGGCAGAGGCCCCCTTGTGATAGGCCCGTTGCCCGCGTTCCCTGCGCCTTTGCAGGATGGTGTCGCATGTCATTCCGGTTCGCCTTTCGTCACCAAACCTCTCGCATCAGACACCAAAACATCTAATTTTTCCCTAACCGCTCAATTCCAGCGCCCTCTGGTACACGACCCGCCGTTTCAGCCCCAGCCGCGCCGCCACCGTATCGGCCGCATCCCGCACGCTCTGCGTCTCCAGCGCTTCGCTCAGCGCCGTGTCGAGGTCCTCGCCGCTACCGGCCGCGGCCGCGCCGCGCTCGATCAGCACCACGATCTCGCCCTTGACCGGCTGCGCCTCCAGCCGTTCGGCCAGCTCGCCCAGCGTGCCGCGCAGCACTTCCTCGAACTTTTTGGTCAGTTCCCGGCAGACCGCCGCCTGCCGCTCGGCGCCCAGCACCTCGGTCGCGTCGCGCAGCATCGCCGCCACCCGCTTGGGCGATTCGTAGAACACCAGCGTTCCCGGCACGCCCGCCACCTCCCGAAGTGCGGATTTCCGCTTGGACCCGCCCGAGGGCAGGAAGCCCGCGAAATAGAAACGGTCGGTCGGCAGACCGGCCACGGTCAGCGCCGTGACCACCGCCGACGGCCCCGGCGCCGATATCAGCGGAAAGCCCTCGGCCACCGCCGCCCGCGCCAGGTCGTACCCGGGGTCCGCCACCATCGGCGTGCCCGCCTCGGACGCGTAAACCACTGATTTTCCCTGCTCCAGCGCCGCCGTCAGGCGCGGGCGGGCGCGGCCGCCGTTATGGTCGTGATAGGACACCAGCGGCCTGTCGTTCAGTTTGACCCCGTGGATTTCCATCAACCGCCGCAGGCTGCGCGTGTCCTCTGCGGCCAGCACGTCGGCGCTGGCCAGGATGTCCAGGGTCCGCAACGTGATATCCCGCGCGGCGCCAATCGGCGTCGCCACAAGGTACAGCCCGGGCGCAAGGCTCTGCTTGTCGGGATTCATCACTGGACCCGCCTCTGTGGACGTCTATTATCGTGACCAACTGCGCCGTCCAGCCGGACCGCGCGAAAGAAGGAGTTCATACCCCGATGTTTGCCGTTTTCGATGCCGTCCGCAAGCCGTTCCACCGACTTGCCCTTTTGGCCACCATCCTGCTGCTTGCCGCCTGCGACGCCGGACTCCCCGGTGCCGGCGGCAACAGCGGCCAGCGGATCGACCCCGGCACCGCCGTGCCGGTTGCCCTTCTGGTCCCGCATGGCGCATCCAATCCTCAGGAACAGCGCCTGGCCCGCGACCTGGAAAATGCCGCCCGCATGGCCGTCGCGGACCTGTCGGGCGTGAATATCGACCTGCGCGTCTACGGCACCGCCGGAAACGCCGGCAAGGCCCAGCAGGCGGCGCTCACTGCCGCCGCCGACGGCGCCAAGATCATCGTGGGTCCCCTGCACGCCGAATCCGCCAATGCCGTGGCCGTCGCCATGGCGCCCAAGAACATCAACGTGCTGGCGTTTTCCAACAACCCGACCATCGCGGGCGGCAACCTTCTGATCCTCGGCCAGACCTTCCAGGATACGGCCAATCGCCTGACCGGCTATGCCGTCAGCCAGGGCAAGCGCCGCATCATGACCGTGCATTCGCGCAACCTCGCCGGAGAGCTGGGCCGCGACGCCATCGCCCAGGCGATCCGCGCCAACGGCGCCACCTCGGCCGGCGTGGTGAACTACGAGTTTTCCCAGGGCGGGGTCGTGGGTGCCGTGCCCGCCATCAAGGAAACCGCGCAGAGCAACAGCGCCGACGCGATCTTCCTGACCGCCAACGCCGCCGGCGCCCTGCCGCTCTTTTCGCAGATGCTGCCCGAGGCGGGGCTGTCCCCGGCCGAAATTCAGTATATCGGCCTCGCCCGCTGGGACGAACCGGCCCAGACGCGCACGCTTCCGGGGGTTCAGAACGGCTGGTTCGCCATCCCCGACCCCCGGCGCGCCAACCAGTTCGCCTCGCGTTTCCAGGCGGCCAACGGCGGGGCGCCGCATGATCTTGCCGGTCTCAGCTACGACGCCATCGCCGCCATCGGCGCGCTGGCGAAATCGGGCCGCGCCGATGCCCTGTCGCGCTCCAGCCTGACGCAGTCGTCGGGCTTCCAGGGCGTGAACGGCATCTTCCGCTTCCTGCCCAACGGCACGACGCAGCGCGGCCTGGCCGTGGCCACCATCCGCAACCAGCAGGTCGTGGTGCTGTCGCCCGCACCCGCCAATTTCGGCCGCGCGGGGCTCTGATCCCGCGCGCACGGCCCAGGTCATGAAGGACACGCTGACGCCGCCGGACGCGCTGATCTGTCCGGCAGAGGTCATTTTCGACCAGGACGCCGTGCTCGCGCGGATCGAGGCCGCGCGCGAGGCCGACCCGTCCGACGCCGCCGCCCTGCGCCGCGAGGCGGTCGCCGCCACGCGCGACGCCATGACGTCGGGCTACGCGGCCATCGCCGAGGCACTGCGCCAGACGCCGTTCGCGGCACGCGAGGCGACCCGCGCCTATACCTGGCTGACCGATTGCGCCGTGATGACCGCCCTGCAGGTGGCCAGCCGCCACCTGCACCCCCTGCCCAACCCCACCGAATCCGAACGCCTGACGGTGTTCGCCGTGGGCGGCTATGGCCGGGGGGAAATGGCGCCCTTCTCGGACGTGGACCTGCTCTTTCTCACGCCCTACAAGATCACACCTTGGGCCGAGAGCGTGATCGAAAGCACGCTCTACATGCTGTGGGACCTAAAGCTGAAGGTCGGCCACGCCAGCCGCACGATCCGCGAATGCATCCGCCTCGGCACCGAGGATTTCACCATCCGCACCGCGCTTCTGGAAAAGCGCCTGCTCTACGGCGACGACAGGCTCGCGGCCGATCTCGACCACCGCCTGCGCAACGACCTCTTCAAGGGGTCCGAACGCGAATTCGTCGAAGCCAAGCTGGAAGAGCGCGACGCCCGGCACGAAAAGCAGGGCGAACGCTACATGGTCGAGCCCAACGTCAAGGAGGGCAAGGGCGGCCTGCGCGACCTGCAATCGCTGTTCTGGATTTCCAAGTACCTCTACCATGTCGACGACGTCTCCGATCTCGTCGGGCACGGCCTCTTCATGGAGGACGAGTTCGAGACCTTCCTGAAGGCCGAGAACTTTCTCTGGGCCACCCGCTGTCACCTGCACCTCGTCACGAACCGCGCAACCGAACAGCTGACCTTCGACCTCCAGGTCGAGGTGGCCGAGCGCATGGGCTACAAGGATCGCGCCGGGCGCCGGGCGGTCGAGGTGTTCATGCAGGAGTATTTCCGCCACGCCACCGCCGTCGGCGACCTGACCCGCATCTTCCTGACCAAGCTGGAAGCGGCGCACGTCAAATCCGAGCCTCTCCTGCAACGCCTCTTCACCCGCAAGCGCAAGCTCAAGGACGGCTACAAGGAGATCCATGGCCGGCTGGGCATCGTGGATGAGAAAGACTTCCTGTCCGATCCGCTCAACCTCTTGCGCATCTACGAAGAGGCCCTGCGCACCGGGCTGCTGATCCACCCCGACGCCATGCGGCTGGTGACGGCCAATCTCGACCTCATCACCGACCGCTTCCGCGAAAGCCCCGAGGCCCGCAAGCTCTTTCTCGGCCTGCTTCTCAAGCACGGCAATCCCGAACGCGCCCTGCGCCGCATGAACGAGCTTGGCGTGCTCTCGGCCTTCATCCCCGAATTCGAGCCGATCCGCGCGATGATGCAGTTCAACATGTATCACAGCTACACGGTGGACGAGCACACCATCCAGTGCATCAGCCAGCTGTCGAAGATCGAGCGCAAGGAACTGACCGAGGACCTGCCCATCGCCTCGTCCATCCTGAAAGAGGGCGTCAACCGCAAGGTGCTCTACGTCGCCCTGCTCCTGCACGACATCGGCAAGGGCCGGGACGAGGATCACTCGATCCTCGGCGCCCAGATCGCCCGCCGCGTCGCCCCCCGGCTGGGCCTGAAACCGAAAGAGGTCGACACGGTGGAATGGCTGGTGCGCTATCACCTCCTGATGTCCGACATGGCCCAGAAACGCGACATCGCCGACCCGCGCACCGTGCGCGACTTCGCCAAGGCGGTGCAGACCCGCGAGCGGCTCGATCTGCTCTGCGTCCTGACCGTCTGCGACATCCGCGGCGTCGGGCCCAATACGTGGAACAACTGGAAAGCCTCACTCATCCGCGCGCTCTATCGCCAGACCCGCCGCGCCATGGAGGGCGGGCTCGAGGCGCTCAACCGCGAACAGCGCGGCACGGATGCCAAGCGCAACCTGCGCGAGGCGCTCACCGATTGGGACGCCAAGGATCTCAAGACCGAGCTGGAGCGCCACTATCCGCCCTACTGGCAGGGCCTGCACGTCACCGCGCATCAGGATTTCGCCCTGCTGCTGCGCGACATTTCCGAAACCGAGGTCCGCATCCAGCTGACCCCGGACGAGGACCGCGACGCCACCCGCGTCTGCTTTGCGCTGGCCGACCATCCCGGCATCTTCAGCCGCATGTGCGGCGCGCTGGCGCTGGTGGGCGCCAACGTCGTGGACGCGCGCACCTATACCACCAAGGACGGCTATGCCACGGCGGCCTTCTGGATCCAGGATGCCGAAGGCAGCCCCTACGAGGCCGACCGCCTGCCACGCCTGACCCAGATGATCCACAAGACACTCCGGGGCGAGGTGGTGGCCCGCGACGCCATGCAGTCGCGCGACAAGATCAAGAAACGCGAACGCGCCTTCCGCGTGCCCACACACATCACCTTCGACAACGAAGGCTCGGAGATCTACACGATCATCGAGGTCGACACCCGCGACCGCCCCGGCCTGCTCTACGACCTGACGCGCACGCTCAGCAACGGCAACGTCTACATCAACTCCGCCGTCATCGCGACCTACGGTGAACAGGTGGTCGACACGTTCTACGTCAAGGACATGTTCGGTCTGAAATTCCACTCCCCGGCCAAGCAGCGCGCGCTCGAACGCAAGCTGCGCCAGGCGATCTCGGAAGGGGTGGAGCAGGCAATCAGCTGACGCCGAGCGTTCGCGTCTGCTGCGCAGAAAACGCGCGTGAAAGTGTAGCCTCTCACAATGAACAAAGGTGCGACGAATAGCTATTGCCGAGACGTAGCTGCCATGGGAGATAGGCTGTCGCATTTCATTCTTCTAGCCGAAAACTCTCGCAAAAATTGCCCGAAAGGTCATTCGGCAAGGAAATCAACGGGATCATTGGATTGAAGCGCACCAACCAGATAAACGGGTAACCCAAGATTTTCTGACACCTACAGGAACTTGCACTGTTTGAGCCGGAACTTGTCCCGAAGGCCCATGGCGATCAAGGTATGGGCCACCCCATCGCTGACGAACTGCAAGTGCCGGATCATCGGATCAAACCAGAAATCCGCGCCTTCCTGTGCCGATCGATGCACAAAGATATCCCGTCCAGTCATGTCATTTGAAAGCCGGTATCCCGCTTCCGGTCGCGCCTTGTAGAGCGGGCGGCAGCGGTCTGTGTTGTCGCGGTCGACTGTGTCCTTGGCATTCGAGAACTCGAGAAGATAAAAATCACAATCTACCTCGGTTTTTCGATCCGATTGGAAGATCGGCGTCCGGGTGAGGCGACCATCGCCCAGATCAAAGGCACTGAGCGCATCGCATACCTTCTTTTCCAGAAATACAAATGAGCTCCACACGAAGACAGGTCTTGCTCTGAGCATGTCCTCCAGCCAGTCAGCGTGTTGAACAGAAGGGTTTGTGTAGGCCAACCCACTTAACCGCGTTGCATCAGTGAGCCCTTTTCCATGATAATATTGAGCATCGGCAGGAAGAACTTCCATGCCGTCCCAGACTTCCTTGCTCCCCGGAGCCAATGGCTGGAGCGGCACGTCACTTAGTGAGGTGTTTCCCATCACCCTCATCGACCAGATCGATGCATCCTTCATTCAGGTTTCTCCTGAGTTGCTCTCCTGTTTGGCGGAGGCGTTCTTTTCAGCTTTACTGACTAAGACTATGAATTGACCAATCCAAGTTGCGGGTATTCGAAGGGCTTGCAGCATCTGTCGGAATGGGCTCGGAGCATTCATTGCGCTTAAACTTTATTGCAGGTTCCTGCAGGCACCATTCCCTGCGCAGGAAATGGCTGTGAAAATACGCATTTTCACAGCCGGAATTTTCGAAAATTCCGGCGGGCACCCTCATCACCTTTCCGGCGCCAGTTCCACCCGCTCGCCCCGCCGCGGCGGGGCGATCTGCGCGCCCGTGACGGTCCGGGCAAACGCGTGACCGGCATGGACCGCCGCCGCAATGGTGCTGGGGCAATAGCAATCCCCGATCCGCGTCACCGCCTTGATCCCGGCCGCGTCCCAGTCCGCCTCGTGCTCCTTCAGGTTGCTCCACAGCGCGTCGTTGGGCACCCGTGAGGTCACCGGCACCAGCGTGGTGCAGGGGATCTGCCGCCGAGCGTCGGAATAGATGCAGGCCAGCTCCAGCGTGCTGCCGTCGCCATCGGCGACCTTGTGCAGCGGCACGATCGTAACGCCCAGCTGGATCAGCCGGGCCTGGATGCGCGCCTGCTCCAGCGTGTTCTCGGTCCAGGGCGCGACGATGGGCGATGGCGTCACGAAGACGACCTCGCGCCCGGTCTGCACGGCAAGTTCGGCCAGAATGTTGCCCAGGTAATACCCCTCGTCGTCAAAGATCACGATCGGCCCCGTTCCATCGTCCTGTTCGAACCCGCCCTGCATCGCGCTTTCGGGCGACAGCACCGGCAAGGCCCCGAACGCCGCGACCGGCAGGCGGTGCGTGCGCCCCACGCCGTCCATCCGCCAGCTTGCCCCGGTGGCCAGCACCACCTGCCCGATGCCGTACTCCAGGATATCCGACGAACTCAGTCGGCTTTGCAGGTAGAGATCGGCCGCATCCTTCTGCTGCAACTGCCACAGCCGCCAGTCGCGCACCCGGCCCCATTCCGCCAGCCCCGGCAGCGCGCTCTCGATGGCCACGCGTCCGCCCCAGGCGTCGCTCGCCTCGGCCAGCACCACCTCGTGGCCCGCCTGCACCAGCCCGCGCGCCGCCTCCATGCCTGCAGGCCCGCCGCCCACGATCAGGAACCGCTCCGACGCCACCTTCTCTCCGGTGATCACCTCAGGGTGCCAGCCGCGCCGCCATTCCTCGCCCACCGTCGGGTTCTGGGTACAGCGCATCGGCATCATCAGGTTGTCGCCCGACACGCAGATATTGCACCCGATACACTCGCGAATGTCCTCCAGCCGCCCTTCCTCGATCTTCTTCGGCAGGAACGGGTCGGCAATCGACGGCCGCGCCGCGCCAATGAGGTCCAGGTGCCCCGACTTCACCAGCCGCACCATCGTGTCGGGCGAGGTATAGCGCCCCACGCCCACCACCGGCTTCGTCGTCACCGATTTGACGAAGGCGGTGTAAGGCTCCTGGAACCCCTCCTTGGCAAAGCGCGAGGTCTGGCTGTCATTCGACCAGTCCGAGATGTTGACGTCCCACAGGTCCGGCTCCTCGGCCAGCGCCGCGATGATGTCGCGCCCCTCGACCTCGTGGCGCAGGCCCGCCTCGCCCATCAACTCGTCCACCGCCAGCCGCACCGCGATGGCGCAACTGTCGCCCACCGCGTCGCGCGTATCGGCCAGCACCTCGCGGAACAGCCGCAGCCGGTTCTCGAAACTGCCGCCGTATTCGTCGCTCCGGTGGTTGTGCCGCGCGAGCAGGAAATGCATGAGCAGGGTCATGTCGTGACCGGCATAGACATAGATGATATCGAACCCCGCCCGCTTGGCCCGCTTCGCCGCGTCCACATGCCAGCCCCGGAACGCCTTGATGTCGGCCTTGTCCATGCCCCGCGCCTGCCACGGATCGCCCCAGTCGCTGGGCGTGGGCGACGGTGCCAGGATCGGCTGACGCGAATAGCGCCCGGTCGCGTGATGCCCGTTATGCGCCAGCTGGATCGCCGCAAGGCTGCCATGCGCCTGAACGCTCTCGGCCATCAGCCGCAGCGCCGGAATGTCCCCGTCGTCCCACAGCCGCCCCTCGTTGGCCGGCGACAGGTCGGAACTGGGATGGATCTCGGTCTCCTGGGTCGACACCACGCCCCAGCCTCCCTCGGCCTTGACCGCCCGGTGCGCCGCCTCGGCCTGCGGATAGCGATGCCCCATCCCGGTGCAATGCGGCACCTGGTAAAAGCGGTTGCGCGTGGTCTTGGGTCCGATCCGCACCGGCTCGAACAGGATGTCATAGGGCGAGGTCGTCATGGCGGCACCTTCCGGTCTGGGTGGGGTTGCCCGGCACGCTATCACCCTCGTCGCCGGGCGCCAGAGCCGAATATCCGGCAAACGCGCCGCGCGGCCCGGTCACGAACGCGCGCGTCCCCGACGCGCGAAAAGTCCACCGACGCGATACCACTCGGATACCGACGCGATACCGACGTGCCAAAAAACGGCTGAATATGGCCGTTAATCCCCGATTCGCGGAGCACAGCTCCCCTGCACCGCAGACCGGCCTTTCCCCGCTCCCGGCAATCGGCTAATGCTCTTGAAAACAAGGCAGACGCAGGCACCGCACATGAAACCCATCCGCCTTCTCTCCGGCGTCCTGACCGTGGGCGTCTGGACCCTGGCCAGCCGGATCCTGGGCTTCGTGCGCGACGTCATCATCGCCAACCTCATCGGCCCCGGTATGCTGATGGACGCCTATGTCGCCGCCTTCCGCCTGCCCAACATGTTCCGCCGCTTCTTTGCCGAGGGCGCGTTCAACGCAGCTTTTGTCCCGATGTTTTCCAAGCGGCTCGAGGCGAACGAGGACCCCATAGGTTTCGCGCGGCTGGCGCTCTCGGGCCTCAGCTTCGTGCTGCTGATCCTGACCGCGCTGGCGATGATCTTCATGCCCGCGCTGGTCTATGCCACGGCCGAGGGCTATTACGGCGATCCGCGCTTCGACATCACCGTCGATTACGCGCGCGTCACCTTTCCCTATATCTTCTTCATCTCGCTGGCGGCCCTGTTTTCCGGGGTTCTCAACGCCGCCGGACGCTTCGCCGCCGCCGCCGCGGCACCCGTCATCCTGAACGTGCTTCTGGTCGGCGCGATGATGATCACGCACTCCATGGGCGGCCCCGTGGCCGACGCGCTGATCTGGACGATCCCCTTCGCCGGCGTGGCGCAGCTGATGCTGGTCTGGATCGCCGCTGACCGGGCCGGGATGCGCATCCGCCCCACCCGCCCCCGCTGGACGCCCGAGATGTCCAAGCTGGTGCGCGTCGCCGTCCCCGCGGCCCTGGCGGGCGGCGTGGTGCAGATCAACCTGGTGGTGGGCCAGCTTGTCGCCTCGAACACCGAAAGCGCCGTCAGCTGGCTCTACGCCGCCGACCGCCTCTACCAGCTGCCTCTGGGGGTCGTGGGCATCGCCGTCGGCATCGTCCTGCTGCCCGACCTGTCGCGCCGCCTGAAGGCCGAGGATCACGAGGGCGCCCGCCACGCCTATTCCCGCGCCGCCGAGATCTCTCTGGCGCTGACCGTGCCCTGCGCGGTGGCGCTGATGGTGATCCCCCTGCCGCTGGTGTCGGTGCTGTTCGAGCGTGGCAAGTTCGACGCCGACGACACCGCCGCCACGGCTCTCGCGGTGATGATCTACGGCCTCGGCCTGCCCGCCTTCGTGCTGCAAAAGGTGCTGCAACCGCTGTTCTTCGCGCGCTCGGACACGAAGAAACCGTTTCACTACGCCGTCGTGGCCATGGTGGTGAACGCCGCGCTGGCGGTAGGGCTGGCGCAAGTCGTGGGCTGGTGGGCCGCCGCCATCGCCGCCACGGCGGCGGGCTGGGCCATGGTCTGGCTCCTGGTGCGCGGCGCCCGTAGCTATGGTGAGGTGGCGCGCTTCGACGACCGCTTCCGCCGCCGCGTCTGGCGCATCCTGCTGGCCTCGGTCCTGCTGGGCGTGATCCTTTGGGGCCTGCAAGTGCTGATGACGCCGTTCTTCGGCCTAAGTGGCTGGCGCTGGCTGGCGCTTCTGGCGCTTATCGGGCTTGGCAGCGTCAGCTATTTCGGCCTCGGCCAGCTTCTCGGCGCGTTCCGCCTGTCGGATTTCCGCAAGACGGTTCGCCGTTAACGTCGCTGCAGCTTCTGCCGCAACCGCCTCATCCCGCCGGGCAGCAGAAGAAAGGACAAAAAGAATCCTCCGACAAAGCCGCCGATATCCGCCACCCACGTGAAGTTGTTGCCATAAAGCAGGCCGAAGATCAGTTGCAGGCCCAAGAGAACGCCGATCATCACGAAAGCCCGCATCTGGTTTTCGCCCATCGCGCCCAGTTGCAGCCAGACAAGGCAGGTAAAGCCCCCGATCAAACCATAGACGCCGGGGAAACCCCCTATTAACCCCGGCCCGTCAGGATAGATCAGGCCAAAGACCAGCGCGCCGAAGATGGATGAGGCGAAAAATAAAATCGCCACGGCCCACCCGGCCATGCGCTCGGCCACGAATTTGCCGATGGCCAGCGTCATGACGATGGCGAAAACCGCCTGCAACAGGCTGGCATGAACGAACGGGTAGGTGACGAAGCGGATAAGATAATCAATCCTTAACTGACCGGTCTCCAGCATCCAGGTCATCGCCCGGTTGGAAAACCCGAATTGCTGGATGGTCGATATGCGCCAGCCGATCGCCTCGGGCCCGCCCACCATGCCGCGCGCGCCCAGCTGGAACACCGCCTCGGCGGCGGCCATGGCGGCCACGATGGCCAGCACCAGCGGCGGGATCGGGTTGACCGGGCTGTCGCCGGGACCTGTGGCTCGGGGATCGGACATCGGTGGGGCCTCCTTGACGGCTGTTGGCCGCAGCAGTAAGCGAGGCGGACACGAATTTCCAGACGGAGTCCGCCATGGCCGAGGCCAGCTTCACCCCCCGCGTCTTTTCCGGCATCCAGCCGTCGGGCGGCCTGACGCTGGGCAATTACCTGGGCGCGCTCAAGCGTTTCGCCGACAGCCAGAACAGCGGGGTCGAGTCGATCTTCTGCATGGTCGACATGCATGCCATCACCGTCTGGCAGGACCCCGCCGCGCTGCGCCACGCAACGCGCGAGCTGACCGCGGGCTTCATCGCCTCGGGCGTCGATCCGGCGCGCTCGATCCTCTTCAACCAAAGCCAGGTCTCTGCCCATGCCGAGCTGGCCTGGATCTTCAACTGCGTCGCCCGCATGGGCTGGATGAAGCGGATGACCCAGTGGAAGGACAAGGCCGGCAAGAACCAGGAAAACGCCTCGCTGGGCCTTTTTGCCTATCCCGCGCTGATGGCCGCCGACATCCTGACTTATCACGCCACCCACGTGCCGGTGGGTGAGGATCAGAAACAGCACCTGGAGCTGACGCGCGACATCGCGATCAAGTTCAACAACGATTTCGAGGTCGATTTCTTTCCCATCACCGAGCCGGTGATCGAGGGGGCCGCCACCCGCGTCATGAGCCTGCGCGACGGGTCCAAGAAGATGTCGAAATCCGATCCCTCGGACATGTCCCGGATCAACCTGACCGACGATGCCGACACCATCTCCAAGAAGATCCGCAAGGCCAAGACCGATCCCGAGCCGCTGCCCTCGGACGCCGAAGGGCTGGAGGACCGCCCCGAGGCCCGCAACCTTGTGAACATCTACGCCGCGCTCAACGACCAGAGCGTCGATCAGGTGATGCGCGATGTGGGCGGGCAGCAATTCGGCACGTTCAAGCCCGCGCTGGCCGACCTGGCGGTGGCCAAACTGGCGCCGATTTCCGACGAGATGGCCCGCCTGATGCAGGACACCGCCGAGATCGACCGCATCCTGTCGGACGGGGCCGGCAAGGCCCGCGAGATCGCCGCGCCCATCCTCAAACGCACCAAGGAAATCGTCGGCATGGTCGGCGCCTGACCCGATCGAGTGGCTGCGCCACGCTCGATTGGCAGGAATGAGGGGCGCTGCCCCTCAAACACCCCGGAGTATTTGCGGCAAGAAAAAGCTTCTGCATTTTCGCACGATCTTTGCGTCCCTGCGCGGAATTGCGCAATGCGTTCATCTGGCCCATCTCTGGCGCAAGCAAGAAAGGGTCAGACCATGACAGTCACAACACATCCCGAAACCCGCATCGGCCACGTGCATCTGCGCGTGTCGGACCTCGAACGTGCCATCGCCTTCTATTCCGGCGTTCTGGGCTTAGAGCTTCAGCAGCGCTACGGTACCGAGGCCGCATTTCTGTCCGCAGGCGGCTACCATCATCACATCGGCCTGAACACCTGGGAGAGCAAGGGCGGCACGCCGCCCCCGCCCGGGCATACGGGCCTCTACCACACGGCCTTCCTCTATCCCGACCGCACCGCGCTGGCGCAGGTTCTGAAACGCGTCCTGGAGGCCGGCATCCCGCTCGAGGGCGCCGCCGATCATGGCGTCAGCGAGGCGCTCTACCTGTCGGACCCCGATGGCAACGGCGTCGAGCTTTACCGTGACCGCGCCCCCGAAGACTGGCCGCGCGACGCGGAAGGCAGCCTGAAGATGGTCAACACCCGTCTGGATCTCGAGGCGCTGCTGGCCGAGGCCGGCTGACCCCTCTGGACCCTTCCCGCCGCCCGGCTTAGGGTCCGCGCCAAAAGGGAGGCGACCATGGCCACAGGCAGCAACATCCGGACCTATTTCGACGGCGCTTGGCATGACGGGGATATCCCGGTGATGCGCGCCGCCGATCACGGCATGTGGCTGGGCTCCAACGTCTTCGACGGGGCCCGGTTCGCGCACGGCCTGACGCCGGATCTGGACCGGCACTGCGCCCGGGTGAACGCCTCGGCCGAGGCGCTGATGGTCACGCCGACCGTGTCGGTGCAAGAGATGGTCGAGATCGTTCATGAGGGACTGAAAGCCTACGCCCCCGATGCGGCCGTCTATATCCGCCCCATGTACTGGGCCATCGAGGGCGGCATGTCCGCCATCGTGCCCAAGGAAGGCGGCGCCACCGGCTTTGCCATCAGCCTCGAGGAAATCCCCATGGCAGCGCCCGAGCATTCCGCCACGATCACCCGCACGCGGTTCCGCCGCCCGGTGCTGGAGGACGCAGTGGTCAACGCCAAGGCTGCCTGCCTTTACCCCAACAACGCCCGGATGCTGGCCGAGGCGAAGTCAAAAGGCTTCACCAATGCGCTCGTGGCCGACGCGCTTGGCAACGTCGCCGAGGCCGCCACTGCAAACGCCTTTGCCGTCAAGGATGGCGAGGTGTTCACGCCCGTGCCCAACGGCACCTTCCTGGCCGGAATTACCCGCGCGCGGCATATCGAGAACCTGCGTGCCGATGGCGTGACCGTGCATGAATGCGTCCTGTCCTTCGACGACTTTCACGACGCCGACGAGGTCTTCCTGTCCGGCAACATGATGAAGGTCACCCCGGTCACCGCGTTTGACGACACCAATTACCAGATCGGTCCGGTCACTCGCCGGGTGCGCGAGATGTACTGGGACTGGGCGGCCAGCGCCTGAGCCCGGTCTCTCAGGCCGCTGCGTCGTAGCTGGAAAACACCTCGGTGCTGCCGTCCCGCAGGATCAAGTGCACGTCATAGGCCTCGCGCCGATCCTCTGGCCCCATTCCCGGCGAGCCATAGGGCATCCCCGGCACCGCAAGCCCCACCGCGTCGGGCTGTTCCTGAAGCAAACGGCGGATACCGCCGGGCGGCACGTGACCTTCGATCATGTAGCCCTCGATCTTGGCCGTGTGGCACGAGATCATCTGCTGCGGAATGCCGTTGTCGATCTTGTAGCGCGACAGGATCGTGCCGAACGCATCCTCGCTGGTCACGGCAAAGCCGTCCTCCTGCAATACCTCCATCCACGCGCCGCAGCAGCCACAGTTGGGGTCTTTCATCACGTGAATGGCGGGGCCGGATTGCGCCAGACCGGCGAGCGGGGCCGTGGCCACCAGACCGGCGGCACCGGCGAGAAAGTTGCGTCGGGTCGGCATCGGCAGTCTCCTTGCAGGCTGGGTTGGCGCGGAGTCTGGACAGGATCGCACGCCGTCGTCAACCATCCTCCCCCGCACCCTGCATCACAACCGGGTGACCCGTCCCGCCTCTTAACGCAGCGTCGGGCGTGACAATCGCGGCTGACGTGACCATGGTGCGCGTCACCCTACGTTTTGATCCGAACGTTCCCCGGGAGGCCGCACATGACCCAATACCCGCACCTGCTCGCCCCGCTCGATCTGGGCCACGTCACGCTGAAGAACCGCGTGCTGATGGGCTCGATGCATACCGGGCTGGAAGAGACCAAGGACTGGAACCGGGTGGCGGAATTCTATGCCACGCGCGCCCGCGGCGGGGTCTCCCTGATGGTCACCGGCGGCATGGCGCCCAACCGCGAGGGCGGCGTCTTTCCCGGCGCGGCGGGGCTCTTCAACGAGCAGGACATCGCCAACCACAAGGTGGTCACCGACCGGGTGCACGAGGCCGGCGGCCTTATCGCCATGCAGATCCTGCACGCGGGCCGCTACGCCTACGGCAAGGAATGCGTCGCCCCCTCGCCGATCAAGTCGCCCATCTCGCCCTTCCCGCCCAAGGAGCTGGACGAGGACGGCATCGAGAAACAGATCGCCGACATCGTCACCGCCGCCGCCCACGCCCGCGAGGCGGGCTATGACGGGGTCGAGATCATGGGCTCCGAGGGCTATTTCATCAACCAGTTTCTCGTGCGCCACACCAACAAACGCGAGGACCGCTGGGGCGGCTCCTACGAGAACCGGATGCGCCTGCCGCTGGAAATCGTGCGCCGGGTGCGCGAGGCCGTCGGCCCCGATTTCATCCTGATCTACCGCCTGTCGATGATCGACCTCGTACCCGAAGGCTCGACATTCGACGAGGTGGTGCAACTGGCCAAGGAGGTCGAAAAGGCCGGGGCCAGCATCATCAACACCGGCATCGGCTGGCACGAGTCGCGTGTGCCCACGATCGTCACCTCCGTCCCCCGCGCGGCCTTCACCTGGGTCACGAAAAAGCTGATGGGCCACGTGGGCATCCCGGTCATCACCTCGAACCGGATCAACACGCCGCAAGTGGCCGAGGACGTGCTGGCCGATGGCTGCGCCGACATGGTGTCGATGGCCCGCCCCTTCCTCGCGGATGCAGAGTTCGTCAAGAAGGCAATAGAGGGCCGGCCCGACACAATCGCGCCCTGCATCGCCTGCAATCAGGCCTGCCTCGACCATACCTTCTCGGGCAAGATTTCCACGTGCCTCGTGAATCCCCGCGCCTGCTATGAAACGGAATTGCCGATCACACCCACCGACACGCCCAGGACCGTGGCCGTGGTCGGCGCTGGTCCCGCAGGCCTCTCCACCGCGATCACCGCGGCGCAGCGCGGCCATGACGTGACGCTCTTCGACCGCGACACGCAGATCGGCGGACAGCTCAACATGGCCAAGCAGATTCCCGGCAAGGAGGAATTCTTCGGCCTTGTCGACTGGTACGACACCATGCTGAAGGAAACCGGCGTGACCGTGACACTGGGCCATGACGTGCAGGCCGACGACCTCAACGGCTTCGACGAGGTGGTCATCGCCACCGGCGTCCTGCCGCGCGACCCCGAAATCGAAGGCCAGGAGGGTGACAATACCCTCAGCTATATCGACGTGCTCAAGCACAAGAAGCCAGCGGGCAAGCGCGTGGCCATAATCGGCGCAGGCGGCATCGGCTTCGATGTGGCCGAATTCCTTGTCCACGAAGGCGAGAGCCCGACCGAGAACCTCGAGGAATGGAAAGAGGAATGGGGCGTCGGCGACCCGGCTCAGACCCCCGGCGGGCTGGCCCCCGAAGGCCCGCAGCCCGATGCGCCCTCCCGCGCCGTCACGCTCCTGCAGCGCAAGTCCGAGCGTGTGGGCAAGCGGCTCGGCAAGACGACGGGCTGGATTCACCGCGCGTCGCTCCGGATGAAGGATGTCGAGATGGTCGGCGGGGTCACCTACGAGCGCATCGAACCTGCGGGCCTCGTGGTCTCCAACGGCGAAGGCCGCGAAAACCCGCGCACGCTCGAGGTGGACACCATCGTGCTTTGTGCCGGACAGGTCAGCGAACGCAGCCTTGTCGACGCGCTCGAGGCCAGGGGCATGACCTGTCACGTCATCGGCGGCGCGGACGTCGCGGCGGAGCTTGACGCCAAGCGCGCCATCGATCAGGGCACGCGTCTGGCGGCGGCGCTATAGTCTCTTGCCCGCACCCCGGCACCGCCCTAGTTTCGCGCCATGCCCGTTTGCGCCTTCGATATCGCCCCTGATGGCACCGCCCGCCCGGCCTCTGAAAACGGCCCGGACGAGGGTTATGCCTGGTGGCATTTCGACCTTGCCGAATCCGATCTTCCCGAGTGGCTAGAGGCGCATGTTCCCGCCATTCCGGCTACGGCACTTCTGGCCGCCGAAACCCGACCGCGCTGCGACCGCTACGGCGACGGGCTGATGCTGAACCTGCGCGGCGTGAACCTGAATGCCGACGGCCCCGCCGATCAGATGGTTGCAGTGCGCATGTGGGTGACCGAGCGCCTGGTCGTCACGGTGCGCAAGCGCCGGGTCTTTGCCATCGACGCCATCCGCGAGGACATGGCCGCCGGCACCGCCCCCGCCAGCCCCATCGCCTTTGTCCACGACCTTGCGCAGCGGCTGATGACACGGGTGCAGGACACAGTATTCGACCTCAGCCGCCGCGTGGACGACATGGAAGACAGCGTCGAGGACGACGACGAAGACCCGCCAGAGGATCTGGCCGAAGAACAACGCATGGCGATCCGCCTGCGCCGCTACCTTGCCCCGCAGCGCGACGCGCTGATCGCGCTTGTCGGCACCGACAGCGAGCTTGTTACCTCCGATGCCCGTGCCCGCCTGCGCGAATTGGGCAACCTCGCCAAGCTGGCGGTCGAGGAATTGGAGTCGATGATCGGGCGCATGGAGGCCGTGCAGGACCACCACGCCACGCAGGCCGACCAGCGGCAGAACCGCAACGGCTATATCCTGTCGATCGTCGCGGCCGTGTTCCTGCCGCTGGGGTTCATCACCGGACTGTTCGGCGTGAACGTGGCGGGGATGCCCGGTGTGGACACCCCCTGGGCTTTCGCGGCCCTGTGTATCGGGCTGGTTGTCCTGACCTTTGGCGCGATCTGGATCCTGCGAAAGCTGAAATGGATCTGAGCGCGCCTATTCGATCGTGATAGTGATCTGGTCGGACGTCACCGGCGGGTCGTGCGGTACGTGGTTCATGTCACCCAGCACCAGTTGCAGCGTGTGTTCGCCCGGCTCCAGGTCCAGCTCCACCTCGGTCTGACCGCCACCGAAATGCATGTGGTTGTCATCCGACGGGATCGCGTTTTGCAGCTCTTCCTCGCCATCGGGGCCTTCGCCGAGAGGCGCGCGGTCGATCAGGATGTGGTGATGTCCGGTATGCTCCTTTTCGGTGCCGGCCGGCGCCACGCCCATGCCGCTCAGGCCGAAGACGACCTTCACCGGCGCGGATACGGTGGCGCCGTCTTCAAGGTTGACGAAATAGACCTCTGCACCTTCGGGCGCGGCGGTCCGTTCGGCAAAGGCCATCGAGGCTGTCACCGCCAGGATGGCGAAGGATTTCGTAAGAAGTTTCATGCGAGCTCTCCCTAGTTCAGGTCCCGCAGATGCCGCGTCTCCAGAACGGCCCTGCGACGGTGCTGAAGATGGACCTCACGGGCGGCAAGACAAGGCCCTTGGCCCCGGTCGGCGGCATGAAAGCTGTTTCCGGGCCACGAACGATGCACCACAAAACCAAGATATTGTCTGGCTCGCGCCGCAGTTGTGCCTGAATTTACGGCGATAGCTTGACCCCAACAAGAAATGACGAGGGTATCGAGAATGGATCGCCTTACCGAAATGGAGGCCTTTGCGACCGTCGTGGACCAGGGTGGGTTCACGGACGCTGCCCGCAAAATGGGTATTTCCAAGTCCGCCGTCTCCAAGCACGTCTCGTCTCTCGAAGCCCGTCTGGGTGCGCGTCTGCTGAACCGGACCACCCGCCGGGTCAGCCCGACCGAGATCGGTCTGGCGTATTACGACCGCGCCCTGCGTGTCCTGAACGACGCGGGCGAGGCGGACGCGCTGGTCAGTTCGATGCAGTCCGATCCCTCGGGCCTTCTGCGCATTTCCGTGGCGACCGATTTCGGCGTGAATCACCTCAGCCCGATTCTCGGCCAGTTTCTCGACGATTTCCCGGACATCACGGTCAACATGGTGCTCAACAACCGCTACGTGGAATTGATTTCCGAAGGCTTCGACATGGCCATCCGCATCGGCGAGCTCGAAGACAGCACGCTGCGCGCCCGCAAGCTGACCGAGACCACCAAGCGCATGATCGCCAGCCCCGCTTACCTGCAAAAATACGGTCAACCCGGCAAGATCGATGAACTCAACGAACACAAGCTCCTGCACTATTCCAGCCAGTCCAACGGGTCGGTCTGGAAGCTGACCGCTCCCTCGGGCGAAAAGCGCCAGGTGCGCACCGCCGGCGGTCTTTCGGTCAATGACGGCCAGTCGCTGCTCAATGCCGCCATTTCGGGCCTCGGCATCGCTTACCTGCCCAGTTTCCTTTACGCCAACGCGATGAAGGACGGAAAAGTGGTCGATGTCATCCCGGACCTGCCGATGGAAACCCAGGGCATCTATGCAGTCTATCCTCCGGGCCGTTTCACGCAGCCCAAGGTGCGCGCTTTCATCGACTTCCTTGTCCACGCCTTCGCCGAGAAGGGTCCGACGGACTGGTAAGATTTTCCTCCGCCTGTCAGGCCTGACCCCGGGTGGCGCGCCGCCCGGGGCTTTTTCGCGTTCTCACGCCATGCGCAATGGCCGCCGCTTGCGCCCCCAGTCGCCCGGCGGGCCGTCGATCACACCGGGAAAAGGCGTGCCGCAAGCAACGCACGCGCCGAAATCGTCCAGCTTCCACTCCGACAGCGCGTACCAGTCCCGTCCGATCACGCGATCCCCGCACCCGTCGCAGTAGCTCGACTGCGCGTCGGGATGATGCACGTTGCCGATATAGACATGCCGCAGCCCCGCCTGCCGCGCCACCCGACGCGCCCGCAGCAGCGTCTCCAGCGGCGTGCGCTCGTGGGACAGCATCCGGTGATCGGGATGAAAGGCGGTGAAGTGCAGCGGCACGTCCGGCCCGCAGGTCTCCATCACCCAGGCCGACAGCACCTCCAGCTCCGCCGTGCCGTCGTTCTCGCCCGGGATCAGCAGCGTCGTCAGTTCGACCCAGCAATCGGTCTCGTTCACGGCGTAGGCGATCGTCTCCAGCACCGGCGCGATCTCCGATCCGGTCAGCTTGCGATAAAACCCTTCGGTAAAGCCTTTCAGGTCGATATTCGCCGCATCCATCGCACCAAAGAACTCTGCCCGTGGCGCGTCGCAGATATACCCCGCCGTCACCGCCACGCTTTTCACGCCGGCCTCGCGGCAGGCGGCGGCGGTGTCCAGCGCGTATTCGTGAAAGATCACCGGGTCATTGTAGGTAAACGCAACCGACGCACAGCCCTGCGCCCGCGCTACCTCGGCAATCCTTTCCGGCGCCGCCTCATGCGCCAGGCTGTCGACCTCGCGGCTCTTCGAGATCTCGTGATTCTGGCAGAATTTGCACGCCAGGTTGCACCCCGCCGTGCCGAAGCTCAGCACCGGCGTACCGGGCAGGAAGTGATTCAGCGGTTTCTTTTCGATCGGGTCGATGCAGAACCCGGTCGAGCGCCCGTAGGTGTCCAGCACCATCCGGTCGTCCTGCCGCATACGAACGAAACACATGCCGCGTTGCCCGTCCCGCAAGGTGCAGAAGCGCGGGCACAGGGTGCAGCGCAGCCTGCCGTCGCTTTCAGTCTCCCAGAATCGCGCGGGGTGCATCGTCGGTGTTTTTCCTCCATGATCTTGCCTGAAAGATAAGGCATGCGATCGCGAAATGAATAGTGAACCCGACCCCCTCATGCGCCAGCCCGCCGTCGCCGGAACCTTCTACCCGGCCCAGCCGGACGTGCTCTGGTCCGAGGCCGAAAGCTGCATCACCCGTGGCGCCAGCGGTTGGCGGCCAGAGGGCTCGGTGCCCCGCGCAATTATCTCGCCACACGCGGGCTATCGCTTTTCCGGCTGGCTGACCGGCGCCGCATGGCGGGCCACCGCCCGAGGACAGCCTGCGACCATCGTCATTCTGTCGCCCTCTCATGCCCATTCGTTCGACGGCATCTCCCTGCCCTCGCAAAAGGGCTACGCCATGCCCGGTTTCGACGTGATGATCGACCGATCCGTCACCAACAGCCTCGTTCAGGCAGGGCTGGCCCATGTCGAGGACGCCGCACATGACCGCGAGCACGGGATCGAGACGCAGCTTGCCTTCCTGCACCGCCTGCATCCCCGCGCCAGGGTGGTCCCGCTCGTCATCGGCAACGCGACGCAGGATCAGGTGGCGGCGGCCATCGACCACCTCGCCGCTCAAGGCCAGCCGCTCTTTGTCCTGTCCAGCGACCTCAGCCACTTCCTGAGCCGCGACGTGGCGGATGCCAAGGATGCCGAGACGGCCAAGCTGCTGGAAACGTCCAAGGGCACGATCCTCACCCCGCGCCACGCCTGCGGTGCCGCCGCCATCACGGGGTTTCTCGCCTCGGCCACGGGCGCGGGCCTGCGCGTTGTCCGGCTGGCCATGGCGTCCAGCGCCGATGTCACCGGCGACACGTCGCGCACCGTGGGCTACGGCGCCTGGGCACTTTTCGATACCACCGACGAGATCATCATCCCGCGCCACCGTGAGATGCTGCTCAAGGCCGCGCGGCAAACGCTCGTCTCCTTCACCAGGCTCGGCAAGCCGCCCACGCTCGATGACACAAGCTTTCCACAGGCGCTGCGCGGGCACGCCGCCAGCTTCATCACCCTGCAAAGGGATGGCCGCCTGCGCGGCTGCATCGGCTCGCTTGCCGCGCATCAACCGCTGGTCCGCGACGTCTCCGAGAACACGGTCAAATCCGCCTCCGACGATCCGCGCTTCAAGCCCCTGAGCGCCGACGATGTCCCCGGTCTGCGCCTCAAGATCGCCGTCCTGTCACCCTCCGCGCCGATGACCTTCGCGAATCAGGCTGACCTTCTGTCGCAACTGACACCGCACCGCGACGGCCTGATCCTGCGCGACAGGGGCAAGCGCGGCGTCTTTCTGCCAATGGTGTGGGAAAGCCTGCCCGACCCCGCCGAATTCCTGAGAGCATTGAAGGTCAAGGCGGGCCTGCCCAAGGATCACTGGAGCGACACGCTGGAAATCCACCGCTTCTGCGCCGAAAGCTTCGCCGAACCGGACTAGGCGCTCAATCGGCGTTGGAAATCTCGATCAGGTTGCCATCCGGGTCGCGCACGTAGATCGAGGTCAGCGGCCCCGTCGCCCCGGTGCGCGGCACCGGCCCTTCCTCGACCGTCACGCCTTGCGCGGCGAGATGGTCCTGCCAGTCCGCCACCGGCGCATCGCTCAGGAAACAAAGGTCCGCCGTGCCGGGCGCGGGATGCGCCGCCTTCGGCTCGAACTCCGCACCCGCCTTGTGCAGGTTGATCTTCTGTGCCCCGAATTTCAGCGCCCACCGTCGAGTCCCGTCAGCAGGGGTGAATGCCTCGGCCGTCATTCCCAGGACATCCGTGTAAAAGGTCACCGTCGCATCGACATCCGCCACGGTCAGCACCAGGTGATCCAGCGATGTCAGGCGGGTCGGCATGAGCACGTACTCTTCGCTAGCATTGTCATCTCGCGTATCGGCATCATAGACATACACCAAAACCCGAGATCAGTCCAAGATGACAGACGTCACCCAGACCCTTCACGACGCCATCGACCCGGCCCGCGCCCGCGCGCTTCAGGCGACGTTGGGCGAGACTCCCACCATAGAGGCAGGCGACGCCCTGCCGCCGTTCTTCCACCAGGTCTATTTCTGGGACCCGCAGGTGCCCGCCGACCTGGGGCGTGACGGACACCCGAAACTGGTCGGGGTCATTCCCGACATGGGCCTGCCCCGGCGCATGTGGGCGGGCGGGCAGCTTGAATTCCACGCCCCCTTCCGCGCGGGCCAGCCCGCCTCGCGCCGCACCACCCGCGAAAAGGCCGAACACAAGCAGGGCCGCAGCGGCCCGCTGGCCTTCGTCACCTTACGCCACGAAATCTGGCAAGGCGACACCTGCTGCATCACCGAGCATCAGGACCTCGTCTATCGCGAGGACGCTGGCGGCCGGAAACCCGAACCGCCCCCTGCCCCCGACGGCGCGGTGAAGACCCACACGGTCAGTTTCGACAGCACGCTCCTCTTCCGCTACTCCGCGCTCACCTTCAACGGCCATCGCATCCACTACGACGAAAACTATGCCCGACAAGTCGAAGGCTATGACGGCCTTGTCGTCCACGGACCGCTTCTGGCGCATCACCTGATGCAGATGGCCGATTCCGAACTTGGCGGCCTCAAACGCTTCAGCTTCCGTGCGACCAGCCCGCTGATGGACCACGAGGTCGCAACGATCTGCTGGACCGAGAACGGCATCTGCTGGGTGCGCGGCCCCGACGGGCGGCAATGCATGTCCGCGCAGGCAGGATGATCAGCCGGTTTTCGGCAAAGACGCCTCGGGCCTTAACGCCGCCGGGATCTCGTCCCGCCCGTCCAGCACAAGGTCGGCCATCACCTGCGCCACTTTCGGCGCCATGCCGAACCCGATCTTGAAGCCACCATTGGCGATGAACTGGCCGGGGTAAAGCGGATGCACGCCCAGCATCGGCGCCCGCGACCGCGCCCGGGGCCGCACCCCGGCCCACCGTTCGATCACCTTCGCGTCTCGCAGCGCCGGCACCGCAATGCGCGCGCGGTCCAGAACCTCGTCCAGTTGCGCATCCGTTTCGGTCGCGCTGGCATACTCCCGTTCCGAGGTCGATCCGACAGCCGTCGTCCCGTTGCGATGAAAGATCACGTGCAGCGCGTCGGCAAAGACCTGTGGCGCGTCCGGCGCCGCGAAATCCAGCACCGCGCCCTGTCCCTTGACGCCGTTGCCCACCGGCGCCGCGAGCCTCTCCGACAACTCGGTCAACCCCGCGACCCCCGTCGCATGAACCACGCGGCCCTGCGGCTTGCCCTCGGCCACGATCTCTCCACCACGGGTCACGATGGCCGCCGCCAGCGCCCTGGCCCCTTCGCGAGGATGCAACCGCGCCGACAGCGTGTCGAGGATCAAGAGGCCCGTCGGCGTGACCGGCGCATGGGCCAGCGTATCCGCCTCGACCACCTGCCACGTCGCGGCGTCCCCCCACAGTTCGCGCGCCGTGACCTCCCGCTGCTGCGCCAGCGCAAAGCCCGCCTCGTCCGCCACCGGCTGCACGCGACCCGTCCGGGCATAGCCCGGCGGCAGGCCAGAGACCTCCGCCACCTCGGCCCAGAACGCCTCTGCCATCAGCAGGCTGTCCAGCTGGAACGCTTTCTTATCGTTCCAGTTCTCGGGCACGTGCGGTGCCAATGCGCCCACCACGCCGCCCGACGCCCCCGCGCCCACGCCGCCGGGGTCGATCACCCGCACCTTCGCCCCCGCCGACTGGCACGCGAAAGCGATGGAGAGGCCGAAGATCCCGGCGCCGTAGATGGTGACGTCTGCCATTGTCATTTCCCCTGCCCGGCGGCATGGTCGCCGGGATTTTCCCTGACTACCGGAAGGCGCGATGCAGGACCAGCAGCCAGAACTGGAATGGCGCGAGGGCGACGTGCCCGTCGCCACCCGGTTCGACGACCCGTATTTCAGCCTTGAAAACGGCCTGGCCGAAACGCGCCACGTTTTTCTTGGTGGCAACGACCTGCCGGCCCGGTTCCGCGACGGGTTTCATGTGGCCGAACTCGGCTTCGGCACCGGGCTGAACTTCCTGACCGCACTACAGGCTTGGCGCGCAGCAGAGGTTTCCGGCACCTTGCATTTCACCAGCTTCGAGGCGTTTCCGATGGACCCCGCCCAGATCGCGCGCGCCCTCTCGGTCTTTCCCGACCTGCCGGTCGAAGCGCTCGAACTGGAACGCGGCGGTCCCTTCATCGACCCTCTGACCGGCCCCGATTTCATTCTGAGCGTCATCCAGGGCGACGCCCGCGCCACCCTGCCCGCCTGGGACGGAATGGCCGACGCCTGGTTCCTCGACGGATTCTCCCCCGCCAAGAACCCCGAGCTTTGGGAAGAGGCCCTGATGCGCCACGTGGGCCGGCACACCGCACCGGGCGGCACCGCGGCAACCTATACCGCGGCGGGCTTCGTCCGGCGCGGATTGCAGGCCGCCGGGTTTGAAGTCGCCCGCGTTCCGGGATACGGGCGAAAGCGGCACATGACCCGCGCAAGAAAGACCTGACCATGGCAGAGCAGAACACCCGCCTCGGCATCCTGATGATGGTGACGACGACCTTCATCTTCGCGGTGCAGGACGGCATCTCGCAATATCTCGCGCGGGAATACAACGTGCTGATGATCGTGATGATCCGCTACTGGTTCTTCGCGGCCTTCGTGATGACCGTGGCCAGCCGCACCGCCGGCGGCCTTCGCGCCGCCGCCCGCACCGATCAGCCTTTGGTGCAGGGCTTTCGCGCCGTGCTGCTGGTGGCCGAGATCTGCGTGATGATCTTCGGCTTTACCCTATTGGGGCTGGTCGAAAGCCACGCCGTCTTCGCCTGCTACCCGCTGCTGATCGCCGCCCTCTCCGGCCCGGTGCTGGGCGAAAGCGTCGGCTGGCGCCGCTGGGCGGCGATCGGGGTGGGCTTCGTCGGCGTCATCATCATCCTGCAACCGGGTTTCGGCGTGTTCCAGCCCGAGGCCGTCGTGCCGCTGATCGCCGCTCTGATGTTCGCACTCTACGGCCTGCTGACCCGTTACGTCGGCCGCCGCGACAGCGCCGCCACCAGCTTTTTCTGGACCGGCACCGTGGGCTCGGTCGCCATGACCGCCGTCGGCCTGTGGTTCTGGGAGCCGATGTCGGCCTATAATTGGCTCTGGATGGCCGCGCTTTGCGTCACCGGCGCGGCGGGGCACTACACGCTGATCAAATGCTACGAGGTCGCCGAGGCGAGCGCCGTGCAGCCCTTCGCCTACCTGCAACTGGTCTTTGCCAGCACCATCGGTATCCTTTTCTTTTCCGAGACGATCCGCAGCAACGTGGCTCTTGGCGCCGGGCTGATCGTGGCCGCCGGGCTGTTCACCCTCTGGCGCCAGCGGCTGCGCGGCTAAAGCATTTCCGGGACATATCGAATCGCTTTTCACTTCTTCTTGAGACGCAAAAAGCGATGCATGTTCCAGACTGCCCCGGAAACGCTCCAGTGCGGCATTTTACCGGGCTTTCCCGTAGCAGGCCGACGATGTATCAAACGTCTGAAAGACGAGGGGTCTCATCCATGCGCTCGGCGCGACACATGACAGCGATCTGCAAGGCGGCGTTCACGCTGGTCTTGGCGCTGTTCATCGCATTCCGCGTCGTGGCCCAGCCCACGATCCTCGCCGCGCCGGAACCGGGGGTGATGGCGCTCTGCTCTGGCGGGCAGATCGTCTATGTCTCGATGGAAACCGGCCTGCCGGTGGAGAACGACGGCGAAACCGGATTGCTGGCCGATCCCTGCCCGTTCTTCGGCGTGACGGCCTTCGACCTGACCGTGGACCAGCCCCTGCCGACACCGCTTCAGGTGCCATCCGCGCTCGCCCTTGCGCAGACCGGCGCGTCTCAGCCCGTACCCGGCGCTCCGGTTCAGAACGCCGCCCGCGCCCCGCCCCTTCGGGCCTGATCCCGCGCGGGCCAACCGCCCGCATTCCACTTCCCAAGAACATCGACGCAGGCGGGCCTCTGCCTGGCGCGGTCCCATTCCAAATCCGGCACGGGGCCTGTCGCCCGCGTCGCCATCGTACAGGAGACTGACATGAAAGCCCTTCTTACCCTCGCATCCGCCCTCATCCTGTCGGCCGGCATCGCCACCGCGCATGACTACACCGTGGGCGATCTGGAAATCATGCACCCCATGGCATTCGAGACACCCAAGATGGCCAAGGCCGGCGCGGGGTTTCTGATGATCACCAATACCGGCGACATCGACGACGTGCTGCTCGAGGTGCGCGCCGATTTCCCCAAGGTCGAGATCCACACGACCGAGGAAACCGACGGCGTCGCCAAGATGATGCATGTCGAAAAGTTGCCCATCCCGGCCGGTGAATCGGTCAAGCTGGCACCGGGCGGCTATCACGTGATGTTCATGGGCCTCTCGTCGCAGCTTGAGGAAGGCCAGAAAATTCCCGCTACGCTGGTGTTCGAGAACGCGGGCGAGATCGAGGTCACGTTCAACGTTGAAACCCGCCCCGAAGACGGCGAAAGCATGGACCATTCCAACCACTGACCGTCGCGGCACGCCGTGCGGGCGGCATTCCGCCCGCACCGCATTCCTTGGTCAGTCCACGGTCGGCTTCAACGTGCTGCCGACAAGTTCCTGCGAAAAACGCACCGGGTGCGGCTCCTTGCCCAGCCGCGCCCGGTAGACCGGCAGGCTCTCGGCCACGCGCATCACGTAATTCCGCGTCTCGTTGAAGGGAATATGCTCGATCCAGTCGATGATGTCCCCGCCCTCCTGGCGCGGGTCGCCGAACCGCGTCATCCAGCTCGGTGGTCGTGCAGGCCCTGCGTTGTAGGCCGCCGACATCATGATGACATTGCCATCGAACTGTGCCGCCATCTGCGCCAGGTAGGCAGACCCAAGGCGCGCGTTATAGGCCCAGTCGTCGAAGACACGCGACCGTGTATGATCGGTCTCGCCCAGCCGCCGCGCCACCTCGGCGGCGGTACCCGGCATCAGCTGCATCAACCCCATCGCACCCGCGCCGCTGGCGACGTTCTGGTCGAACTCGCTTTCGCGCCGGGCGATCGCAAGCGCCAGTTCCATCGGGACCGGCAGGTCGAGTTCGTGCATCGGGTGCAGCGGATAATAGGGGGCGGGCAGCGTGATTCCCCGTTGCGCCGCCGCCTTACCCACCATCACCTGCAGGTGCGGCGAGCCCAAATCGTGCATCGCCTGTCCCAGCTGTCGCAGAGGCTCCAGGTCAAGTGTGCCCGCCAGATGCTTGAAGAACTGCTCGGCCAGCGAGACCCGCCCGTTGGCCAGCGCCAGAACCCCGGCCTGGAACACTTCACCCCGCGCGAACTCCGCTTCACGCCAGTCGGGAAAGCTCTGACGCCCCATAAGCGCCCGGTCGAACGGAAAGCCGCCCCGCTCGGCGGCCAGCAGCCCGTAAAAGCTGGTCTGGTGCAGTGCCCCGAACTCGTAGGCGATCTCGGCCGCGGCCTCGTTGCCGGCGGCCTCCTGGGCGCGGCCCAGCCAGTACCCGGCCCGGCCCAACGAGATCGGCGTCTCGACCGCATCCATGAACCGCTCGAAGTGGAATACCGCCAGCTCGGGATCGTTGAGGTCCGTCAGCGCGATGAAGCCCGCCAGCCACTCGAGGTCCGCGAAATGCGATCCTTCGACCAGACCGTGCACCGACGCCAGGTCATAGGCCGTGCGCGCGGCACCGTCGCGCATCCTGTCCCGGGCCAGTTCCCTCCGCCAGCCCGCCCAACGCTCGGCATCGCCCAACCCGTTTCCTTCCAGACGGCTTTGACGAAGGATCAGCTTGATCGCGTCATCGGCCCGGTTCTTGCGAATGTGGCGGTTGAACAGGGCGTAGGCGATGTGCGGGTCCGAGCGGGCCGCCTCGGGCAACAGGTCAAGTCGCTTGTCGGCGCCGTCGGCATCGGCCTCGATCATCAACCGGGTCTGGGCGATATCGCGCGTGACCTCATCGACCAGCGGCAGCATCTGCTCCACGTCCCGCAGGCCCCGCCACAGGGCCATGTCCAGCCGCGCCGCGTGATGGGGCTCCAGCAGTTCCGGTCGCGCCCGGATGAAGGCGTGATGCTCGGCCGTGGACAAATCCAGCGTCCGCCATCCCAGCACCATCGCGACCTCTGCATCGCCCGGTCGGTCGCCCTCCTGCAGCGCACGCGCATAGGACAGCGTGCCCAGGCCCGATTGCGGCACCCGGTCCTCGTAAAAGGCAATGATCTCGTCGGGGCTGGCGCCGATCATCGCGCCCTCGGCCTGCTTGTGGAGGTAATCCAGCCCCGGCCAGTCCGGGTGGTCGGCAAGAAAGGTCAGGATGTCGTCGGGCGTGCCTTCGCCCGCCCGCAGCCGGTGCCATTCGATCAACGTCACCGCCCCGGGTCCCGCCCGCTCGGCCAGATGCATCGCGGTTGTCCAACGCCCCGCCAGCATCGCATCGAAGGCGCTCGACAAGGGACGCGGCGGGACACGCGGCGCCGGTGCCACCATGACGGTCTCTTCCGCGCCCTGGCCGCCCCCGGCGTCCAACGACGCAGTCGCCTCGCTCACGGCTTCAGTCTGGGCCATGGCAAGCCATGGCCACAGGAGGGCCATCAAGGCCACGACAAGTCTTTGCACGCTGAACATCACTTGCATTTTCCCGGGCCAGCGACGATAGACACAGCCAGCCTAGTTTCAAGGGGACGGATCGTCCATTCACAAGCTGGGCAACGCCGCGGCACGATTGCGTGTTCCACCGCGGTCATCCACCAGCCCTTGGGGCTAAGACATAAAGAGGAGCGTATCATGTTCAAAGGATCATTTCCTGCCCTGGTCACGCCGTTCAAGAACGGCGAGCTGGATCTCGATACGCTCAAGAAGCTTGTGGAATGGCATATCGCCGAAGGCAGCCACGGTCTCGTGCCCGTCGGCACCACCGGCGAAAGCCCCACGCTCAGCCATACCGAGCATGAAACCGTCGTGTCCGAAGTGGTGCGCGCCGTCAACGGCCGCATTCCGGTGATCGCGGGCGCGGGCAGCAACAACACGCTCGAATCGATCCGCTTCATCCAGCACGCCGAAGAGGTGGGCGCCGATGCGGCCCTGGTGGTGACGCCATATTACAACAAACCCACCCAGCGTGGCCTGATCGCGCATTTCACCGCGCTGCACGATTGCTGCAACCTGCCGATCATCATCTACAACATTCCCGGGCGGTCCATGGTGGACATGCTGCCCGACACGATGGGCGAGTTGGCCAAGCTGCCGCGCATCGTGGGTGTCAAGGACGCCACCGGCGACCTGGCCCGCGTCAGCCACCAGCGCATGACCTGCGGCAAGGATTTCTGCCAGATCTCGGGCGAGGACGCGACCGCGCACGGCTTCAACGCCCAAGGCGGCGTCGGCGTGATTACCGTCACTGGCAACGTCGCCCCCCGCATGGTGGCCGAGGTCCAGAACGCCACGCTCGCCGGCGACTATGCCAAAGCGCTGGAAATCCAGGACCGGCTGATGCCGCTGCACAAGGCGATCTTCACCGAGCCTGGCCTCGTGGGCGCGAAATACGCCCTGTCGCGGCTGGGTCTGTGCAGCGACGAGGTGCGCTCGCCCCTGACCGACCTCAGCGACGAGACCAAGGCGATGGTCGATGACGGCTTGCGCCATGCCGGGCTGATGAACTAGGCCTCGGGCCAATGGCCGAACTTCTGATCGTCTACCACTCCAAGACCGGCGGCAGCCGCCAGATGGCGCAGGCCGCCGCCGAAGCCGCGCGGGACGAGACGACCACGACACTGCAGACCGCCGAAGAGAGCGGGCCGGACGATCTGCTGCGCGCCGATGGCTATATCTTCTGCGCGCCGGAAAACCTGGCCGCCATCGCCGGCGTGATGAAGGACTTCTTCGACCGCTGCTATTACCCCGTGCTTGGCCGGATCGAGGGGCGCCCCTATGCCCAGATGGTCTGTGCCGGGTCCGACGGCACCAATGCCCAGAAACAGATCGCCCGCATTGCCCAGGGCTGGCGGCTGAAAGCGGTGCAGGAGCCCTTCATCATCTGCACCCACGCCCAGACGCAGGAACAGATCCTGGCCGAAAAACACCTGTCGGAAGAGGACCTTGCCCCCTGCCGCGAGCTGGGGCAAGCCCTTGGCGCCGGTCTGGAGATGGGCGCGTTCTAGAGCGCTTCCGGGAAACCCTGAATCGCTATTCGCTGACTTTTCAGACGCAAGAAGCGATACCTGTTTCGGACTGACCCGGAAACGCCTTAGTCGACCCGGCGCACCAGCATCTGGTTGCCCGGCCCTGACTTCGTCTCGAACACCTTCAGCTTGCCCACGAGATCGCTCAGCTTCTTCTCGCCATAGGTCCGCGTGTCGAAATCCGGCTTGTCTGCCTGGATCTGCTGACCGATCCGGCCCAGAGGATACCACTCGCCTTCCTGGTCGATCTTTTCCATCGCGTCGAAGATCAGGTTGCGGGCATTGGACGCGGATTTCGAATCGAGTCCCGCCTTGGCCTTCGTGAGCCCGGACGACCCGGCCTCCTGGTAGATGTTCTCGATCGCCACGAAGCGGTTGCAGGCGTTCTTCAGCGCATCGGGCGCCTTGGCCTCGCCGATGCCGATCACCGTCAGGCCCTGTTCGCGGATGCGGCTGGCCAGCCGGGTGAAGTCGCTGTCCGAGGACACCAGAACGAACCCGTCGAAATGCCCGGCGTGCAGGATATCCATCGCGTCGATCACCAGCCCGATATCCGACGCGTTCTTGCCCTTGGTGTTGGCGGTCTGCTGGTGCTGGACCAGTCCGAGGTTCTGCGCCGTCTTGGTCCAGCCGCTCAACTGCTGGCTGGACCAGTCGCCATAGACCCGCCGCAGCCCCGGCTCGCCATAGCTGGTGACTTCCTTCAGGATGGCATCGGCATATTTCGACGGCACGTTGTCGGCGTCGATCAGGACGGCAAGCAGGTTGGAACGGTCGGGCATGGCAACTCCTTTTCAGGGGCACCCTGCCCGATCCGCCCCTCCGGCGAAAGCCGATTGTGGGCGCTCAGCCCTTGTCGCCGATCTTGTCCTGGGTCTTGGTCTCAAAGTCCGAGGCGTCGTGACGTTCCCACAACTGCTCGTGCGGCTCGCCCATGGTGCGGTTCACCATGCGACCGCGCTGCACGGTGGGCCGGTCCAGGATCTTTTCGGCCCATGCCACGACGTTTTTGTATTCGTGCACGCTCAGGAACTTGCCGGCATCGTATTGCCGGCCCAACGCCAGATTGCCGTACCACGGCCAGATTGCCATGTCGGCGATGCTGTACTCCTGCCCCGCGATATAGGGCCGGTCCGCCAGCCGTTTATCCAGCACGTCCAGCTGCCGCTTGGTCTCCATCGCGAAGCGGTTGATCGGGTACTCGTATTTCTCGGGCGCATAGGCGTAGAAATGCCCGAAGCCGCCGCCCAGATACGGCGCGCTGCCCATCTGCCACATCAGCCAGTTCATCACCTCGGTGCGCTCTGGGCCGGAAGCGGGCAGAAACGCCCCGAACTTCTCGGCCAGGTGAATGAGGATCGAGCCGGATTCGAAGACGTTTATCGGCTCAGACCCCGAGCGGTCCACCATCGCGGGGATCTTGGAGTTGGGGTTCACCTCGACGAAGCCCGAGCCGAACTGGTCGCCATCGCCGATCCGGATGAGCCAGGCGTCGTATTCCGCGTCATGCCCCTCGGCCAGAAGCTCCTCGAACATAACGGTCACCTTCACCCCGTTGGGCGTGCCCATGGAATAAAGTTGGAAGGGATGCTCGCCCACAGGCAGGTCCTTGTCATGCGTCGCCCCGGCGATGGGCCGGTTGGTCGAGGCGAAGGTGCCGCCGCTCTCGGCGTCCCAGGTCCAGACTTCGGGCGGGGTGTAGGTGTCGTCGGTCATCACGGGCTCTCGCTTTGTCTTGTGTTCCTGCAAAGAGCTAACCGACCGCAGCGGCAATGCAAGGTGCAGCGCTGCACAGATTTCTGTGCAAGACCGTCATCGCCGAAAAAGACGCCAATTGTTTGCACGCTTGGTCTTGGGGGTTGCACAGGCCTTGGGCTTTGGCCAATGCTGCCCCAGACGACGCGAAGGAGACATGAAAGATGCGGTTTTTGGCAATAGCGACACTGACGACTGTTGCGGCCTGCGGGCCGGCCGTCACCGACGATGGCGTGCCTTCGCGCGCCGAAGAAGAAGGCCCCGATATCTGCATGGCCGCTGACCACGCCGCCCTTGTGGGCCAGCCGCTGGACGCCTTCGATCAATCCACGCTGGACCAGCCCGTGCGCATCATTCCGCCCGGCGGGATCGTGACGATGGAGTACAATCCCAAACGGCTGAACGTCGATCTGGACAGCGACAATACCATCGTGCGCTTCTGGTGCGGCTAAGCCCGCGCCATTGCACCTGAGTCCTAACAGACGCCCCGGCCCGGCTGCCATTCTTGGCTTGCGCTTATTTCAACAAAGTTGATACTGCCTCGCCAGTAATGTTTGATTTCGCACAAACGACTGAGGCCTGCCATGGACAGCTGGGATGAAGTCCGCACCGCCTTTCACGTGGCACGCGTGGGAACGGTCAGCGGCGCGGCGGACGCGCTTGGCGTCCACCACGCCACCGTCATCCGCCATATCGACGCGCTTGAGGAACGCTTGGGCGTCAAGCTTTTCCAACGCCACGCCCGCGGCTATTCCACCACCGAGGCGGGCGAGGACCTGCTGCGCGTCGCCCAGGCCACCGACGACCAGTTCAGCCAGCTCGCGGGCCGCATCAAGGGCCGCGGCAACGATGTGTCGGGCGAGTTGGTCATCACCTCGCTGGGCGGGTTCAGCCACCTTCTGGTGCCGGTCCTCACCGAATTCCGGCAGGAGTATCCCGACATCATCCTGCGCTACCTGACCGGCGACCGTCTGTTTCGCCTGGAATACGGCGAGGCGCATGTCGCCATCCGCGCGGGCCGCGCCCCGGATCAGCCCGACAACGTGGTACAGCCCTTCTACAAGCAGGCGCACACGCTTTATGCCGCGCAATCCTATGTCGACCGGCACGGCCTGCCCGCGTCGGAGGACGAGTTCGACCAGCACTGGTTCGTCAGCGCCGACGACCCGAAGAACCGCGCGCCCTTCAACCAGTGGCTGCGGCAGACAGCGCCCGAAGAGCGCATCATCTTCCGCAGTCAGGACGTGCACGCCCAGCGCCGCGCGATCACCCACGGCGCGGGTATCGGGTTTCTCAGCAAGGTCCTTGCCAACCAGCTCGGCAACCTGACCGAGGTCATGCCCGCGCGGGACGAATGGTCCGCGCCGATCTGGCTGGTGACCCATATGGACCTGCACCGCACCACTAAGGTGCAGGCCTTCCTGCGCTTCCTCAAGGACCGCGCCAAGGCGTGGGAGGTCGAATGACCGACCGGCTGCGCGGCCATGCCGCGATGCTGGCCTTTTCCGGGCTGATCGCCGGGTCCTTCGCGCTTGGGTCCATGGCCGCCCCGCATATCGCGCCCACAGCCCTCAACGCGGTGCGGTTCATCCTGGCCTCGGTCCTGCTGGGCAGCGCCGCCTGGGCCACCGTCGGCATCCCGCGTGCCACGTGGCAGGCCCCGTGGCGCTACCTGCTCCTGGGCGGGTCGATGGGGCTATACTTCGTGATGATGTTCGAGGCGCTGAAAACCGCCGCCCCGGTCAGCGCGGCGGCGGTCTTTACCCTGACACCCATCATGTCGGGGCTCTTCGGCTATATCCTATTGCGGCAGGTGATGACCCCGCGCATGGGCGTGGCGCTGGCCATCGGCGCGGCGGGGGCGCTCTGGGTGATCTTCGACGCCGATCTTCAGGCGCTTATGCGGTTCGAGATGGGCCGGGGCGAGGTCATCTTCTTTTTCGGCTGCATCGCCCACGCCTTCTATACACCGCTGGTGCGCAAGCTGAACCGGGGCGAGCGGCCCATTGTCTTTTCCTTCGGCGCCATGGTCGCTGCCGCCGGGCTGATCGCGCTGGCGGGCTGGTCCGACATGCGCGGCACCGACTGGCTTGGCCTGCCCGCCATCGTCTGGATCACCATCGTCTATACCGCCGTCGCGGCCACGGCGATCACTTTCGTTCTGCTGCAATATGCCTCGCTGCGCCTGCCCAGCGCCAAGGTCATGGCCTATACCTACCTGACGCCCACCTGGGTGATCTGCTGGCAGGCAGCACTTGGCCACGGCCTGCCGCCACGCATGACCCTCGTGGGCGTGGGGCTGACCACCGTGGCGCTGATGCTGCTCTTGAAGGACGAATAGTCACTCGGCCAGATCCCGCGCCGCATCGCGAATTCTCCGGAACTCGTCGCCGAACGCATCCTCTGGAACCCTGCGCAGGAAATACTGCACCGTGCCGATCGGCGCCGGCAGTTGCACATCCATGCCCATCGTGTCGCCACGGCAGGTATAGGTGATCGTCGGCTCGTACCGCTCCGCTCCCGCAACAGGTGCGGTCATGCCATCACCATTGGCCGTCATCGTAAACATGGCCGGGGCGGACCCTGCGTCGCAGAACGTGACCCGCCCAGCCTCGCCGTTGATGAATCCTACCTGCGTCGGCGCGGCAAGGTCCAGCCGGACGTCCACGACATCGCCGGTCTCGACGAACGTATCGGTGAATTCCGTGGCCTGGTGAAACGGGAGCGTGTGATAGAACCCGTCATCGTAGATGGAAATTCCCAAGGTCGGCGAGGCTCCTGCCGCGATGTCGCGAATGACGTCCTCCGGCACCATGCTCTGCAAGGCGGCGCGGATACGCGCGGGGGCCGTATTTTCTCCGACCCAGTGCCCCACCATGCAAGGGTCGCCCACCGGCGGCGGCGTGACACAGGCGTTCTGGGCAAGGGCGGGGGCGGCCCAAAGGGCCAGCATCAGGGTCAGGGCAGATGACTTCATGGCAAGGGTCCTCTTGTTGGTCAGAGAAACCCACCCGCCTCCAGCTTCCGCACAAGGCGGCGATAATCCATGGGTGGCGGCACCTCTTCTGACACTTGTCCGTCGTCCGGGCGGATCAGCGGGTTCATTTTCACCAGTTCCACATCGCAGAACGCCTCGATCTGATTGGCCAGCGCGTCGAACGCCCCCTGCCGCCAGCGCCGCTGGATCAGGCCCACCCGCGTGCCGGGCTGCAGCATGAATGGCGCCAGATGAAAGGCCGAGCCATCAGGCCCCACGATCTGCCGCGCGGCGGCGTAGTGGGCGCATTGTTCCGGCAGGCTGTGGCGCTGCGGGTGCAGGATCGTATAGCCCGCCTTGTGCATCAGCCGCTCGATCCGCTCTTCCTGGTCCACCATCTGGCCGGGGCGTTTCAGCAGCGACCGCGACAGATAGATCCTCTCGTCGCCCTCGGGCGTCACCGCCGCCTGAAGCCGCCCGCGAATGAAGCGGCGAAACTCCGGCGTGCCGGTGATCCAGTCGCGGTGCCCCATGCCCTGTGTCGGCACGTCCAGCACCTCGACCCGCACCGGGGTTTTCACAAAATGCACCGGCAACCCGTCGCTCAGGAGGTCCACGAACGCCTTCAGCCGCCGCTCGAAAACCGCCCCGAAATCAATGCCATGCATCGGGATCAGAACCAGACCGTCATAGCTGCGCTGCCCCAAGGGCCACATCCGCGAGATGCATTCCAGCAGGAAATGCCCGAAATGATGCCGCCCGATGCCGATGAAGAGATGCCGCCCCGGCAAGACCTCCGCTGCCCCCGGCACATCCGGCTGCGCGGTAAAGCGATTGGCAGAATAGAGCGTGCGCGACTGCTCGACAAAGCTGCCATCCGCACGGAACACGCCACAGGCCAGGTCCCGGCCTTGCGACATGGGGACCACCTGCGCCTGCTCCACCGTCTCGATACGCGGCTGCGGCAAGACGCGCGGATCCAGCGCCGCGCCCGGCGCCGCGTCATCCATCATCGCGGAACTCTTTCGCCAGGAACTGCTCGAACGCGTCCAGGTGCACCGCCTCGAACTGGCCGAAGCTCTGCATCCAGATGCTGGCGTCGCGCAGCGCGTCCGGCTCCAGCTTGCACCACACCACGCGGCCCCGCCGTTCCTGGCTGATCAGACCCGCGCGGGTCAGGATGCCAAGGTGTTTCGACACCGCCGCCAGCGACATCTCGAACGGCTCTGCCACATCCGTCACGGCCATGTCATCCTCCAGCAGCATAGACAGGATCCTGCGGCGGGTCGGGTCGGCCAGTGCGGCGAATACTGTGTCGAGCGATTGGGCCATGGTGCACCGTTTAAGCCTTGTGACACTGGCCGCGTCAACTGTCTTGGGCCTCGGGACGACATTGCGGACTCGACTCCGGTGCGGCAGCGCCCTAATTTGGAACAAATAAAGAACAATTATCGCTGCTGATCCGATCCCGCTGCCATGCCCGAACGGCGTATCCTTTCTGTCTGGTTTCCCCGGCTGGGGGCCGAACGGCTGCTGCGGCGGACCGGGCTGGATGCGGACGTGCCTTTTGCCGTGGTGCGCGACACCGGGCAAATGCAGGTGCTGTGCTCGCTGTCGGGCGCGGCCGAGGCGGCGGGGCTGAGGGTGGGTCAGCCCTTGCGCGATGCCCATGCGATGTGCGCCACGCTGGTCACGAAACTGCAAAACCCGCACCAGGAGGCGGCGTTTCTGGCCAGTCTCGAGCGGTGGGCCGAACGGCTGAGCCCGTGGGTGGCGACACAGCCGCCCGATGCGCTGTTGCTGGACATCACCGGCTGTGCGCATCTTTTCGGTGGGGAAGAGGCGATGGCCCGTCAAGTCATTGAAGATGCGTCACTTTCAGGCCTGACCACGCGGTGCGGCCTGGCCGGGTCCGTGGGCGCGGCCTGGGCTTTGGCGCGCTATGCCGGGGCCGTGCCGGGGGCGGATCGCAGCGGCGACGCTATCGACCAGGAGGCCCGTGCGACCCGCTCTCGTGCAGCCAAGCGGCGGCACTGGGAACGCGGCGGCGCGGCGCCGGTGGCGGGCGTAAGCCGTTCAAATTCAAGGCCGTTTTCCATCGCGCCGCCCGGGCAGGCGCGCACGTTTCTGTCCCCCTTGCCCATTGCCGCCCTGCGGCTGGAGGAAGATCAGGTCGCGGCCCTCAACCGGCTGGGCCTGCGCAAGGTGGGCGACCTCTTGAACCAGCCGCGCGGACCGCTGGCCCGGCGCTTTGGCAGGGGACTGCTCTTGCGGATGGATCAGGCGGTGGGAGCGGCGCCGGAACCCGTTTCCCCGGCGCGGGTGAAACCCCGGCTGGCGACACGGCTGACCCTGCCGGAACCCATTGGTTTGATTGACGATTTACAGGCCGGTCTGGACCGGCTGGTGCCGCGCCTGTGCCAGCTTCTGGCGGACCAGGGACAGGGCGTGCGCAAGGTCCGGCTGGAGGCGTGGCGCGCCGACAGCACCATGGGCTGGATCGAGGCGGGGTTGGCGCGGGCGACGGACGAGCCCGACCGCATCCGCCCCCTGCTGGCCATGCGGCTGGACGAGATCGACGCGGGCTTTGGCATCGACGCCTTGCGGCTGGTGGCTGCCGTGAGCGAGCCGGTTCAGCACCGCACCGCCGCCGGTCATCTGGACGCGACCCAGGCCGCGCGCGACCGGCTGGCGCGGGATACGGCCGCGGAGGATCTGATCGGTCGCATCGGCGGGCGCATCGGGCTGGAGGCGATCACGCGCCTGCACCCCGCCAGCAGCCACATCCCTGAAAAGACGTCACAAATCCTGGCCGCCGCATGGTCGGAGCCGGCAGCGGAGTGGCCCCGCCCGGCCACGCCGCGCCCCTTGCTGATCTGGGGCCCCGAGCCGGTCAATGCCCCGGACGTGCCGCACCTTTCGGGGACGTTCCGGTGGCGGGGGCGGGCACATGACTTGGCCGAGGCGAAGGGGCCGGAGCGGATCGCGCCGGAGTGGTGGCTGGACGATCCGAACTGGCGGTCGGGGGTCCGGGATTACTGGCAGGTGATCACCGGCCGGGGGGAGCGGTTGTGGCTCTTTTATGCGCATGGCGGCACGATGTCGTCGGGGTGGTTCTGTCAGGGGCGGTTTGCGTAGGCGAATCAAAAGGTTAAGAGTGTCCGGCTTGCGAAAAGGACGTCGGTAACGCGTCGGTATTTGGGTGGTATGGCGACGGTGCGGTGTCCCGGGGGCCGGAATTAACAGGGCGTGCGGGGGGGCGCGTGGGTTTTCACCCACCCTACGAGGGATGCCGGACATGGAAGAGGTGCCTACACAGGCCCGGGACGGCGTAGATGTAGGCCGGGATTTATCCCGACACCGAGGCGGGGTGAAACCCCGCCCTACGCGGGACGTGCGAAAGAAGAGGCCCCGGGTCAGGCTGGGACCGGCGTGGGTGTATGCCGGGATTTTCCCGACACCGAGGCGAGGTGAAACCCCGCCCTACGCGGGACGTGCGAAAGAAGAGGCCCCGGGTCAGGCTCGGACCGGCGTGGGTGTAGGCCGGGATTTATCCCGGCACCGAGGCGGGGTGAAACCCCGCCCTACGCGGGACGTGCGAAAGAAGAGGCCCCGGGTCAGGCTCGGACCGGCGTGGGTGTAGGCCGGGATTTATCCCGGCACCGAGGCGGGGTGGAACCCCGCCCTACGCGGCGGGGAGAAGGTGTGACCGTCATCCCGGACTTGATCCGGGATCTCCGGGGCGGAGAGATCCTCGGGTCAGGCCCGAGGATGACCGCGGGCGAGACGGACGAGTAGGGCTCAGCCGTAGTTGCCCTTCACCCGTTCCTTGGTCGGGTCGAAATGCGGGTAGGGCACGACCCTGGCCTTGAGGCGTTTCTGCAGACCGTCCAATTGCCCCACCTCGATATCCGTCCCCGGCTCGGAGTGGGTCACGTCCACGCGGGCCAGCGCGATGTTCTTGCCGAGGATGGGGGATTTCACGGCGGAGGTCACCTCGCCCACCTGCGCCTTGCCGATGCGGACGCAATCGCCGGGGCTGGCCACGCGGCCGCCTTCGAGTTCCAGCCCGACCATCTTGCGCTGCGGATGCGCCTTGCGCTCTTCCAGCGCGGCGCGCCCGATGAAATCGTCGTTCTTGGATTTCAGCGGCACGGTGAAGCCGATGCCAGCCTCGAACGGGTCGGTCTGGTCGTCGAATTCGGAGCCGGCAAAGATCAGGCCGGCCTCGATGCGGATCATGTCGAGCGCCGCCAATCCAAGCGGCTTCAGCCCCATCGGCTCGCCCACTTTCCAGATCGTGTCGAAGACCTCCTCCGCGTCTTTCGGGTGGCAGAAGATCTCGTATCCCAGCTCGCCGGAATAGCCCGCGCGGCCCACGACAATCGCGGTGCCGTCGAAATCATTGAGGCGCGCGGGGGTGAAGCGGAACATGCCCAGCTCTTCCAGCGTGGGATTGGCCGGGGCGGTCCAGATGATCTGTTTCAGGATGTCCCGCGACAGAGGCCCCTGCACCGCCACGTTGTGCAACTGGTCGGTGGAGTTGCGCACCCAGGCGTTCAGACCCAGTTTTTCGGCCTGTTCACGAATCCACAGGCCCGAGGTGTCGTTGCCGCCGATCCAGCGGAAGGCGTTGTCGCCCATCCGGAACAGCGTGCCGTCGTCGATCATGCCGCCATGCTCATAGCAGATGGCGGTATAGACCAGCTGGCCCACGGCCAGTTTCTTGACGTTGCGGGTGACGCAATACTGCATTAGTTCTTCGGCGTCGGGGCCTGTGACCTCGTATTTGCGCAGGGGCGACAGGTCCATGATCGCCGCCTTTTCTCGGCAGGCCCAGTATTCGCCGATCGAGCCCACCGACGGGAAGCTGTTCGGCAACCAATACCCGTTATACTCGACAAAATCCCGGGTATGCCGTGAAAAACACTCGTGAAATCCGGTTTCCTTGGTGTGTTCCAAAGGGGCCTCCGCTGATTTTCTGTAGCCGACAGAGCGGCTGAAGCTGTTGGTCTCGCCATAGGTGCGGACCTGGATGTCGGTGGGGTTCCAGCCATTGGCCTCGTCCACGTCGCAGGGACAGGCGGTGGACACGCAGACCAGATCGGTGAGCGCGCGCAAGAGCACGTAATCGCCGGGGCGCGACCATGGATCGTCCATGCCGATGGCATTGGTCTCGTCCAGCATGGTGTTGAAGAAGAAGTTGATCGCGGGCCAGCCGGCGCGCGGGCGCACGCCGTATTGTTCGAGGTCGCGGTTCATGTTGTCGGAACAGTTGACGTGGCCGGGATAGCCCAGCTCCTCGTAATAGCGCGCGGTGCAGGCCAGGCCGAACGTGTCATGCCGCCCGCAGGTGTCCTGCACGATCTCGACCAGCGGTTCCTGATCGACGTTCCAGTACTTGGCGAAGATGCCCGGCAGGGGGTAGAGCGACCCCATCAGGGTGCGCGTCGTGGTCGGGTCGATCTCGCGGTCGAGGCCCTTGTCGAGCGAGCGCAGGGAGAACGCCTGAAAGTCCGAGCATTCGCGGCCCTGCACGTCCAGCACCTGGATGAACTGGCCTTTCTGGACGTGATAGGATTTCGCCTCGCCCGGCTGGATGTTGATATCGTGGATCGGGTCGGCCAGCGGATCGGGCGGCATGTGCCTGCCCTTGGCGACACCGGGGTCGGCGCGGCGGATATAGAGGATGAGGTCGGTGGGCGGCGCCTGCGTGCCCGGGTCCATCGGGCCGCCGGGGGCGGCGACGATAAGCAGGCCGTCGCTGTCAGCCTGAAAGGTCGCCATCTCACCGGCGCGGGAGCCTTGGGAGAACACCTTGATGCATTGCGCATCGCCCAGCTTGAAGCCCGCACGGTCGAGCGCCGAGGCGACGCGGCGGCCCGAGACCGAGCCGTTGTCGAGCACCGACAGGACGCCATCCGGGCGGCCGTGGCTGGAGGCGCCGAGGCGGCCGGGGTCGGACTTGCCGTCAGGGGTGAAGAACACCATCTCGCCGGGTTGCAGCCCCTGGAAATCCAGCACCGAAATCTCGTCGCCGCGATAGATCGGGACGGCGCGGGAGCCGCCGCCGGGGATGGGGTGGCGTTCCGTCCCGTGGGGCAGGATCGGCAGGCCGGGCGTGATGACGCCGGCGCGTTCATACGGGGTCTCGAAGACAGGCTTAACGGTCATGAATGTGCCTTTTATCACTCGTGAATTGTGTCATCAATCGAGGCCCAGCGCCCGTTTGCGGCGGTTGGCCCAGCTGAGGATCGCCATGTCGAAGGTCAACGCCATGAGCGAGACATTGATCCCGAGGACGAAGTTTTTCCCCAGATCCGTGCCCGCCAGCGTGCGCTGAAGCTCTTGCCCAAGGTCCTGCGTGCCGATGAAGGCCGCGATGATGACCATGAAGAAGGCGAACATGATGCCCTGGTTGAAGCCGACGGCCATGGTGGGCATCGCGAGGGGCAGTTGCACCGAGGTCAGTTTCTGCCAGCGCGAGCAGCCCGCCATGTCGGCGGCCTCGGTCATCTCGGCGGGCACGCTGCGCAGCCCTTCGATGGTGTAGCGGGTGAGCGGGACCATGGTGAAGATCACGATCGAGAGCACCACGGTGGTGTCGGTGATGCCGAAAAGCATGATCGCGGGCAGAAGGTAGATGAAGCTGGGGAAGGTCTGCGCGGTGTCGCAGGCCAGCAGCATTCGTTCGGACCATTTTTCCGACCGCGCGGCAAGGATGCCGATGGGAATGCCGATCATCATCGAGATCGCCATGGCCGACAGCACCGAGTAGAGCGTGATGACCGAGCGGTCCCACCAGCCCGAGAGGGCGACGATGGAGAAGAAGATCGCGGCATAGATCGCCGGTTTCTTGCCGCCCACGCCATAGGCGAAGGCCACGACCAGCAGGATGAAGGCCGAGGTGGGGATCCACAAAAGCGCGTCGCGGAAAGGGATCAGGACCCAGACGTTCAGGACATAGCGGATGGTTCCGGTGATCGCCTGAACCACGTCGAGGTTGAGGAACGCCTCGAACACGCCGTCGATCTCGCGCCCCATGGACAGCGACTGGCGGCGGCCGACCTCGTTCAGGATCTCGACGGGTTGCGCCAGAAGGTAGAGCCCGGCGAAGACCACGACCGACAGGACGGTGTACTTGTAGCGGATGTAGAAGGGCGTGTCCTTGGGGTGATGCTCGGGCAGCTTGCGCACCCAGGCCTTTGACAGGCGGTCGAGGGTGATGGCCACGAGGACGATGGTGATGCCGATCTCGAAGGAACGGCCCAGCTTGAGGGAGTTCATCATCGCCAAGAGCTTGCCGCCAAGGCCGGGCATGCCGATGAACGCGGTCAGAACCACCATCGCAAGGCAGAGCATGATGACCTGGTTCACGCCGACGAGGATCTCCGTGCGGGCCGAGGGGATGAACACCTTGGTCAACATCTGCCAGCGGGTGGCGCCCGACATCTTTCCGGCCTCGACGATCTCGGGCGAGACCTTTTTCAGGCCCACGGTCGTCATCAGGATCATCGGCGGGGTGGCATAGATCGTGGTGGCGATGGCTCCCGCGGTGGGGCCGACCTTGAAGAAGATCACCGCCGGAAGAAGGTAGGTGTAGAAAGGCAGCGTCTGCATGACGGCCAGCAGCGGCTTGATCGCGTTGTCGAACCACTTGTATTTCCACGCCGCGATGCCGATGACGAGGCCCACGAAAAAGCCCAGTGGGGCGGCCACCAGCAGCACCGAAAGGGTCTGCATCGTCAGCTCCCACTGGCCCATGAAGGCGGTCCAGACGAAGGTGCCGCCTGCCAGCAGCGACAGTTTCCAGCCGCCCAGGTAATAGCCGATCACGGCGGCGAGGCCCGCCACGGCGGCCCACGGGATGGGGTCGGCCATGTAGGGCCAGCGATACTTGCCTTCCAGCAGGTTGGCGGTGACGCCCAGCAGGAACTCCAGCGGGCCTTCGGCGAACCAGCGGGTGATGTAGATGAGGCCAAAGCGCCCCTCCTGCATGTCGCCGGTGATGACGTCGAAGAACGCGTCGAGCCACTGGGCCAAGGGCGGAATCCAAGCCTCGGGCAGGCGGACGAGGAAATCGGGCAGAACGGGCTTCGCCGCGCACAGCAGGATCGCGGCCACCAGAAGCGCCACCAAAACGGGGTCGCGGGTGGCGCCGGGCTGGCGCATCGACAGGGAGGTGCGGGTGGCGTTGGTGGCGACATCAGCCATTGGCGCTGTCCCCCAGAAGCACCTCCAGCGCCTCTTGCCGGGCCATGACGCCCATCACCTTGCCGTCCTTGCCCGCCACGGGCAAATGCTCGCGCGGGTCGCTGACCAGCTGGCGCGCGATCTGGTGAATGGTCCGGTCGCCCGCGATGGCCTCGCCCTCGACGGCGTGGCCGTTGACGGGTTTTGCCAGAACACTGGCGTGGACCACATGCGCCTTGTCGATATCCTCGGTGAATTTGCGGACATATTCGGTCTGCGGGTCCATCACGATGCGGTCGGGCGTGTCGCATTGCTCGATCGCGCCGTCCTTCATGATGGCGATGCGGTCGGCAAGGCGCAGCGCCTCGTCGAAATCGTGGGTGATGAAAACGATGGTCTTGCCCAGCATCGCCTGAAGGCGCAGGAATTCGTCCTGCATTTCGCGCCGGATCAGCGGGTCGAGCGCCGAGAACGGCTCGTCCAGGAACCAGATGTCGGGCTCGATGGCAAGCGACCGCGCAATGCCGACGCGCTGTTGCTGGCCGCCGGAAAGCTCGCGCGGGAAATACTCCTCGCGGCCTTCCAGCCCCACCAGCTTGATCACTTCCAGCGCCCGGTCGCGCCGCGCGTGCCGGTCCTGCCCGCGCATTTCCAGCGGGAAGGCCACGTTTTCCAGAACCGTCCGGTGCGGCAGCAGGCCGAAGGATTGAAACACCATGCCCATCTTGGAGCGGCGCAACTCGATCAGGTCCTTTTCCGGCAGGGCCATGATGTCCTGGCCCTCGACCTCGATCGTGCCGCCTGTGATGTCGTGAAGGCGCGAAAAACAGCGCACCAGCGTGGACTTGCCGGACCCGGAAAGCCCCATGATGACCAGCATCTCGCCCTTGGAAACCTCGACCGAGACATCCTTGACCCCGGCAATATAACCGTCGGCGCGGATATCCTCGTAGCTGTGCCCGGCGGGCAGGGAGTTGAGGTATTGGCGCGGGTTGGGGCCAAAAAGCTTCCACGCGTTGCGGCAGGAGATGACGGGGCTGTCCGAGGTCATGAGGGGGCTGGTCCTTGGATTGGCGCCGGCGGTGCGGACCGCCGGCAAGGCCCTGCCCGGCGCGTCACCGGACAGGGAAAGGCGAAGAGGTCAGGTGCCGCCGCCGGGCAGCCAGCCTTTCCAGACGTCCTCGTTGTCTTCCAGCCAGATCTCTGCGGCTTCCTCGGGCTCGTAATCCTCGATATCCACCAGCTTGGCCATTTCGGCGATCTGGGCGTTGGTGAAGGAAATCTTGGTCAGCACCTCGTAGGCGTTGGGCCACTTGTCCTGCATCCCGTCCCAGGCGGCCTTTTTCAGGTAGCCGTCGGCGGGGTTGCCGCAATCGTAGAGCGCGTCGGGGTTGGGGCCCTTGGCGGGGTCGGTGTCGCAGCCGTCTTCCCACGCGGGGAACTCGACGAATTCACCGGGCCAGACGGCCTCGGCGAAGTTGGGCGTCCAGTTGAAGACCAGGATCGGGGTCTTGTCTTCCTCGGCCGAGGCAATGTGCGCCCAGAGGGCGGCCGCGGAGCCCGCGTTCTTCACGACATAGTTCAGGTCCAGCGCCTCGGCGCGTTCCTTGCCGTGCTTGAGCCAGTCGACCGGACCGTCGAGGAACAGGCCCTTGTCGCCGGTTTCGGGCGTGGCGAAGAGCTCGGCACAGTCGTTGAGCGCCTTCCAGTCGGGCAGGCCCGGGCAGGCGTCCTTGGTCCACATCGGGTACCACCAGTCCTCTCGCGTGACGGCGTCGTGGTCGCCCGCGTCATGCAGGCCGCCCTTGTCCAGCGCCTCGCGGAACGAGGCCCCGAACGCGCCTTCCCAGACTTCCAGTTCCAGCGTCACGTCGCCCAGGCGGATCGATTCGTAGACCGCCTGGCTGTCGGTGGTGACGAATTCGACGTTGTTGCCCATCTCCTCGAAGATCTGGCCAACGGCATGGCTCATCACGATCTGGCTGGACCAGTTGTGCAGCGGGATGACGATGGGTTCGGAACTGTCCTCGGCGGCGAAACCGGCCGAGGCCGAAGCCAGGGCGATGGCCGTCGCGGACATCAATGCTTTGATTTTCATGGTAACTCCCAGTTGGCTGTCGGGCCTGATTCTGCGTGCCGGCCCTTTGTTAGCGGGCGCAGTATCGCAAAGACCGGGTGGAACTCTGATTATAAACTTTTTGTGCCATGCCTCTAAAAAAGTTTGGCAAAGGGCGGGTGCCACGGCTAGGCTCGTGGCGTTGTCCCGAGTTTTGAGGAGTGTGAAGGATGCTGCGCAATCGCGCCGTGTTGCCGCGCCTTGACTACCTGCTGGCCTTCGAGGTGGCGGCGGAGCTGGAGAGCTTTGCCGCGGCGGGCAAGGAACTGAACGTCTCGGAAACCGCCATCAGCCGCAAGATCCGGCTGCTGGAACAGCATTACCAATGTGCGCTGTTCGTGCGCGGGCACCGTTCGGTGCGGCTGACGGATATGGGGCGCAAGCTCTTGTCCGGGATCGCGCCGGCGCTGAAGACGCTGGTGCGGGTGTCCGAGGACATGTGCGCGCAGCTGGAGAAAAGCACGGTGAAGCTGGGGGCGACGAACTCTGTCTCGTCGCTGTGGCTGATGCCGCGGCTGCGGGCGTTTCACGAGGCCAACTGCAACATCACCATCGCGCTCACGTCGTCCGACGTGGATGCAGAATGCCTGGCCGAGGACATGGACCTGGCGATCCTGCGCGGCGAGGGCGACTGGCCGGGATACGAGGCGACGCGGCTCTTTGGCGAGACGGTGTTTCCGGTCTGCGCGCCGGGCTATCTGAAGGGGCGGGCGGGCATCGACAGTGTCGACGCGCTGCGGCGGCACGACCTGATCGAGGTCAGCAACAACCATGCCGAGTGGCTGAACTGGCGCACCTGGCTGGACCGGATCGGCGCCGATCCCGACAAGGTGCGGCCGTCGGCGTCGGTCAACACCTATCCACTGGCGATCCAGGCGGCGCGGGATGGCCTGGGCATCGCGCTGGGCTGGGGGCACCTGGTGGACCATCACCTGCAATCGGGCGACCTGATCCGGCCGATGGGGGCCGAGCATGTGCGCACGCGCTCGGGCTATTACCTGTTGCGGCGGCAGGGGGTCGAGCCGCGCAATGAAAGCGCCATCGTGGCGCATTGGCTGCTGCAGGAAAGCGCCGCGCGGCAGAGATACGCAGCGGAATGAGGGCGCGGGGAGTGGCGCATCCGCTAAAGCCCAAGCCACATAAGCCCGGCAAAGGCGAGCACCCCCGCGGCCATCGTTGCGATAACGTGGTTCGTCGCGACGGCGACGACAAGCGCCACACCGGCCGCGAGCCAGGTCGGAAGCGGCTGACCGATCAGCGAGGACGCGACCAGACTGACCACGATCAGCCCCGGCAAATCTTCCAGCATCCAGGCATGACGCGAAGAGCGGATCCGCCCGCCTGCCACAAGCCCGGCGACACGGATTGCGGCAGCACCCAGGGCCAGCAGGCCGATCATCGCCCAATGCGCGCCGCTCATGGGGCCGCGGCCCGTCTTCGGCGCATCAGCGAGATCGCAACCAACCCGCAAAGCGCGCCCGCGACGATCCCGTAGGCCCGTGGCGCTCCGAGCGAGATGGCGGCGATCGTCGCCCCGGCCGCGACGGCCCAGGGCAAGGCGCGGGACCGTCCCCGCCAGAGGCCCCGCGCCATGGCGATGAAGGCGGCGGTGAAGGCGAACCCCAGGCCGAAGCGTTCGAGATCGGGCAGAACGGCACCGATCACCGCCCCGAGGGCTGTCGATGCCGTCCAGACCGAGATCATCACCAGCCCCGACCCCATCAGGAACGCCGCGCCGACATCCGGCGACTTCGCGCGTTCGGCCATGGTCAGCGCCCAGTTTTCATCCCCCGTGATGTGAATGGCGATCAGTCTCAACCGCAGTGGCAACCCGTCCAGCACATCCGCGAGGGACGCCACAATGCCCACGTAGCGCAGGTTCAACGCGACCCCCGCAAGGACGGCGCCGAGGACGGTGCCGGTCGCGGCAAGCTGTTCGACGGCGACGATCTGCGACGATCCGGCATGGACCGATGCGCTCATCAGTCCGACGCCCCACCACGGGAAGCCCACCTGCGCCGCAAGCAGGCCGAAGGCAAAGCCATACAAGGCGGCTCCGAAGGCCAGGGGCAGGATGGAGACGGCCCCTCGTATCATTCCATGTGTCATGCCGTGCATCTTAAGCGGTGCGGATGATGCAGACGATACGGAATTGGGATAAAAGATGATCTTGCAGGATCAATATCCCCGCAATTTAGAGGAGTACGCATCATGGACGCTGCGGATCGCAAACTACTCGATCAACTGCAAAGGAACGCCAGAACGTCGATCCAGTCGCTTGCAGAGACAACCGGCCTCTCGACGGCCTCTGTCCAGCGGCGGCTGCGCAGCCTGAGAGAGGCCGGGGCGATCCGGCGGGAGGTCGCGATCCTCGATCCCGCACAGGTGGGTCTTGGCATCACGGCCATCGTAGCGGTGGAGTTGGAGCGCGACAGGCTCGACCAGATCGACGCCTTCAAGCGCAAGGCGCGCGAGGATCGCCAGGTGACCCATTTCTACTGCATTGCCGGGGAGGCGGACTTCATCCTCTTGGTGATGGCCCGCGACATTGCCGACTACGAGGCCTTCACCCATCGGTTCTTCTTTGCCGACAAGAACGTCCGAAAATTCCGGACATCCATCGTCGTGTCGACCGAAAAGGCGACATCGGAAGTGCCAATCTGAGGGTTGGGCGCCGGAGCATCGGCGGGGTGAACGCGCCGGGGGTCGCGCAGATTATTCTGCGAATAATCTGCGTCCCAGAAAATTCGTACGAATTTTCTGGGGCTCCGGTCGGTTTTCAGAACGGCGGGCGCAGGACCGCGTGCAGGTAGGTGCGGGTTTCACCCACCATTTCCTCGGCCAGCGACAGCGCCGTGGGCCAGGGCGGGTCGAGCGTGGCCTCGACCTCGCCGATGTCGAAGGTCAACGTGGCGTCGTGGCGGCGCGCGAGGCGCTGCATCCGTTCGTTCTCGCGCAAACACATCATGTAGAGCGAGCGCACGCCCCGGTTCTGCGCCGCCGCCAGCATCCGCACGAAAAGCGCATCGCCGATGCCTTCGTGCTGCCAGTCGGGATCGACGCTGAGGGCGATTTCGGCGCGCACGGGCCAGCTGTTCAGAAGCATCCGCAACTCGCCCACGCCGTGCAGGTCCCCGTCGACGAAGGCGCCGTAGACGACGCTGTCGAGGCCAAGCAGGGTTTCGGCATACCCGGCGACGAAGTCTTCGGTCACGCTGGCGCCAAAGCGCAGGCGGCGGGTTTCGCGGTCGAGCCGCGCGAAATGGTCCAGCAAAAGCCGTTTGTCCGCCGGCCACAGGCGGCGAATATCCGGCTGAATCAATATCTTGTCATGAGTGACGTCGGCATTCATGGTCTTGGACTCCTTGGCGCGGGCCAGGCCCGGGCAGAGGTGTCCTCCCTGACGGAAAGATAATGCCGCGGCGCGGCATTTTCCATGAATTTTCGGTGAAACCGTTAACTTACGTCACGGCAGGGCGGCCTGTCGCTCAGCCCGCCGCGCGGATCAACTCGTCCACGTGCACCGCCCCGCTGGCGGCCAGGGCGTTCAGATCATAGCCGCCTTCGAGGCAGGAGACCAGGCGGCCGTCGCAGTGTTCCGCCGCGATCTCGCACAGGCGGCGGGTGACCCAGGCGAAATCGTCCTCGCGCAGGTTGAGGTTGGCCAGCGGGTCGTCGGCATGGGCGTCGAAGCCGGCCGAGACCAGGATCAGCTCGGGCCTGAACTCTTTGAGCCGGGGAAAGACCTGGCCTTCGTATTCCTGCCGGAACCCCTGCCCGGCCGTGCCCGGCGCCAAGGGCACGTTCAGCACGTTGTCGTGGTCGCCGGTTTCATGCGCGCCGCCCGTGCCGGGCCAGAGCGGCATCTGGTGGGACGAGATGAAGAGCGCGCGCGCCTCGCCGCGCAGCAGGTCCTGCGAGCCGTTGCCGTGATGCACGTCGAAATCCACCACGGCGACTCGGGACAATCCGTGCCGGTCCAGCGCGTGTTTCGCGGCAATGGCCACCGTGCCGAACAGGCAGAAGCCCATCGGCGTGGCGGTTTCGGCGTGGTGGCCCGGCGGGCGCATGGCGACGAAGGCGTTGCCGACCTCGCCATCCAGCACCTTGTCCACCGCCAGCATCGCGCCGCCGACGGCGCGCGACGCGCAGTCGAACGAGCCGGGCGACAGCCACGTGTCGCCGTCAAGCTGGTTGAAGCCCTGCGCCGGGATCGCCTCGCGGACCATGTTGACGTAGTCCTGCGGATGACACAGCGTCAGGTCGGCATCCGTCGCCAGCGGCGCCTCGGCCCGGACCACGTCCTTGCCCTCGAGCGCGGGCCACAGGTGTTCCAGCCGCGCCACGCGTTCGGGGTGGCCGTCGGGCGTGACGTGGTTGAGACCGTCCTCGTGGGTGACAAGTAGCGTGGACATGGGCGCGGCTCCTCCTTCTTTGACGCGTTTCGGGGCGGCGACGGGGCCGCGCCGAATGTTCACAACAGCTTAGAGGCCACGCGGCCACTGTCCAGCGCGACTTGTCCACACGCGGGGGGCGTGTAAGGTATTGCCATGGAAGAGGATGCCGTCACAGACACCGCGACCGGCGAGGAGGCCGGCATGAGCTCGCCCGCCGAGGCGACGCCGGACGCCGCCAACGACGCGATCGAACAGGCCCAGACCATCGCCATCGGGCTGTGGGAACAGGCGCAATTGTTCGTGGCCGGTCTGTTGCGGCCATGGAGCCTCTACCAGGTGGGGATCATCATCGGGCTTTGGGTTGCGGCGACGATCCTGGCGCGGATCTTCGGCCCGCACCTGCACAACTGGATGCGCACCCGCGAGGGCTGGCCCAAGTGGCGGATGCGGTTCCTGGTGATGATGCACCGACGCTTGCGCCTGATCTTCATGGTGCTTCTGATCTGGCCGGTCTACGGGATCATGCAGGAGGTGACATGGCCCAGCCGGTCCTACCTCATCGGCGTCATGGCGAGCCTTGCCACCGCGTGGCTGTTCATCGCGGTCATCACGCGGCTGATCGGCAACGCGTTCCTGCGCGGCATGGTGCGCTATGCCGCCTGGACATGGGTCACCCTGTCGATCGTCGGGCTGACGGACGAGACGATCCAGATCCTGGACAGCGCGGCGGTGCACCTGGGCGAGATGCGCCTGTCGCTGTGGATCGTGTTGCAGGCCGTCGCGATGATCGCGTTCCTGATGTTCCTGGCGCGGTTCGTATCCACGACTTCGGCCTCGCGCATCCGGTCTAACAAGGACATCTCGCCGTCGATGCAGGTGCTGGCGGTGAAGGTCATCCAGATCCTGCTTTACGGGGCGGCCTTCTTCATCGGGCTGCGCGCCGTGGGGGTGGACCTGACCGGCCTCGCGGTGCTGTCGGGTGCCATCGGTGTCGGCCTTGGTTTCGGCCTGCAAAAAGTGGTGTCGAACCTTGTGTCGGGGGTGATCATCCTTCTGGACAAGTCGATCAAGCCGGGTGACGTAATCAGCCTGGGCGAGACCTTTGGCTGGATAAATTCACTGGGCGCGCGGTACGTGTCGATCACCACGCGGGACGGCAAGGAATACCTCATTCCAAACGAGGACCTGATCACCGGGCAGGTGGTGAACTGGTCGCATTCCAACGAGTTCGTGCGGCTGGATATCTATTTCGGCACCGCTTATGGCGACGACCCGCACCTGGTGCGCAAGGTGGCCATCGACGCCGCCAAGGGGGTGGAGCGGGTGCTGGCCTTCAAGGCGCCGGTGTGCCACATCGTGGGCTTCGGTGACAGCAGCGTGGATTACATCCTGCGGTTCTGGATCAGCGACCCTACGGGCGGCCTGACCAACATTCGGGGCAACGTCTACCTGGCGCTGTGGGACGCGTTCCAGGAGCACGGTATTTCCATCCCCTTCCCGCAGCGCGAGGTCACCGTGCTGGAAGGCTCGGAACTGGGCACGCGGGCGCTGGACCGGGGCGACCCGGGCAAACCGCCGCAGGGCGGCGCGGCAGGGGAACACGGCCCCTGATCGCGGCGTTGGCTGGCGAAAAGGAGTATTCTCATGGCCCATACACTGACCCTGCAATCGCAGCAAAGCGTCACCCACGACACGCATCGCTATGTCTTCGACCGGCCCGAAGGCTTTGACTTCGAGCCGGGACAGGCCGCCGAACTGGCGATGTGCCGCGACGGCTGGAAGGACGAGGGGCGGCCCTTTACCTTTACCTCGCTGCCCGCGGACAGCCACCTGGAGTTCACGATCAAGAGCTACCCGTCGCATGACGGCGTGACCGAGCAGTTGCCGACGCTGACGCCCGGCGAAGAGGTCACGCTGGACGGACCCTTTGGCGCGATCACCGACAAGGGGCCGGGTGTGTTTCTGGCCGCCGGGGCCGGGGTGACGCCCTTTATCGCGATCCTGCGGAAGCGGGCGAAAGAGGGTGATCTGGACGGCTGCCAGCTGATCTTTTCCAACGAGACCGAGGGCGACATCATCCTGCGCGAAGAGTGGGATCAGATGAAAGGCCTGAAGGTCGATCACGTGCTGTCCGAGGAAGACGTGCCGGACCTGCATTACGGCAAGGTCGACAAGGCGTTCCTGGAAAAGAACGCGGACCTGACCGGTCAGGTCTATATCTGCGGTCCGCAGGGCTATGTTGATGCGATGCGGGACGCGGTGAAGGCGCTGGGCGTTCCGGGCGAGCGCATCCATACCGAGGAAGGCTGGTGAGGGCGCGCATTCCTACGCAGTCGGGTGTACGTGGCGGGATGCTGCCGTTTTACTGGGCGCGAGGGCCACAGGATGCGCGGCTTTGCGAAAGCCTTCATTGAATTGTGACAGACGTGTTGCTATTTTGAACCCATGCCCGGCACCGGGGCGGATCGGTGCGTAGTAGAAGGAGGACAATGTCCTGTCTCTTACAATCGACGCGGCTCCGGCCGCTGAACGGGGCGCGGGTTTGAGCGCGTCCGACATGGCGACAAGCAGTGACGCACAGCTTGCGCGTATCCTTTCCGCACTCGACGAAGACAAGGCCGAAGAGATCGTCCAGATCGACCTTCGCGGCAAATCCGCGATCGGCGATCACATGGTGATCTGCTCGGGCCGGTCCTCGCGCCAGGTGACGGCCATCGCCGAAAAGCTTTCGGAGCGGCTGAAATCCGAGATGGGCGTGCTGACCAAGGTCGAGGGCAAGGACGCGGGCGACTGGGTGCTGATCGACACGGGCGACGTGATCGTCCATGTCTTCCGCCCCGAGGTGCGGGACTTCTACCAGCTTGAAAAGATGTGGCTTCAGGGTCACGGGGCAGCCCAGGCCGCCAAGAGCTGAATGCGCGTCCATATCTGCGCGGTGGGCCGGCTGAAGACCGGCCCGGAACGCGCCTTGCTCGATGATTACCTGGTCCGGTTCGACCGGACCGGACGCAGGCTGGGGCTTGGCCCGGCAGAGATGCACGAGGTCGAGGATCGCAAGGGCGGCGGCATGGAGGCCGAGGCGCAGCTGCTGGAGCGCGCCTTGCCCAAGGGGGCGGTGATCGTGGCGCTGGACGAGCGCGGCAAGCTGCTGACCTCTCCTGAATTTTCGCAACACCTGGCCGGCTGGCGCGATACCGGGCGCGGCGACGTGGCCTTCGTGATCGGCGGCGCCGACGGGATCGCGCCCGCGCTGCGCGACCGGGCGGAGGTCGCGCTGTCCTTCGGCAAGATGGTATGGCCGCACATGCTGGCCCGGGTGATGCTGGCCGAGCAGCTTTACCGCGCGGCTTCGATCCTGGCGGGGGCGCCCTATCATCGGGCGTGACCTGGCGGAGTGGCTGCGCCACGCTTTGTAGCGGTGATGAGGGGCGCTGCCCCTCAAACTCCCCGGGATATTTCGGGCCAGAGGAAGCGGGCAAGAAAGCGGTTCACCACCCGGTTCAGACGGGTTAGAAGCGGCCAAGGATTCAGGAGGCAGGATTGAGCGCGCCAAGACCCGTAGTTCTGTGTATTCTCGACGGTTGGGGACTGAGCGAGGCGCGTGAGGCGAACGCGCCCGCGCTGGCCGCGACGCCGCATTTCGATCGGCTGATGGAGACCTGTCCGAACGCCACGCTGATCACCCATGGCCATGACGTGGGCCTGCCCGAAGGGCAGATGGGCAATTCCGAGGTGGGACATCTCAATATCGGCGCGGGCCGGGTGATCGAGATGGATCTGCGGCGCATCGACCGGGCCATCGAGACGGGCACGTTCGGCGCCCTGCCCGGGTTCATCCGGTTTGCCGACAAGGTAGAGGCCGCGGGGGGCACCGCGCACCTGTTGGGCGTGCTGTCGGATGGCGGGGTGCACAGCCATATCGGGCACATGATCGCGGCGGCCAACGCGCTGACCGCACGGGGCGTGCCGGTGGCCATTCATGCCTTCACCGACGGGCGCGACGTGGCGCCGACCTCGGCCAAGGTGTACCTGGAGGCGTTGCGCGCGGCGCTGCCCATAGGGGCCCGGATCGCCACCGTTTCGGGGCGGTATTACGCGATGGACCGCGACAACCGCTGGGACCGGGTGCAGCTGGCCTACGAGGCGCTGGCCCATGGCGAGGGGTACACCGCCGACACCGCCGCCTGCGGCATCGACGAGGCCTATGCCAAGGGCCGCACCGACGAGTTCATCAAGCCGCGCGTGCTGGGGGATTACGACGGCATGAAGGACGGCGACGGCCTTTTGTGCCTGAATTTCCGCGCCGACCGGGCGCGCGAGATCCTGGCGGCCTTTGCCGATCCCGAGTTCGACGATTTCGAGACCGGCCCGCGCCCCGCCTTTTCGGTCGTCAGCGGGTTCACCGAGTATTCGCGCCGCCACAGTGCCTACATGGACTGCATCTTTCCCGACGAGCAGCCGGTGAACACCCTGAGCGCCTGGCTGGCGCAGCATGGCAAGCGCCAGTTCCACACCGCGGAGACCGAGAAATACCCGCATGTCACGTTCTTTCTGGCCGGCGGGCGCGAGACCCCCGAGGACGGCGAGGCGCGGTACATGGCGCCGTCGCCCAAGGTGGCGACCTATGATTTGCAGCCCGAGATGTCGGCGGGCGAGGTCACCGATCACCTGGTGGAGGCCATCGCCGAAGGCTACGATTTCATCGTGGTGAACTATGCCAACCCCGACATGGTCGGCCATACCGGCGACCTGGGGGCGGCGATCCGCGCCTGCGAGGCGGTGGATGCGGGGCTGGGCCGGGTGCTCGACGCGCTGGACGCGGCGGGGGGCGCCATCATCGTCACCGCCGATCACGGCAATTGCGAGACCATGGTGGACCCGCTGACCGGCGGGCCGCATACCGCGCATACCACCAACCCGGTGCCGGTCATCGTCAGGGGCGCGGCCAAGGGCGCGCGTCTGCGCGACGGGCGGCTGGCCGACCTGGCGCCGACGGTGCTGGACCTGATGGACCTGCCCAAGCCGGACGAGATGACCGGGACGAGCCTTCTGGAATGATCCGCGCGGCGCTTCTTTCGCTGGCGCTCATGGGCAGCGCCCCCGCCCTGGCGCAGGATCCCGGCACGGAGGCGCGGGCGGCGTCGGACCGCCTGAACCGGGCCGCGGCGCTGATGGAGGCGGCCGAGGGCGCGGCCAACCGCGTGAAGGCGCTGACGGAAGTGGTGGGCGCCTACGAGGACGGGCTGGAAGCGATGCGCGAAGGGCTGCGCCGCGCCGCCATCCAGGAAGAGGCGCTGTCGCGCCGCCTGCAATCGCGCGAGGACGAGATCGCCCGCCTGCTGGGCGTGTTGCAGAGCATGGCGCAATCCGAGGGGCCGGTGCTGTTGTTGCACCCTTCCGGCCCGATCGGCACGGCGCGGTCGGGCATGATCCTGTCGGATGTCACCCCGGCGCTGGAAACCCGCGCCGCCGCCCTGCGGGCCGAGCTGGAAGAGGTGACCGTGCTGCGGCAGTTGCAGCAAAGCGCGCTCGACACCCTGCGCGAGGGGCTGCAGGGCGCACAGGATGCGCGCACCGCGTTGAGCCAGGCGATTGCCGACCGCACCGACCTGCCGCGCCGGTTCGTCGAGGACCCGGTGAAGACCGCGCTGCTGGTGGCCTCGACCGAGACGCTGGAAGGGTTCGCCAGCGGGCTGAGCCAGATCGCGGTCGACGAGGCGCCCGGATCGCTGCCCGGGATCGACGCCCGCAAGGGCAGCCTGCGCCTGCCGGTCGAGGGGCGCATCCTACGCCGTGCCGGAGAGGCCGATGCCGCCGGGATCGTTCGGCCCGGCATCCTGATGGCGACCCGGCCCCGGGCGCTGGTGACCACGCCGGCCCCGGCCACGCTGCGCTATCGCGGCGAGCTTCTGGATTACGGCAATGTGGTGATCCTGGAGCCGCAGGCGGGCCTTCTGATGGTGTTTGCCGGGCTTGACGTGGTGTACGGCGACATCGGCGAGGTTCTGCCCGGCGGCAGCCCGATCGGCATGATGGGCGCGCCCGGGGGCGAGACCGGCGAGGATGCTAACGCGCTCTTGATCGAGAATGAAAAAGATGCGGGTGCGTCCCGGAGCCAAACCCTTTATATAGAACTGCGAGAAGACAACGAACCCGTCGATCCGGAGACCTGGTTCGAGACAAGCGAAGGATGAGCAACCCGATGAAGAAGTTTCTGATCGCCGCCCTCGTCGGCAGCCTGACGGGCGCGGTCGTGACAACCCAAGTCGCCGCGCCGCTTCTGGCGCAGGAGGCGGCCAAGACGACGAATGTCTACGAACAGCTTGACCTCTTTGGCGATATTTTCGAGCGGATCCGCTCGCAATATGTCGAGGAAGTAGACGAAGGCGAACTGATCGAGGCCGCCATCAACGGCATGCTGACCTCGCTCGATCCGCATTCGAGTTACCTCAGCCCCGACGATGCCGCCGACATGAGGGTGCAGACCCGCGGCGAGTTCGGCGGGCTTGGCATCGAGGTGACTCAGGAAGACGGATTCGTGAAGGTGGTGTCGCCGATCGACGGCACACCGGCCGAGAATGCCGGCATCGAGGCGGGCGATTTCATCACCCATGTGGACAGCGAAAGCGTGCTCGGCCTGACCCTGGACGAGGCGGTGGAAATGATGCGCGGCCCGGTGGGCAGCGAGATCGTCATCACCGTGGTCCGCGAAGGCGAGGCGGAGCCGTTCGACGTGTCGATCGTGCGCGACACGATCAAGCTGACCGCCGTACGGGTGCGGACCGAACAGCAAAGCGTCGTTCTGCGGGTGACAACGTTCAACGACCAGACCTTCCGCAACCTGGAAAGCGGCCTGGCCGAGCAGATCGAGGACGCGGGCGGCATCGACAAGATCAACGGCATCGTGCTGGACCTGCGCAACAACCCCGGGGGCCTGTTGAACCAGGCGATCCAGGTCAGCGACGCGTTCCTGGAAAAGGGCGAGATCGTCAGCACACGGGGCCGTGCGCCCGAGGATGGCGAGCGTTTCAACGCCAAGCCGGGCGACCTGGCGGAGGGCAAGCCTATCGTGGTGCTCATCAACGGCGGCTCGGCCTCGGCCTCGGAAATCGTCGCCGGCGCGCTGCAGGATCACCGCCGCGCCATCGTCGTGGGCACCAAGAGTTTCGGCAAGGGATCGGTCCAGACGGTCATGCCTCTGCGGGGCGACGGCGCAATGCGCCTGACCACGGCGCGGTATTACACGCCGTCGGGCCGCTCTATCCAGGCGCTGGGTGTCAGCCCGGACATCATCGTGGACCAGCCGCGCCGCGCCGAGGAAAGCGAGGAGGACGAGGAGGAAAACCCCGCCAACCGCTTTGACCGCTCCGAGGCGGACCTGCGCGGGCGTCTCGACAATGACAGCCTGAGCGAGGACGAGATCCGCCAGATCGAGGAAGAGCGCGAGAAGGTCGAGCAAGCCGCCAAGCTGCGCGAGGAAGACTACCAGCTGGCCTATGCCATCGACATCCTCAAGGGCCTGACGGCGCTGGGTCCGGAATACGAGTGATCCGGTCAGAGACAGAATAAACGCGCGGGCGGGGATGATCCCCGCCCGTTTTCGTTTTAGACTGCGTCATGCCCGAATTGCGCCGCCCTTCCGCCGATGATCTTGCCGACCTGACCGCCCTGTGCCTGCGGTCCAAGGCCTATTGGGGGTATGACGCGGAGTTCATGGCCGCCTGCGTGCCGGTGCTGACGCTGACCGAGGCCGATCTGAAGGACGTTCCGACGATCACCGAGGTCGAAGGCGAGACGCTGCTCGGCATGGTGCAGGTCTCGAACGGGGACGAGGGCTGTACCCTGCAAAGGCTTTTCGTGGATCCCGCGCATATGGGCATGGGCACGGGGCGGCGGCTGTTTCAGTGGGCGGTCGGGACGGCCCGCGGCATGGGGGCCGCGGAAATGATCGTCGAGTCCGATCCCGGCGCGGTGCCCTTCTATGTCGCCATGGGTTGCCGGCCCGCAGGCGCGGCCCCGTCCGAGGCGATCCCGGGCCGGATGCTGCCGCGCCTGGCGTACGACCTGCGGTAGGCCCCACGAAATTCGTACGAATTTCGTGGGGCGCCGATCAGCCGGCGCGCGTCAGATGCGCCTCCATCGCCGCCAGCCCTTCGTCCAGCCCGCGCCGCCCGAAGCCGAGGCGGAAGCGGTCTGTCGGGGTCGGCCCGAGGTCGGAGCGGTAGATCGTGCCGGGCAGAAGCAGCACGCCCGCCTCTTCCACCAGCTTGCGGGCGAATTCCTCGACACCATCCGCCCCCAGGTAGCGCGGGAAGCCCATGCAGGCGCCGTCCGGGCGCCGCCACTCGAAAAGATCGGGATGGCGGGCAAAGAACGCGTCCCATTTGGGCAGGTTCTCGTCCACGATGGCGCAGTTGCGGGCCAGGATTTTCGCGCGGCTCTTCAGGGCGATCAGCGCCAGCCGCTCGCTGGGGCCGGAATTGCAGATCGACAGGTAATGCTTCATCCGCTCCATCCGGCTCAGCACCTCGCGGTCCTGGCAGGCGATCCAGCCGATCCGCAGCCCCGGCAGACCGTAGGATTTCGACATCACGCCCAGCGAGAGCCCGCGTTCGTAGACATCGGCGATGAACGGCAGGTGTTCGGCGTCCGACGGGCCGAGACCGTTGAAGATCTCGTCATGCAGGATCCAGATGCCGTGGTGACGGCAAAGCTCGATCAGCGCGTCGTAGCGGTCGCGCGGCAGGATCGCGCCAGTGGGGTTGTGCGGAAAGTTGATGGTCAGCAGGCGGGTGTTGGGGCGGATCGCTTCGCGCACCCGGTCGATGTCGAGCGACCAGTTGTCGTCCGGGTCGAGCGGCACGCCCGTCGCCTCGCAGATCGCTAGGGGCAGGCTTTCATGCGACTGGTAGTTGGGGGTAACCACGATGGCGTGGCTGTCCGCATCCAGCAGCACGGTGTTGGCGGCGAAAATGCCCTCGCTGGCCCCGGCGAAACACAGGATGTTGTCCGCCGGTTGCGCCTTGTAGGTTGCGGCAATCGCCGAGCGCAGATCGGGCGCGCCGTAGGTTTCGGTATAGCCCAGCCACATAGTCTCGAACCCGTCGCGGTCCTCGGGGCTGGCCATGGCCAGCAGCTCGGGCAGCGCCATGCTCTCGGCGTCCGAGGCGGTCATGTGGTGGCGGGCCTTGAATTCCCACTTGGCGAAATGGGTTTCCAGCCGGAAATCGGGCAGGGTCGTCATGCGTTTTCCTGTTGGTTCAGTCTACCGCACGGATAAGCTTGCGCTCCAGCACGCGCAAGACGGTGCGCAGGTCGTGCCCGCGTTTCAGCACCTGTCCGTCCATGCCGATCACCGCGTATTGCCCCTGCCGGCTGCGCAGCTTGGGGCGTTTCTCGATCCGGTAGAGCGGGTTCTCGGCGGTGCGGCGGAAGACCGAGAAGATCGCGACGTCTCGCAGGCTGGAGATCCCGTAGTCGCGCCATTCACCGGCGGCGACCATGCGTCCATAGACCGACAGGATCGCGGCAAGCTCGGTGCGGTGGAAGGCCACCTGTTGCGCGCTGCCTTGCGGCGGGAACGGAGAGGTGGGTTGAAATGTCATACCTTCAGAGTTGCGGTAAAAGGGTGGCGAGGCAAGGGATTTGTGGCTCCAGTGGGGTGGGACGGCTGTGTGGTGCCGCTGGGATCGCGAAGGTGAACCGGGGACTCGTGGGGTGGGAGATCCTCGGGTCGAGCCCGAGGATGACGGTGCGCGGGAAAGACCGGGCGCGCGGCGTCGAACCGGATGAACCGCGTCATCCCGGACCTGATCCGGGATCTCGCGGGGCGAGAGGCGCTCGATCAACGTGGCCCCGCGCGGAACCAAGGCGCGGCCATGCCGCGCCGCCGCGCGATCGCCAGACCGCCCGGACGGGCTGGCGATTGGATGACATTGGTGCGCCGATCAGAGGTCTTACGGATGCGGCTTCCATAAAGCGCCATGAACACGTGTCGGCTCGCCATCCCGCGGTCTGGCAATCGCGCGGCCCCTACCCCCGGCCGATATAGGGCATCTTCGTCGCCATCACCGTCAGGAACTGGACGTTGGCCTCGGGCGGCATCTCGGCCATGTGCAACACCGACCGGGCGGCGTTTTCCACGTCCATCGTGTGCATCTCGGGATTGGCCTGTTTCAGGCCCGCCACCAGTTCGCTTTCGGCGTTGCCGATGTCGATCTGGCCGCAGGCGATGTCGAACGGCCGGCCATCCAGCGACAACGACCGGGTCATGCCGGTGACCGCGTGCTTCGACGTGGTGTAGCAGATCGAGCCGGGGCGCGGCACGTAAGCGGACAGCGAGCCGTTATTGATGATCCGCCCGCCCTGGGGCGTCTGCGCGCGCATGGCACCAAAGGCGAGGCGCGCGGTGATGAACATGCCGCGCAGGTTGACGGCGATGACCTCGTCGAACTCTGCCATGCTGACCGCGTCGGGCGTGGTCGAGGGGCCGAACATTCCGGCGTTGTTGAAGACCGCATCCAGACGCCCGGCCTTGTCCAGAAACGTCTCGAAGGCGCGGTCCATGGCGTCGGCATCGGTCACGTCGGCGGGCAGGACCACCGCCTCGCGGCCCTCGGCCACCTCTTTCAGCTTGTCGGCGCGGCGGGCCACCAGCCCCACGCGCCACCCGGCGTCCAGGAACGTCTCCGCCGTCGCACGGCCTATGCCGGAGCTGGCGCCGGTGATCAGGATGGATTTCATAGCTCTGTCTCTGCCTCCACTTCCAGTTCCAGCGGCGCGGGCGCGGCTCGCAGGTCGTCGATGCGCAGGGCGCCGGTGGGTTTCGACAGGCGGTTGCGCACCACCCAGTGCAGCCGCTCCTCGGCGCGGGTGATGGCGACATAGGCCAGACGCTTCCATAAGGGCTGCCCCGCCTCGGTGCGGCCCATGCGGGCGGCGGCATAGATGTCGGGGGCAAAGACCTGCACATCGGGCCATTGCGAGCCTTGCGCCTTGTGGATCGTGACCGCCGCGCCATGCAGGAAGGTGGCGCCCATGCGGGCGGCGAAGGGGATGAAGGGCTCTTCCTCGTCGGGCTTCTCGATCTTGACGATGCTGGCGGCGCTGACGCGCGGGTCCTCGGCCCCCATCACGTGCAGGCGGGAAAAGCCCGGCTTGCGGCCCGCTCCCAGATAGATCACCTGCGCGCCCTTGATCAGGCCGCGCGCCTCGAGGTCGAGACGTTTCTTGCGGTGCTTGAGCGGCAGTTCCAGACCGTCGCAGATGAGCGGCTCGCCTTCCAGAAGCTCGGTGTCGGGCGCGCCATGCACGGCGCGAAAGGCGTTGATCAGGCGGATGCGGGTGGCGTTGCGCCAGACCAGGACGGGCGAGCGCGCCATCAGGTCCACCTCGACTCGTTGCGCCCATTGCACGCGGACGTCCTGCGCCGCCTTTTGCTCGACCAGCCGCTCGAAATCCTGAAACCCCACCTCTGGGTCGCCCAAGGCGTGGGCCAGGTCGAGGATCGGGTTGTCGGCATCCTGCCGGTGAATGCGGTTCAGCGTCAGCTTTGCGGGCGCGGGCAGGCCATCGAAGACCATCGCGCCGGACTGGTTCACCGGGGCAAGCTGAGCCGGGTCGCCGAACAGCAGCAGTGTCGGAAAGATCTCCTGCAGATCCTCGTACTGCTTTTCGTCCAGCATCGAGGCCTCGTCGATGAACCCGATATCCAAAGGCTCTTCGCGGCGCTTCCAGCCGGTGATGAAATCGCTGCCGCGCAGACCGGCGGCGGCCAGAGCCCCGGGGATGGACTTGTGCGTGCCGTAAAACAGCCGGGCGCGTTCCAGCGCCTCTTCGGTCAGACCCTCGATTTCAGGCTTGTCGCCGTTGCCGGCCAGCCATTCGGCGATGCGCTCGTACTCAGGGTCATAGACGGGGGTATAGAGGATGCGGTGGATGGTGGTGGCGGGCACGCCGCGCATCCTCAGAACGCTGGCAGCCTTGTTGGTGGGGGCGAGGATGGCCAGCGTGCGGCGGTCCTTGCGGCGGCGGCCTTCCCAGTCGCCCGACACCACGTCGACGCCCGCCTCTTCCAGCGCGCGGTAAAGAGCGGCCAAGAGCAGCGTCTTGCCCGAGCCGGCCTTTCCGACCACGGCCATCACGCGGGACTTGCCTTCGCGTGGCGGGGTCAGCATCCCCTCGTCCAGATCCACGCCCACCTCGCGCAGCGCGGCGGCGATGCGGTCATGGGCCTCGGCCTGGTCGTCGGAATAGGTGAGCGCGGTCTGGGACATGGCGCGACCCTACAGCCGCGCCCCTGCCTGCGCCAGCGCGGGGGCCGATTTCTTGCAAGAAATCGGATCGGAAAATTGCAATTTTCCGGCCCGGAATTTTCGAAAATTCCGGTGCGTCCCGCTCAGGCCGTTTGTGCGAAAGGTTGGCGTTCGTCGCCAAAGCTGCGGCGGAACCATTGCTCGCTCAGTTGCGGTGTCACACCGGCGCGCCGGGCGACCTGCATCCGGGCGGCATCGGTGAATTCCCACAAGCCCACGCTGATCCGGTCGCGGCCCGCGCCGGTGCTGCCCAGAACCTCGGGCGAGGAGCCGATCATGCGGTAGATCCGCACCATCCGCGCGTCGAACACGCCGGCGAAATGCTGCACGCCGAAATGGCGCATCAACTCGCCCCCGCCCAGCATCAGCGCGGCGGCGACGCGGCTTTCGGCGCCGCGCGCCAGGCAAAAGCGGGTGCATTCCCAGATATGCGGGCTGACAATCGTGCCGCCGCCCAGGATGTCGGTGAAATGGTCGTTTATCATGGTGCGCCCCGTCGTGGGCAGGAACCGCATCGAGCCCTTGTGGCGCCCGTCCGCCCCTTCCCAGATCACGTAGAGCGGGTTGAGGGCGTCGTATTCATCGCGCTCGAAGCCTTGCGCATCGACGCGCACGTCCCAGCCGAGCCGGGTTCCGAACTGGTCGGCCCGGTCGCGGAACATGCCATCGGACAGCTTGGCGAAACGGCTCAGTTGATCGGCGTAAAGGTAGCGTAGCATGGTCGAATTCCCCTCTGTCGTGACGATAAGAGGAAAATTCTCGACAATTCGTTAAGCGCCCGTGCGTGCACCGCGCGTTGCGTTCCCCGGCGCCATGTCAGATCACGATCAGCCCCTGGCTGATGGCGCGGGCCACCGCGTGCACGGTGTTGATCGCCCCCAGCTTGAAGCGCGCGGATTCGATATAGACCCGCAGCGTGTGTTCCGAGATCGACAGCGTGTCGGCCACCTGCGCCCGGCCATAGCCCAGCGCCAGCAGCGTCAGCGCGTCGACCTCGCGCGGGGAAAGCTGCCGCGCGGGCGCGGGGGCGCGGTCGGGCTCGAACTCCAGCGCCTTCTGGTTGAAGGTGTGGGCGCACAGGATCAGCTCGCGGCGGCGCGACTCGGTGAACGCCGCCCAGGTGTCGTCATCGCAGCGGTGGTTCACGGTAAAGAGCGCGAATTGCCCGTTCGGCCCGCGCAGCGGAATGGAATAGCCCTGGTTGCCCAGGCCGTGGTCCAGCGCCTCTTTCAGAAAGGCTTGCGCGGGCTTGCCGGACCAGTCCAGCCGCTTCCAGTCGACCGGGTGGAACCGCTGGTAACAGCCCTTGATGACAGGGTCGATGCGCAGGTAATCCTTTTCGACATAGCGCGCCACCCAGGCCGGATCGTAGGTGCCGCAGCCGTACTGGTCGCCCGCCGCACTGACCCAGTGATAGACGAGATGGTCGATGTGAAACAGGTCGCGCAGGCGTATGGCGACGTCCTGCAGGTCCGCCGGGTCACGGGCGCGTTCGAGGTCTTCCAAGATCGGTTCGAGCCGCCGTGGCGGTTGCACGTTCATACCCAATCGTCCCTTCCCGCGCGGGCGTCGATTTCGACGTCAGCTCCGCCGCCGCGACGAGTCTCGTGTCGTCGATCTGTTCGGCGAGTTCCCCAAGACCGTTCTGCCGAGCGAAGGTCCTGAGGTCGGCCAGGACGTCCAGTATCCACTCGTTCTGCATCACAGCCTCCTCCGGGAGCGGTTAACGAAAGGTTAACTCAACTTTAGCATGTTTAAGATTTTGGCCGTATTCGCGGTTTTTCACTCCCCGGAAATAGCGAGGGCGAGATTTCCAGCCTCCTGAATTCGTTGAACCCGGCGCAGGACAAGGAAAGAAGCCCGCGAACCGGGTCACCGATTCGCGGGCCAGATGCGGGCCGAACCGGCCCGTCAGGGAGAATGCTTAATCTTTCTTGCCCGCGTCCAGCACGTCCTCGACCGTGCGCAGGCCGGTGCGGGGCGACTGCACCAGCACCGCCATGTTGCCCGGCTTGTGCTCGTTGCGCAGCATCTTCATGTGTGCACCGGGGATCTCGTCCCACGGGAAGACCTCGGACATGCAAGGGTCGATGCGGCGCTCGACCACGAGCTGGTTGGCGGACGAGGCCTGTTGCAGGTGGGCAAAGTGGCTGCCCTGCAGGCGCTTCTGGTGCATCCACATGTAGCGCACGTCGAAGGTGCAGTTGAAGCCGGTGGTGCCGGCGCAGATCACGACCATGCCGCCCTTCTTGCACACGAGGGTGGAGACCGGGAAGGTCGCCTCGCCGGGATGCTCGAACACGATATCGACGTTGTTGCCCTTGCCGGTGATGTCCCAGATCGCCTTGCCGAACTTGCGCGCCTCGGTGAACCATTCCTTGTATTCCGGGCTGTTCACCTTGGGCAGCTGGCCCCAGCAGTTGAAATCCTTGCGGTTGATCACGCCCTTGGCGCCAAGGCTCATGACGAAATCGCGCTTGTCCTCGTCCGAGATCACGCCGATCGCATTGGCGCCCACGGTATTGGCCAACTGGATCGCGAAGGACCCCAGACCGCCCGAGGCGCCCCAGACCAGCACGTTCTGACCCGGCTTCAGCTCGTGCGGGTGGTGGCCAAAGAGCATCCGATAGGCGGTGGCGAGCGTCAGCGTGTAGCAGGCGCTTTCCTCCCAGCTCAGGTGCTTGGGGCGCGGCATCAGCTGCTGCGCCTGCACGTTGGTGAATTGCGCGAAAGAGCCGTCGGGCGTCTCGTAGCCCCAGATGCGCTGCGTGGGCGAGAACATCGGGTCGCCGCCGTTGCAGTGGATGTCGTTGCCGTCGTCCTGGTTGCAGTGGATCACGACCTCGTCGCCCACTTTCCAGTTCTTCACCTTGTCGCCGACGGCCCAGACAACGCCCGAGGCGTCGGAGCCTGCGATGTGGTAATCCGCGCCATGCCCGTCGAAGGGGCTGATCGGCTCGCCGAGGCCGGCCCAGATGCCGTTGTAGTTCACGCCCGCGGCCATCACCAGCACCAGCACCTCGTTGCTGTCCAGCGTCGGCGTGTCCACCACCTCGACCTGGAACGACTTGTCGGGCTCGCCATGCCGTTCGCGGCGAATGGCCCAGGCATACATCTGCTTGGGCACGTAGCCCAGGGGCGGCAACTCGCCGATCTCGTAGAGGTCTTTCTCGGGCGCGTCGTAGGGCGCGATTCCGGTGTCGGTGTCCAGAGCCATCGGGGCCTCCTTCATATGCGTTTGCCGCGATGCAGAATCGCGCGTGTCCGCCCTGAAATATCTTTCATCACGCAACAATGCAATGCCGACTTGTTGTTTTTTGAAATTTTATAACCCAGCAGTCGCAGAAAAATCAGCCCTTTTGCGCCGCGTCTGCGAAAAACTGCCGGATGGAATTGGCGTAATAGACCAGCAGGTCACGCTCTTCGGGCACGATCTCGATGCCCTGCGCGGTGTCGCGGACCAGCCCGCGCTTGCGCAGGATGCGTAGGCCCACCTCGACGGAATAGCCCAGATCCTCGCGCGGGATGTGGATATGCGCCTGGCCCAGGCTGTCGGTCATCCCGGCCAGAATCTCTCTTAGCTCGGACTCGGGCAGCGGCGTTCCGGCCGCCAACAGGGCATGGGCCACCATCGGCACGGACAGCACCGGCACCTCCTGCCCGATCCGCGCCATCAGGCGTTCGCCCAGCATTTCGACCGGGGCGCCGGGATGTTCCGCGCGGAAATCGGTCAACGACACCGGCGCGCCAAAGCTGACGGCGGCATAGCCGTGGCGGTGATAGCGCCGGGTGATCCACAGCCAGAACTGTTTCAGCACGAAGCCTCCCACAACGCTGATCTTCGCCCCGAAACGGCGCTTGCCCGCCTTGCCGGCGGCCACAAGGATACGGTCCTCGAACACCCGGTCGTAATTGACGGCGACCGGCACGAAGACCACGTCGCGCCCACCCTCGGTGCGTTCGTCGATGATATATTTCAGGATGCCCAGCTTGGGCTTGGCCAGTGCACCATCCAGGCTCAGCCCGCCCTCGGGAAAGACCGCCTGCGTCACCCCGCCATCGGTGGCCATGCCCACGTACCGCGCCAGCACCCGGCGATAGAGCGCGTTGAGCGACCGGCGCCGGATGAAATAGGCCCCCATCGTGCGAATGAGCCGGCTCAGCGGCCAGACCCGCGCCCATTCGCCCACGGCATAGCTGAGCGCCGACTGCTCGGCGGCCAACCACGTGACCAGCACGTAATCCATGTTCGAGCGGTGGTTCATCACGAAGATCACCGTGGCGTCGGGGTCGATCCTGCCGATCCCCTCGGCGTCGAACCGCCCCATCCGCACGCGGTAAAGCGCCGTGCTCAGCAGTTTGGCCAGTCGGATCGCCACGCCGAAATAGGCGGTGGCGGAAAAGCTGGGGACGATCTCGCGCGCGTATCTCTTGGCCTTCTCGAACGCCACGTTCTCGGGGATGCCGTTTTCCCGCGCGTGTTCGGCGATGGCCTTGCTGACCTCGGGGTCGTAGATGAGGCGCTGGATCATGTCATAGCGGCGCGCCAGCTTGAACGGCTCGATCTTGCGCTCCAGCCGCTGGTTCAGGCGGTTCACCACCCGTTCCATCCGGCGGCGGAAGAACCAGCGCACCGACGGGAACAGGAAATGCGATGCAAATGTCACCGCCGCGAACAGCAGGATCAGCACCAAGAGCCAGAGGGGAAGTTCAACCGTTTGCGTCATTGCCCGCACCATGCCAGCCCGGGTGAAGGGGTACAAAGGAAAACGGGGCCTAGAGGTTGCCGTTTGGAGTGCAAGCCGCGCGATTGCCAGACCGCGGGCTGGCGACCCGAGGGTGGTTCATGGCACTTTATTCATGCCAATACCGAAAAACCTCAAATCGACGCACCTACGGCAACCAATCGCCAGACCGGGGGGCGGTCTGCCGATCGCGCGGCGGCCTTCGGCCTTGATTCCGCGCGAGAGATAAAGACCTGCCGTTTCAGTTCGACGGGGCCTCTCAAACCCACCCCGCCCCGAATTGCCGCAACGCAGCGAATTGACAGCGTCACATAATTCCGAATAGTTTGTCGCTGTTGAAAGAAAGTTGCGCAATCCGATTCACGAGGCCGCCCGATGTCGCAGATGCAGAATGACACCCCCAAGGATCGTCCCTGGTTGATCCGCACCTATGCCGGCCACTCCACCGCCAAGGCCTCGAACGCGCTCTATCGCGGCAACCTCGCCAAGGGGCAGACGGGCCTCAGCGTGGCGTTCGACCTGCCCACGCAGACGGGCTATGACAGCGATCATGTGCTCAGCAAGGGCGAGGTCGGCAAGGTCGGCGTGCCAGTCTGTCATCTCGGCGACATGCGCACGCTGTTCGACCAGATCCCGCTGGATCAGATGAACACTTCGATGACAATCAACGCCACCGCGCCGTGGCTTCTGGCGCTTTACGTGGCGGTGGCCGAGGAACAGGGCGCGGATGTCAGCGCTCTGCAGGGCACCGTGCAGAACGACCTGATCAAGGAATACCTCAGCCGCGGCACCTATATCTGCCCGCCGAAACCCAGCCTCAAGATGATCGGGGACGTGGCCGAATACTGCTACACCCATATCCCCAAGTGGAACCCGATGAACGTGTGTTCCTACCACCTGCAGGAGGCCGGCGCGACGCCGCAACAGGAACTGGCCTTTGCGCTGGCCACCGCCTGCGCCGTTCTGGACGAGTTGAAGCCGCGCGTGCCCGAGGAAGACTTCCCGGCGCTGGCGGGGCGCATCAGTTTCTTCGTCAACGCGGGCATCCGCTTCGTCACCGAGATGTGCAAGATGCGCGCCTTCGTCGATCTGTGGGACGAAATCCTGTTGGAGCGTTACGGCGTCGAGAACCCCAAGTTCCGCCGCTTCCGCTATGGCGTGCAGGTGAACTCCCTCGGCCTGACCGAGCAGCAACCCGAGAACAACGTCTACCGCATCCTGATCGAAATGCTGGCGGTGACCCTGTCGAAAAAGGCCCGCGCCCGCGCCGTGCAACTGCCCGCCTGGAACGAGGCGCTTGGCCTGCCCCGCCCGTGGGATCAGCAATGGTCGATGCGGATGCAGCAGATCCTGGCCTACGAGACGGATTTGCTGGAATACGAGGACCTGTTCGATGGCAACCCCGCCGTCGACGCCCGTGTCGAGCAACTGAAGCAAAGCGCCCGGCAGGAGCTTGAGACGCTCGACAGCATGGGCGGCGCCATCGGGGCGATCGAACACATGAAGGCGCGGCTGGTGGACAGCAACGCCGACCGTCTTGGCCGGATCGAGGCGGGCGAAACGACCGTGGTGGGCGTCAACAAGTTCACCACGACCGAGCCCAGCCCCCTGCAATCCGAGGATGGCGGCATCATGCGCGTCGACCCCGCGACCGAGGCCGAACAGATCGACCGCCTGAACGCCTGGCGCGAAGAGCGTGACGACGAGGCCGTGAAAACCGCGCTGGCGGCCCTGCGCGAGGCGGCCTCGAAAAACGAGAACATCATGCCGACCTCAATTGCCGCCGCCAAGGCGGGTGTCACGACAGGCGAGTGGGCCGAACAGATGCGACAGATTCACGGCCAGTATCGCGGCCCCACCGGCGTCTCGGGCAGCCCGTCGAACCGCACCGAGGGCCTTGACGATATCCGCGACGCGGTCGATGCGGTCAGCAAGAAACTGGGCCGCCGCCTGAAGTTCCTGATGGGCAAGCCGGGCCTTGACGGCCATTCCAACGGCGCCGAGCAGATCGCCTTTCGCGCCCGCGATTGCGGCATGGACATTTCCTACGAAGGCATCCGCCTGACGCCCGAGGAAATCGTGACCGCCGCGCTGGAGGACGAGGCGCACGTGATCGGCCTGTCGATCCTGTCAGGCAGCCACATGCCGCTGGTCGAGGACCTGTTGACCCGGATGCGCGAGGCGGGTCTGGGCCACGTGCCGCTGATCGTCGGCGGGATCATCCCCGACGAGGATTCCAAGCGCCTGCTGGAGATGGGCGTGTCGCGGGTCTATACGCCCAAGGATTTCGAGCTGAACACGATCATGATGGATATCGTCACGCTGGCCGATCCCAAGGCGGTGGCCGCCGAGTGACCGACCAAACGGATCGCAACAAGGCCAGTGCCATGGCCTTTTACGACCTGATGTTCAATCAATGCCGCCCGCGCGAGGCCATCGCGCACTACGCGGGCGACACCTATATCCAGCACAATCCGCATGTCGCGGACGGCAAGGATGCGTTCATCGACTATTTCGAGCGCATGGCGCGCGAGTATCCGGGAAAACAGGTGCGCTTTGTCCGCGCCGTGGCCGAGGCCGATCTGGTGGTGCTGCATTGCCATCAGACATGGCCCGGAAGCGACGACTACGCCGGCATGGATATCTTCCGATTCGATGAAAACAGCAGGATCGTCGAGCATTGGGACGTCCTGCAGGTCATCACGGGCCAGTCGGCCAACGACAACGGGCTGTTCTGATACGCTCCGGGGTCATTCGCGGGGGATAGTGCGCGACCCCGGAGCGTATTGAGCGTGCCGTAGGTCCGGCGCGCTTACTCGGTCTGGGGCGCTTCGCTCTCGGCACCGTCCTCGGTGCCTTCGCCGGCTTCGGCCTCTTCTTCCGCGGCCTCTTGCGCGGCCTTGCCTTCGGCGGCGGCGACCTTGATCTCGTCAAGAATGCGCTGGTTCAGTTCCTCGTCCTGCTGTGCCGCGATGTCGATCGCCTTGAACTCCGCCGGGGTGATGTCGGCGATCACCTCGATGGCGTTGACGATGGAGTCATTGGCATAGGCCATCAGCTCGGCGCGCTTCTCGCCGTCTGTTTCGGCCTCGATCCTGGGCACGAAATGTTGCCCGACCGCGTTGATCGCCGCCAGCGCCTGCACGAACGCGTTGAGCTTTTCGTCGGTCAGGGTCTCGTTGCTGATGCCCTCGGCCGGCTCGATCTTCTCAAGCGACTTCGTCGGCGGCTCCTTCGCGGCCTGCTGGGTTTCGGCATTCTGCGTGCCGGTGGTCTCAGAGCCGGTGGTCTGCGAGTCCGTGCTCTCTGCGGTGCCGGTGGCCTCCTGCGCGATGCTGGCGGTGCCCAGCGACAGCGCGGCGGCGGTGGCGATTGCGATACGTGAAATCATTTTGGTCTCCTCGACGGGTAGCCTCGGTTTCGTTGACGACACAGATGGCCAGTCCCAGCGCCCGATGCAATGCGCTCGGCGAAAAAACGCTGGAATCCGCCGGGCGCTCGGCCCAATCTGCGCCGAGCAGCCGAAGGACCCCCATCATGAGCCTGACCATCCGCCCCATCGCACCGCAGGACGAAACCGACTGGCGCCGGCTTTGGACCGCGTACCTGGAATTCTACGAAAGCAGTGTCAGCGAGGAGGTCTATGCCACCACCTTCGCGCGGCTCTGCGCGCCCGAGGTGACCGACCAGAATGGGCTGCTGGCGCTGGACGGCGAAACGCCGGTGGGACTGGTGCATTACATCTTTCACCCGCATAACTGGCGGGTCGAGAAGATCTGTTACCTGCAGGACCTCTATGCCGACCCTTCGGTGCGCGGCACCGGCGTGGGGCGCAAGCTGATCGAGGCGGTCTATGCCGCCGCCGACGCCAACGGCACGCCGGCCGTCTACTGGAACACCCAGCATTTCAATGCGCAGGCAAGGCAGCTTTACGACCGGATCGGGCAGCTGACGCCGTTTATCAAGTACGCCCGCTAAAGCCCGTCCGGGATGGGCTGAATCGCTTCAGGGGAACTGCGCCGCCTCGCGCCGCATCAACTCGCGCAGCGAATAGGAGCGCGCGATCGGCCCCTCGGCGCCCATGACGTGGCGCGGATCGGCGGGGATACAGCCCGGACCGCAGAGCTGGCGCACCACCATGCGGCGCGTATCGAGAAACCACAGCCGCCCGGCAGGCGTGCCGACATAGCCGTTGATGCCCTCGCCCTTGTCGGCGCGGATATCGTTGACGGTGGGCACCTCGGACCAGGCGCTTTCGTCATAGGCGCCGTGCGTGTGCCAGGACGCCACCACCCGCAGCCGTTTGGGCCAGCGGGGCTGGCAATAGTTCAGGAACCCGCGCCGGGCCGGGGTGGTGGCCAGCTGCCCCGAGGCGGTGTAGCCGATATAGCCGCAATATTCGCGGTTCTCGGCCACCGAGCGCGCCTGCGCCTGCGACAGCACGTGTCGCGCCACGCCGATCTCGTCGGCGGTTTGCGCAGGGGCGGCGACGGGCATCGCCATGAGCAGGGCCAGCAGGGCCATGATCCGCATCTGTTGTGTGTCCTCTCTTGCGGCGGCGGGGGCAGGCGTTACCTTTGCGCGACCTTAACGCGACCTTAGACCGAAGGGCAGTCCATGACGATCCATATAGGCGCCTCAGCCGGCGACATTGCCGAAACCGTCCTGATGCCCGGCGACCCGATGCGCGCCAAGTGGGCCGCCGAGCGGTTCCTGGAGGCGCCGCGCAAGGTCAACGCGGTGCGCGGGATGCTGGGCTTTACCGGCACGTGGCGGGGCCACCCGGTGACGATCCACGGCAGCGGGATGGGCATGGCGAGCCTGTCGATCTATGCCAACGAGCTCATGCGAGACCTCGGCGCGAAGACGCTGATCCGCATCGGCTCGACCGGCGCGATGCAGGCGCATGTGGGCCTGCGCGACGTGATAATCGCCATGACGGCCAGCAGCGTCGGCACGCCCTCCTCGACCATCTTCCGGGAACTGAACTATGCCCCCTGCGCCGACTGGGGGCTGTTGCGGGCGGCGGTGGCGGCGGCCGAGGCGCGGGGCGTGCCGCATCACGTGGGCGGCATCTATTCCTCGGACACGTTCTATGACGAGCGGCCCGACCTCAACGAGCAGATGACCCGCCACGGCATCCTCGCCGTCGAAATGGAGACCGCCGAGATGTACACGCTGGCCGCGCGATACGGCGCACGGGCGCTGTCGGTGCTGACCGTGTCGGACCACCTGCAAACCGGCGAGGCCCTGCCCAGCGAGGACCGCGAGGCCAGTTTCGGCGACATGGTGGACATCGCGCTGGAGGCGGCCTTCGCGTAGGGTGCGTTTCCAACGCACCTGTTTTGGGCCGGGAAACATCTGTGCCGCCACGGTGCGTTGAAAACGCACCCTACGCCCCGTCCGAAAAAGCGAACATCGCCCCCTTGGACACCCCTGCGCGCGGAATCAAGGCGCATCGCGCCGCCGCGCCATCGTCATGCTGGAAGCATGCCTTTGGCATGACCCCCACCCAGGGGGTCGGCCCTGGCGCTCCTTCAGTCGTCCTCCAGAAACGCGAACGCGTCCCCCTCCACCCGCACCCGACCCAGCGACGGCAGACGGAAATGCGTGCCCAGCACCCGCGCATCACGTTCCGCCGCGTGCTCCAGCAAGGCCCGGCGCGACAGCACAGCCCGCTCGGCATCCTGGTCGAAGGTGAAATGCCACTCGGGGTGCCAGCATTGCGCCGCCGTGTGGATCGCGTCGCCGGTGATCACAGCCTCGGCCCCGCCGCCATGCACCCGGACCGACACATGCCCCCCGGTATGCCCCGGCGTCGGCATCAGCGTCACGTGGTCTCCGATCCCGTGCGCGCCTTCGACCAGCTCCGCCTGCCCGGCCTCGAACACCGGCAGGAGGCTCTCGTCATACATGCCTTTGGCCTTTTCGGCATAGAACGCCTCGTCCGCCTGGGGCAGCAGATAGCGCGCGTTGGGAAACGTTGGAACCCAGCGCCCGTCCAGCAGCCTTGTGTTCCAGCCCACGTGATCGACGTGCAGATGCGTGCACAGGACATAGTCGATATCCTCCACCCCCACACCCGCCGCGCCGAGCGCGCTCAGGAAACGCGGCGTGTCGCGCTGATGCCAGTCGGGAAAGCTGGGCGCGGTCTTGTGGTTGCCGACGCAGGTATCCACCAGGATCACGTGACCCGGCGTCTTCAACAGAAAGCCCTGGATCGGCAGCATCACGCGGCCCGTCGCGGGGCACAGCCCGCCCGGCATCTTTTCGGCGATGATCCGTCCCACATGCCTACCGGCGCCCGGGAACATCTCTTCGGGTGCCAGGAACGGCGCGTCGATCTCCAGGATGCGCCAGACCTCCACCTCTCCGATACGACACAGCATGACGCTCAGCCCTCCCTGATCCTCTCGGCCACCCGGCCCGCCCAGAGGTCATAAAGCGGGGCCGCTGGATGAAACCCATCGGCGGCCATCAGCGCCCTGTCCATCGGGAACGCCATTGCAACGTAAGCCAACGCGGGGTCTTGCGCCACAAGCGCGCGCAATTCGGAATCCAGCGCGGCGGCCCGCGCGCCCAGCACACCGCGCAAAGGGCGCGGCAACAGCGGGAACACCCCCAGCGGCGGCACGCCCGAGGCGACGATCCGTTCTACCCCGAACCTGTCCCGCAACAAAGCCGCGAGATCACTGTAGTTGCGTCGCCACCGCGCCCGGCGCATCCCGTTCTTGGCGTCGTTTACGCCAAGCGCGATCACCGCCGCGTCGAACTGCGCACGCGGTATCCACCCCAGATCGGCCAGGGCGCTTGCCGTCGTCGCCCCGCCCCGCGCCTCCAGCCGCCAGTGCACGCGGAAATACGGCGCAAGATGCGCCGCCAGCCGCCCGGCGAGCGCGTCCTCCTGCGTCTTGACGCCCACGCCCGCCGCCGAACTGTCCCCGACGATCAACACCCGCAGCGCCGCGCCCTGCCCGGCCACGCCGTCGCGCGGGCCTGCCGCCTCGGGCAGGCGTGCGGCGCGCAGCATCACCCAGGCCGCCTGTGGCACCAGCACCGGCGACAGCAGCGCCGCGCGGAGCGCGTCACGCATCGGTTTCGCTTTCACAGAGCGCCATGCCAGCGTCGCTCAGCGCATAGACCCCGCGCTCGACCCGGAAGAACCAGCCGGAGTGGTTGTCCGCCATGATCCGCGTCGCCCGCGCCACGCCCGTCGCCCGGGCGATCACCGCGCCCGAAGACGGCCCATGCTCGGACAGGTAGGCCACGCAGGCCCGAACATCCTGCTTGTAGGCGGTCTCGATCTGCCCCCGCGTGCCGCCCTCGTTCGGATCGCCCCTGCGGGCGTTGAACTCCTTCAACAATCGCGCGCGTTTGACCTTGGAGCGGCGCGGCTGGAACGGCGCGGGGTGGCAATGCACCTGCACCGTGCCCTCATCCAGCTTGACGCTCAGAACCCCCAGCCCCAGCCGCTTGCAAAGGCCGATGTTGCCCTTGAACGCCCGCCACCCCGCCTTGCCCTTCCACCGCGGCACGGCGACATAGACCTGCTCGGTCACCGCCTGCCGCGCCACCGCCTGTTGCAGCAGGGTCAGCGAAAACCCGGTCTTCAGCTCCACCACAACCGGCTCGGCATCCGCGCGCAGGCCCACCACGTCGGCCGGGCCGACCTCGGACTTCACGTCATAACCCAGCGCCTCCAGCCAGGCCTTGACCGGGGCGTATAACAGGGTTTCGCGGGCATCATGCATCCCGGCAATTTGGCCGCAGGTTGCATGGGTGACAAGCCCTTCGCACAGCCCTATAAGGCGCGCGAACAAACTCATTTCAGCCCCGAGGACGACATATCCGATGACAACGCTCGTATTTGGCCACAGATCCCCCGACACCGACAGCACCGGCTCGCCCATCCTCTGGGCGTGGTACCTCAACGAGGTGAAGGGCCAAGAGGCCGAGGCCGTGTTGCTGGGCGAGCCCAACACCGAGGCCGCCTTCATGCTGGAGCGCTGGGACCTGCCCAAGCCGCGCATCATCACCGATGTCGATGACGGCCAGCCCTGCATCGTGGTGGACACCAACAACCCCGCCGAGTTGCCGACCAACATCAACGGCGCCGACGTGCAGGGCATCATCGACCACCACAAGCTGGTCGGCGGGCTGGAAACCTCCGGGCCGATCGACATCACCGTGCGCCCGCTGGCCTGCACCGCGACGATCATGATCGACCTGATGGGCGAGGACGCCCAGCGCATGCCCGACTGGGCCAAGGGCGCGGCGCTGACCTGCATCCTCAGCGACACTCTGGAATTCCGCAGCCCCACCACCACCGACCACGACCGCGCCACGGCCGAGCAACTGGCCCGCGACCTGGGCGTCAGCGTCGCCGACTACGCCGCCGAAATGTTCGCGGCCAAGTCGGACGTGTCGGCCTTTTCCGACGCAGAGCTGATCCGCATGGACAGCAAGGAATACGAGGTCGGCGGCACCAAGTTCCGCGTGTCGGTCCTGGAAACCACAGCGCCGGCCACCGTGCTGGACCGCAAGGACAGCCTGATGGCCTCGATGCAGGACGTGGCGAAAGAGGACGGCGTCGACCAGGTGCTGCTCTTCGTCGTGGACATCCTGAACGAGGAAGCGACCCTGCTGGTCCCGAACGACCTGGTGAAGGGCGTGGCCGAGAAAAGCTTCGACGCCTCCGTTTCGGGCGATACCGTGGTGCTGCCCGGCGTGATGAGCCGCAAGAAACAGATCATTCCCAACCTGAAGGTCTGAGGCGCGGGGGGCGCAGAGCCCCCGTTCGCCCGACGCCCCCGCAGCCGCCTGCGGGGGCGTTTTCGTTTCGGCGCATCGCCGCGCCGTCAGTCCGCGCGGCCCATCAGCCGGTCGATTGGCGCGTAATCATCGGTCAGGACCTGCCCGCGCCCAGCCGCCAGCTGCGCCACCATGTCGTCGGCAAAGGCGCCGAACCGCGTCGGGTCGGGCGCCCGCGCGACAATGGCGCTTTCCGGCGTCCGCGTCTGGCCGCCCACCACGACGAAGACGACCCGCTGGCCGGGCGCGGGCCGGGCCTGCTCGGTCCAGACCTCGACCACCGGAAAGACCGTCCGCATCGTCGCCACGATGGATGCCAGCGCGCCCAGCCTGTCCTCGTGGTCGATCACGTTCATCAGGAAACTGCCATCCTCGGTCAGCCGGTCCGCCGCAAGCTGAAAGAACTCCTGCGTCACCAGGTGCACCGGCACCACGACATCGGTGAACGCGTCGCCGATGATGATGTCGAACCGCGCCCCGGGCCGGGTCAGCAACGCGCGGCGGCCATCCTCGTGCAGGACGGTCGCCGTGGCGGGGTCGAACCAGAACGCCTCTGCCGCCATGCGCGTCACCGCCGGGTCGATCTCGGCCACGGTGATCGCGCCGGTGCCGCGCGCGGCAAAGGCACGGGGCACGGCGTAATTGCCGCCGCCGATGTGGAAACTGGTGAAATCGTCACGCGGGGCGCGCAGCATCGACAGGCGGTCCAGCATCGCGGTGTGATCGGTGAACTGCACCTCGCGCAGGCGGCGGGCGCTGATCCCGTGGGCCAGGTGGTCGATCACCATCAGGCGCACCGGGTCGGCGGGGTCGGCCGAGATATCCTCGACCCGCAGGCAGAAATACCGGCTTTCGCGGTCGCAGGGGTCGGGCGCGGCCAGCGCCAGGTATCCCGCGCCGATCACCAGCAGCACCGCAAGCGCCCCTGCCCCGGTCGCGCGCCAGCGCCCCAGCCACGCAAAGAGCAGGCCCGAGACCAGGTAGACCGCCGTCACCACCACCAGCGTCGTCGCCGAGCCGAGCCACGAGATGAACACGAACCCCGCCAGCAGCGTGCCCGCAATCGCCCCCACGGCCCCGGCGGCGAACATCGCGCCCATGGCGGGGCCGGTCCGGCGGGCCGTGGCCACCGCGATCACCGCCAGCACCGGCGCCGGGACACCGGCGAAAAAGGACGGCAGGAAAAAGACCAGCATGGTCAGCGCCGTGATGCTCCAGACCGGCTGCGCGACGGCGTCCAGCACCCAGCCCGCCACCGCCGGCAGGATCAGCACCGCACCCGCCGTGGTGACCGCCCCGGCCAGCATCGCGCCCCCGGTCCAGCGCAGCGCCTGCCCGGCGGGTTTCTCGGCCAGCCGTCCCCCCCACCAGTGCCCTGCCGAAAAGCCTGCGAGGACCACGGCGATGACCGCCGTCCAGGTATAAAGCGACATGCCCACATGCGGCGCCAGCATCCGCCCGGCGACGATCTCGACCACCAGCGATGCCGCGCTGACCACGGCCTGCGCCGTCACCAGCAGCCATAAAGGTGTCGCGCGTGTCATCCCCGCCTCCGCGTGCCGCCATTCGGCACCGCAGTTGAGACCAAGCCCGACCCGGGATCAAGCCGCAACGTCGCGGGCGGCCCCGGCCCGCTCCGGCGCGACTTGGCAGACCGCGCCGCAGCGGCTACGTCTCGGGAGACAGGAGGACCCGCGCCATGACCCGCCCGACCGATCCCGACACGCGCACCGCCACGGCCCAAGCGCCTTGGCAGACAGCCGCTACCGCAGGCCGGGGGTGACATGACCCTTCTGTCGAACCTTGTCGCCGGCGCGATCGGCCTGGTCATCCTGGCAACCGTCGCCGTGGTCTTTCTCGGCCGTGACAGGCCGCGCGGCCCGCAGCCGCGTGACACCTCTGCGGACCGGCACGGCAGCGACGCCGGCGCGGAGGGGGACGCATGAACATCGTGATCCTCCTGCTGGCGGCAGTGGTCATCTATTCCTTCATCAGCATGGGCAAGCGCGCGCGCCGCACACGGAAAAGGAAAAAGGACGACAAGGATGAAGACTGAGGACATGCAAAGCGCCGTGGTCCTTCTGGGCACCAAGGGCGGCCCGGCCATTCGCCCCGGCGGCCCGATGCCCACGTCGACGCTGGTGCAGATGGGCGGCCTTACCCTGCTGGTCGATGCGGGCCTCGGGGTCGCACGGGCCATCGGCGCGGCGGGCCTGCCGCTGACCGCGCTCGACGCGGTGCTGATCACGCACCTGCATTCCGATCATGTCCTCGAGCTGGGCCCGCTTCTGCACACCGCCTGGACCGGCGGGTTGCAGCACGAGATCCCGATCTTCGGCCCGCCGGGGATCGAGACCTACTGGCAGGGTTTCCTGGGCGCGATGGAATACGACATCGCCCTGCGCGAAGAGGACGAGGGCCGCCCGCCCTTCCACGAGCTGTTCTCGATCGGCCACCTTTCGGACATGCGGCCCATCGACCTGGAGGGCGTGCTGGTATCGGCGCTGCGCAACGATCATCCCCCCGTCGAGCACAGCTTTGCGCTGAAGCTGGAACACGGCGGCGACACGCTGGCCCTGTCGGGCGACACCGCGCCGATGCCCAGGATGATCGCCTTTGCCCGTGACGCCGACCTCCTGGTGCACGAGGCGATGCTGCCCGAGGGCGTTCAGGCCATCGTCGAGCGCATGGGCACGGGCGACAACCGTCTGCTGGAGCATATCCTGCGCAGCCATTCCCCGGCCGACGAGGTGGGGCGCATCGCCGCCGGCGCGGGGGTCAAGGCGCTGGCGCTAAACCACCTGATCCCGTCCGGCGACCCCGACATCACCGAGGCGCATTGGCGCGCCGCTGTCGAACCCTCCTATGGTGGACCCTTGCATGTGGGACGGGACGGCATGGTGATCGCTTTCGGAACCGGCGCATAGAACAGGCCGGCCCGCGCGCCTGGACCTCGGGCAACCCGGCGCGATCCTCGTCCCCTCGCGCACCGGCGACACGAAGCGCGCGCGGCAAGTCCTGCCGCTGGCGCCGCCCCGTCCCGGCCTCCGAGCCGGGACCTCCTGACGCCGGATTCAGCCCCCGGGCCTCAACCCCCGGCCTGCCAGTCGGCAATCGCCTCGACCGGATAGAGCAGCATCAGCACGTTCAACGTCAGGTTATCGCGGATGATCCACAGGGTCAGCAGCTCGAACCCCACCACGACGGCCACGCTGGCCCAGACCGGCAGGCGCCGCGCCAGCCAGAAGCCCAGCCACATGGCCGCGATATCCGAGGCCGAATTGAGCACGCTGTCGCCATAGTAGTCGAGCGAGATCGTCACCTCGCGGTAACGTTCGATCACCGCGTCGGTGTTCTCGACGATCTCCCACGCGCATTCCACCAGGGTGGCGATCACCAGCCGCCAGCCCACGTCCACGCGCCGCGCCACCGCCCAGAGAAGTGCGTAGAACAGGACACCGTGCAGCAGGTGGCTTGGCCAGTACCAGTCGAACACCTGCTGGCTGCCCTCGCTGGTGCCCACCGTGCCCCACAGATCGACCCAGCCGCAGGGGCAGGTCGGGTTCCGGCCCATCAGCAGAAGCACCACCAGGGTGGCGATGCCGATCATGGCCGTGATCCGAATGGTGATGCGCGGGTCCGTCATGCCGTGACGGAATCACAGGCTTTTGCCGCTGTCCATTGGAAAGAGTCCGTGCAAGGGTCTGAACCTTCGCCGTGGCGCGGTATTCAAAGATGCGAACCACGGGCGACCCCGCCTTGCGGAGGCTCAGCCCTGCCGATCCGGGGGGCTCCAGGTCTATGCGCCGTCGCGTCGCTCGTGGGTGTCGGGCTTGTGCCACGCCAGAGCCAGTGTCGCGATACCCGATACCGTCAGGTCCACGGCCAGGAACAGCCCCAGCACTCCCGCGGCCGCCTCGGGCAGGCCCAGCACGATTAACGCGGCGAGGGCGACCGACATCACGCCCGCGCCGGCGATCCAGCCCCAGCCGCTGCGCGGCCGCATCCGGAACGCGTAGATCAGGCGCAGCACGCCCAGGAATGCGAACAGAACCGCCACGGCCAGGGTCAGCGTGATCAGCCCGGCCACGGGGTTCAGCAACAGGGCCAGCGCGAACAGGACGAAGGACACCCCAATCAGGCTGCCGAGGAAACGACCGCCCAGCGCTTCGGTGTTGTCGCTGAAGGCCAGCCACAGCTGCGTCAGTCCGATCAGCAGGAAGGCGATGCCGGCCACCGCCGTCACCGTCAGCGACGCGGCGAACGGGTTGAAGAAGGCCAACATGCCGCCAAGGATCATCAGCAGGGCCAAGACCGTCAGGCCGGTGCGGCCCGGCGTCGGGTCTGCGGTGCGGTGCGACGTTCCGAAAGTGTCCGATGATGCCATGTCATGGCCTCCCACGGGGAAAAGATGTCACGGTTTCAACGCTCGACGAGCAGACCCGGTTCCCCGGGCGCCCAGCCGTCGGCGGGCATCTGCGCCCCCCACGCCTTGCGTAGGGTGGGGGAAACCCCACGCGCCACCGCCACTGGACCTTTCCCCGGTGCGCCGTTTAACTGGGGGCCACCCCTGCCGGAGGCCGCATCATGCCCGCAGCTCTCAACCGCTTCAAATCCGCCCTTGCCGAAGGTCGGCCGCTGATCGGCTGCTGGGCCGGGTTCGCCGATGCCTATGCGACCGAGATCCTGGGCACCGCCGGCTTCGACTGGCTGGTGCTCGACGGCGAGCATGCCCCCAACACGATCCACACGCTGTCGGCCCAGATGGGCATTCTGCACAACACATCCACCGCGCCCATCGTCCGCGTGCCCATCGCCGAGGACTGGATCATCAAGCAGGTGCTCGACGCCGGAGCCCAGACCCTGCTGGCCCCGATGATCGACACGGCAGAGCAGGCCGCGCGGGTTGTCCGCGCCATGCGCTATCCGCCCGAAGGCGTGCGCGGGTCCGGCGCCGCGCTGGGGAGGGCGTCGGGCTTTGGCGCCGTTCCCGACTATATCGCCACGGCGAATGACCAGATGTGCCTGGTGGTGCAGATCGAAAGCCGCGCCGCGCTCGACAACCTGGAGGCCATCTGCGCGGTCCCCGGTGTCGACGCCGCCTTCATCGGCCCTTCGGACCTGGCGAATGACATGGGCCATCGGGGCAATGCGAACCACCCCGAGATACGCGCTGCCATGCAGGACGCGCTGGCCCGTATCCGGGCGGCGGGCAAGGCGCCCGGCATCCTCGGCCTGGACCCCGAGACCACGCAAACCTACCGCGACTGGGGCGCGCAGATGCTGGGCGTGGGGATCGACGTTCTGCTTTTCGCCAATGCCGCCCGCAAGCTGGCCGCTTCGTGGAAGCCATGAGCTGTCTGCTGGTCGACCTTGGTGGCACGTCCTGCCGCGTCGGCCTGTCGGACGGCACCGGCCTGCGGCCCGAAACCGCGCGCAGCTTTGCCAATGCCGATTTCACCGGCCTGTCCGACCTGCTGACGACCTATCTCGACACCCAACGGCCCGGCCCCGTCACCGCGCTCTGCGCCGGTGTCGCGGGTCCTGTGCGGAACGGCACCGCGCAACTGACCAACCACGCCTGGCACATCGAGGCCGACGCGCTGGCCCGCGCCACCGGCGCCGATCATGTGCGCCTGATGAACGACCTTCAGGCGCAGGCCTACGCGCTTGACGATCTGGACGCGGACAGTGTGACTCCTCTGATCCCCGGCAGGCCCGACCCCAAAGGCCCGCGTCTGGTGCTGGGGCTGGGTACGGGCTGCAACATCGCGGTCACGCACCGGGTGGACGACGGGCTTTTCGTGCCGCCCTCCGAATCCGGCCACACCACCCTGCCCGACGCACCGGGCTTTCGCGCGCTCTACGACGCGTTGCGCGATGACGCGGCGCATCTGCCCATCGAGGCTGCCCTCTCCGGCCCGGGCCTCACCCGCCTGCACGCCTTTTATACGAACGAGACCCTCACACCGACCGAGATCATCGCCCGTAAGCCGCGCAAGACCCTTCAGGCCTTCGTCTCTCTACTGGGCCTTTCCGCGTCTAACCTGTGTCTCTCGCACATGGCGACCGGCGGCCTTTTCCTGATCGGGGGCACCGCCCGGGCCATCGCGCCATACATCAAACCGCTGGGCTTTGCCGACACGTTCCACCCGCGCGGACCTTACACCGACATCCTCGCCGCGATCCCGGTGACGCTGATCTCCGACGACAACGCGGCGCTTCGGGGCTGCGCCCGATACCTGTCACAATGCTTGAAATAATATATACTAGAATGTATATTCTTCAGCATATTTTCGGAGTCACACCATGAAACGCCTGCACACGAATCAGATCTGCACCATGACCGAACTGCGCGAACCGCAAAAGGTGCTCGACCGTGCGGGCGGCAAGCCGGTGGCGATCATGAAGAATTCCAGATGCGTGGGCTACCTCGTCCCCGAGGAAGCCTCGCTTCAGGGTGAGCCGCGCTATGCCACGATGGACGAGGTCATGGCAGCCGTAGAGGCCACCCGCGAACAGGCGCAGCCGGTGCTTGAGTACCTCAAGGACAAATGAGCTTTCTGCTTCTCTCCGCCGATCAGGTGGAGGCGCTTCACGACACCGCCCTGAACCCGGGCGAATTGCCGGGACGCGCGCGGGACAAGTCGCTGGAAGGCGCGCTCTCGCGCGTCGACAACCGGCTGGTCTACGGCATGATCGAGGATGTGTTCGACCTCGCCGCCGCCTATGCGGCCGCGGTCGCACAGGGCCATTGCTTCAACGACGGCAACAAGCGCACGGCCTATCGCACCATGCTGGTGTGCCTGACACTGCACGGCGTGTCGATCACCCATGACACCGAAGAAATCGGCCAGATCATCATCGCCCTCGCCCAGGGCAAGCTGGCCGAGGAGGACCTGGCCGACTGGCTGCGCACAAAGGCGACGTAGGGTGCGTTTTCAACGCACCTGACCACTTCCCCCACCGCTTTCGCTCTGCCATACTGCGCCATAACCCATAAAACAAAGAGCAGCGCACATGGCCGACGACCTTCTGACACCCACCGATTCCGGCACCTACGACGCCTCCTCGATCGAGGTGCTGGAGGGGCTGGAGCCCGTCCGCAAGCGCCCCGGCATGTATATCGGCGGCACCGACGAACGGGCGCTGCATCACCTGGTGGCCGAGATCCTCGACAACTCCATGGACGAGGCCGTGGCCGGCCATGCCAACCGGATCGAGGTCGAGCTGCACGAGGATCATTCCATCACCATCCGCGACAATGGCCGCGGGATGCCGGTGGATGAGCACCCCAAATTCCCCGGCAAATCCGCGCTCGAGGTCATCCTCTGCACGCTCCACGCGGGCGGCAAGTTCTCGGGCAAGGCGTACCAGACCTCGGGCGGCCTGCACGGGGTCGGCGCCTCGGTGGTGAATGCCCTCTCGGACATCCTGATCGTGCAGGTGGCCCGCGACAAGAAGCTCTACGAACAGCGCTTTTCCCGCGGCATCCCGCAGGGCAAGCTGGAAGAGGTCGGCGCCGCGCCCAACCGCCGTGGCACCACCGTCACCTTCCACGCCGACGAGCAGATCTTCGGCCATCACCGGTTCAAGCCCGCGCGGCTCTTCAGCTCGATCCGCTCCAAGGCCTATCTGTTCTCGGGCGTCGAGATCCGCTGGAAATCCGCCATTGCCGACGGCGACACCCCGCAAGAGGCCACGTTCCACTTTCCCGGCGGCCTCGCCGATTACCTGCGCGAGACGATGGGCACCGCCTCGACCTATGCCGAGAATCCCTTTGCCGGCACCGTCGATTTCCAGGAACGCTTCGGCACGCCGGGCAAGGTGGAATGGGCGATCAACTGGACGCCCAGCCGCGACGGCTTTCTGCAAAGCTACTGTAACACCGTGCCGACACCGGAGGGCGGCACGCATGTTGCCGGCTTCTGGGCCGCGATCGTCAAGGGCATCAAGGCCTATGGCGAGCTGGTCAACAACAAGAAGGCCGCCAACATCACCCGCGACGACCTGATGACAGGCGGCTGCGCGCTGGTCTCGTGCTTTATCCGCGAGCCGGAATTCGTCGGCCAGACCAAGGACCGCCTCGCCACGACCGAGGCGCAGCGTCTGGTGGAAAACGCCGTCCGCGACCATTTCGACAACTGGCTGGCGGCGGATACGAAATCGGCGGGGGCAATCCTCGACTTCCTCGTGCTCAGGGCCGAGGAGCGCCTGCGCAGGCGCGCCGAGAAGGAAACACAACGCAAATCCGCCACAAAAAAACTCCGCCTCCCCGGCAAGTTGGTGGATTGCTCGTCGTCAACCCGCGACGGCACCGAATTGTTCATTGTCGAGGGCGATTCCGCCGGTGGCTCGGCGAAGATGGGCCGGGATCGCAAGACGCAAGCCCTGTTGCCGCTGCGCGGCAAGATCCTGAACGTGCTGGGCGCGGCCAGCTCGAAACTGGGCTCGAACGCCGAGATCAACGACCTGACACAGGCGCTTGGCGTGGGGCTGGGCAGCCGGTTCAACATCGACGACTTGCGCTATGACAAGATCATCATCATGACCGACGCGGACGTGGACGGCGCCCATATCGCCTCGCTTTTGATGACGTTCTTCTTCACGCAGATGCGCCCCATGATCGACGCGGGCCACCTCTACCTCGCCTGCCCGCCGCTCTATCGCCTGACCCAAGGGGCGAAACGCGTCTACTGCATCGACGAGGCCGAGCGCGACCGCTGGCTGGAAAAGGGCCTGGGCGGCAAGGGCAAGATCGACGTGAGCCGCTTCAAGGGTCTGGGCGAGATGGACGCCAAGGACCTGAAGGAAACCACGATGGACCCCGCCACACGGAAACTCATCCGCGTGACCATCGACGAGGACGAACCCGGCGAGACCGGCGACCTGGTGGAGCGCCTGATGGGCAAGAAGCCCGAACTGCGGTTCCAGTATATTCAGGAGAACGCGCGGTTCGTGGAGGAGTTGGATGTTTGAGGAATGGAATACTCTGTAAAAAGGTCTCTACTTCACGACAAACAAACCATTAAAGCTGATTGTCCAGAGTGCAAAAGGAGCCAAAACTGTTTGGTAGAAACTGGATTGCTGGAAATCACGTATGAAGGGCCGGTAGACGCATCCGATAAACACTTAATTTTGCGATGCTTGGGATGTGACACGGTATTTTACGGCCACCTACATTCGTTTTCTGAAGAAGTTGATTTCGACTACGACGAGCACACAGGAGAGTGGCGGACATTTAATCCGGTTCATAGAAAATTCTTTCCGAAGACGAACAAACGACAGCGCGCGAATTGGCACAATACTTCATTTGAAATAGCCTATCCGGACTTGAGCGACCTGTTGGACAGCTTGCTCGAGATCTTCAATGGAGGACATAACTCATTTGTTGCTATGGGGGTGCGAACAGGCTTTGATCTAGTAGCTGAAGTCCTTAAAATAGAAGAAGACTTACCGTTCAGTGACAAGATCGAGGCCCTTCGTTCGAGAGGTTTCATATCTCCCAGAGAAAAATCCGTTTTGGACAACTTGGTTGATGCTGGTTCTGCGGCAATCCATAGGGATTGGAAGCCGACCGATGAGGAAGCAGACTTGTTAATCGAAACGCTTGAGCAATTCATAAATCGAGCGGTAGTTCTTCCTCAAGGATTAGACAACTTGGTTAAAAAAGTTCCCAAGAAAACCGTGTCAAAGGGAAAATGAAAGCTTGCTTGGCCTTTATCCCTCGCGCGGAATCAAGGCGCAGCACGCTGCGCCGCCGCGCGATCGCCAGACCGCCCGTCACGCCGGAGGCGTGCCGACCATAAACGGCGCACCTTCGGTGCGACGGGCTGGCGATTGGCTGACACAAGCCCCCCGATCAGAGGTCATGCGGACACGGCCGCCATAAAGTGCCCCGAACACCCCTCGGATCGCCACCCCGCGGTCTGGCCCTCGCGCGGCCTCTTCACCTCGCACCGCCGTCCCGGACTTGATCCGGGACCTCCCGCGTTCGCGTCCTGACCCTCGCGTTCCCGCATCACCCGCCCCGGGCCTGACCCGTGGCCTCCTCCCCCAAGCCACACGCGAAATCAGCCGGTTCCTTTTCCCGCGAATCCCGCTAACGTCGCCCCATGCGCTGGCTTTTCCTTCTGTCCCTTGCCGTCCTGATGTCCTGTGGCCGCCCCCTGACGGACACCGAAAAGGCGTTCACCACCCAGATCCACGGGCCTTCGATCAACACGAGCCGCATCCGGCTGGTCGACGGCGCGCTCATTGGCAAGACCACCTATACCCGCAAGAAACGCCCCCGCGTCGCCTGCCGCGAGCGGATCTTTCCGCCGCAGGCCGAGGAAACGCAGGAAGTCACCGTCAGCCCCGCCGCCTTTGTCTTTCTCAACAAGGTGTTCTTTTCCAAGGACTGGTACCTGAAGGATTACCTGCCCGACTATGACGAGCGGCTCTACCTGGTCGAGGCGATGCTGTTCGCGCACGAGATGACCCATGTCTGGCAATGGCAGAACCGCCGGCAGACGGGCTATAGCCCGCTCAAGGCCGCGCGCGAGCATCAGGTCAGCGACGATCCGTACCTCTTCGAGGTCGGCACCGACACGCGGTTCCTGGATTATGGCTATGAACAGCAGGCCTCGATCGTCGAGGAATATGTGTGTTGCGCCACGCTTGACCCCAAGGCCCCCCGCACGGCCCGGCTGAAAGAGCTGCTCGAAGGCGCGTTCCCGCTGGGCAAGCTGACCATCCCCGACAAGGTCGTCCTGCCTTGGGACGGGGTCGACCTGAACGGGATCTGCCGCGTCTAGTCCTGAATGCTTTCGATATAGATCAAGAGCGCCGCCAGCGGGCGCGGCGTCGGCGTCATCACCCCGTCGCCCACGTCGACCGGCACCGTGTCGCCCTGCAACAACAGGCCGAATTCCGGCATCTCGTGCCCCGGCAGGCCGGTGCGATTGTAGCCGTCGATCACCGACAGGACCCGTGTGCGGGAAAACACGCCATCCTCCTTTAGCGCCGTCAGGTCGGCAGGGGATGGGTTGTAAGAGCCTGCCCACGGACCGTTGCCCATGCCGCTGCTACCGTGGCAGACGGCGCAGTTCTCCTCGAAGATTGCGCGGCCCTCTTCGGGCTCGGGCATCGACTCCTGCGCGGTCGCCGCCCCGGCCAACAGGCACGCGGCGAGGGTAAGTGATCTGATCATGGTCCTGCTCCCTGTCTTTTGTCCAGTCTAGCCTGCCGCGAACGGCAAGCCTTGACGTGGATCAAGCCAGCTCGCCCGCCAGCGCACGGTCGATCAGCGCCACGGTTTCGTCAACACCATAAAGCGCGATGAACCCGCCAAAGCGCGGCCCCTGGCTGGCGCCAAGCAGCGTCTCGTAGAGCGCCTTGAACCAGTCGCGCAGCGGATCGAACCGGTCGCGCCCGACGGCATAGACCACCGATTGCAGCGCCTCGTCCTCGACCGGGCCGTCATAGGCGGCCAACTGGTCGCGCAGGTCGGTCAGCGCCTCGCGTTCCAGCTCCGTGGGGGCGCGATAGGTCTTCGTCGGCGCGACGAAATCCTCGTAGTATTTCACCGCGAACCCGGCGGCGGCATCCAGATCGGGATGCGTCTCGGGGCTGGCATCGGGCGCATAGCGATTGATGAAGCCCCAGAGCGTTTCCTTGTCCTGCGCGGACGCCACCGAGGCGAGGTTCAGCAGCATGGCGAAGGACACCACCATGCGGCTTTCGGGCACGTCGCCATTGTGGATGTGATGCACCGGGTTGTTCAGCTTGCCCGCCGCATCCTGCCCCGGATAGGCGCGCAATTGCTGGTGATACTCGTCCACCGCGCGCGGGATCACGTCAAAGAACAGCCGCTTGGCCGTCTTCGGCTTCTGGTACATGAAATAGGACAGGCTCTCGGTGCTGGCATAGGTCAGCCACTCGTCGATGCTGATCCCGTTGCCCGACGATTTGGAGATCTTCTGCCCCTTGTCATCAAGGAACAGTTCATAGGTGAAATGCTCGGGCGCGGGCGTGCCCAGGATCTCGCAGATCTTGTCGTAGATCGGCGTGTTGGTGGAATGGTCCTTGCCGTACATCTCGAAATCGACGCCCAATGCGGCCCAGCGCGCGCCGAAATCGGGTTTCCATTGCAGCTTCACGTTGCCCCCCGTAACCGGCAGGGTCCATTCGCGGCCATCCTCGTCGTCGAACGTGATCTCGCCCTTGGCGGCATCGACATTCTTCATCGGCACGTAAAGGACACGCCCCGTCTCGGGGTGTAAAGGCAGGAAGATCGAATAGGTCTGCTGCCGCTCCTCGCGCAAGCTTTTCAGCATCACCTTCATGATGTCGTCGTACCGCTCTGCCGCGCGCAGCAGCGTCTCGTCGAACTGCCCGGACTTGTAGAAATCGGTGGCCGAATAGAATTCGTACTCGAACCCGAAGGTATCCAGGAACCGGCGCAGCATGGCGTTGTTGTGATGGCCAAAGCTCTCGAACTCGCCAAAGGGGTCCGGCACGCTGGTCAGCGGTTTCTGCAGATGCTCTTGCAACATGTCCTGGTTCGGCACGTTGCCCGGCACCTTGCGCATCCCGTCCAGGTCGTCGGAGAAACAAAAGAGCCGCGTCGGGATATCGCTGATCTGCTGAAACGCGTGGCGGATCATCGTTGTGCGCAGAACCTCGCCGAAGGTCCCGATATGCGGCAGGCCCGAGGGGCCATAGCCGGTCTCGAACAGGACATATCCCTTCTCGGGCGGCGCCTTTTCATAGCGTTTGAGCAGCCGGCGCGCCTCTTCGAAGGGCCAGGCTTTCGCACTCATCGCGGCGTCGCGCAGTTCGGACATATCGGTCTCCAACGGTTGAGGCCCGCGCGAATGGCGGGCCGCCTCGGTTCCTATTGCTCCGCCCTCGGACAGTCAATATTCTGCGCCGCGACAAGCCCCTTTAAGGACAGCGCATGACCGACGACCAGGATTCCCACCCGCTCACCCCCCAGGATTGCCTCGTGGCCGTGATGATCGCCGTTTCCGCCTCGGACGAGAACATCCGCACCGCCGAACTGGTCAAGATCGAAAGCGCCATCGACAACCTGCCGATCTTTGCCACCTATGACGTGGACCGGATGAAGACCGTGTCGCAGATGGTGTTCGACCTTTTCGCCGAAGAGGACGGGCTGGACGCGCTTTTCGGCCTTGTCACCGACAACCTGCCCGAGCGTTTGTACGAGACCGCCTATGCGCTGGCCTGCGACGTGGCGGCCGCCGACGGCGCGCTGGACGAGACCGAACTGCGGTTCCTGGGCGAGATCCGCTACCAGCTGAACATCGACCGGCTGCACGCGGCAGCCATCGAACGCGGGGCGCGGGCGCGGCACGTGCACGAGTGACATCGGGAAGCCCCGGCGAAATTCCCCATTTTCATTCAGGCCGAAAACCGCTCTAAATAAGGCTCAGCCGATCGGGAGACCTGTCAAATGCGCCCACTTTTCGTGAATATCCGCTGCCGCCCCGGCACCTCCTACAAGGTGGCCGAGGAGATCGCCCTGCGCGAAATCCATTCCGAGCTGTATTCCACCTCCGGGCCGTTCGACCTGCTGCTCAAGCTCTATGTTCCCGAAGGCGAAGACGTGGGCAAATTCATCAACGAGAACGTTGCGACGATTGACAACATCGAACGCACGGAAACGACGCTGACTTTCAAGGCGTTCTGACATTCACAGGGAGAGGATGACAATGAACCTGAAATCAATTCTGGCCGCCACGGCCATGACGGCACTGGGCGCGATGGCCCATGCCGAAGGCGTGAAGGTCGGCATGATCACCACGCTGTCGGGCGGCGGCGCCGGGCTTGGCATCGACGTGCGCGACGGTTTCCTGCTGGCGGTCAAAATGTCGGGCAATTCCGACATCGAGGTCGTGGTCGAGGATGACCAGCGCAAGCCCGATATCGCCGTGCAACTGGCCGACAAGATGATCCAGTCCGAAAAGGTCGACGTGCTGACCGGCATCATCTGGTCGAACCTCGCCATGGCCGTGGTGCCCGCCGCCACCGCACAGGGCAAGTTCTACCTGTCGCCTAACGCCGGCCCCTCGGCGCTGGCCGGCAAGGGCTGCAACCCCAACTATTTCAACGTGGCCTGGCAGAACGACAACCTGCACGAGGCCGCGGGCGGCTATGCCAACTCTGCCGGGTTCAAGAACACCTTCATCCTCGCGCCCAACTACCCGGCGGGGCAGGACGCCCTGACCGGCTACAAGCGCATCTACGAGGGCGAACTGGCCGGCGAGGTCTTTACCCAGCTTGGCCAGACTGACTATGCCGCCGAGATCGCCCAGATCCGCGCCTCGGGCGCCGACAGCGTGTTCTTCTTCCTGCCGGGCGGGATGGGTATCTCGTTCCTCAAGCAATATGCCGACAGCGGCGTGGACCTGCCGGTCGTCGGCCCCGCCTTCAGTTTCGACCAGGGCATCCTTCAGGCCGTGGGCGACGCCGCGATGGGCATCAAGAACACCAGCCAGTGGAACAAGGATCTGGACAACGAGGCGAATGTGGAATTCGTCGCCGCCTTCCAGGAGGAATACGGCCGCCTGCCCTCGCTTTACGCGTCCCAGGGCTATGACACGGCGAACCTGCTCCTGTCCGCCATGGCCAAGGCCGACGTCGCGGATGCCGACGCCTTCCGGGCCGCGTTGAAGGAAGCCGATTTCGAGTCCACCAGGGGCGATTTCGAGTTCGCCTCCAACAACCACCCGATCCAGGACATCTATGTCCGCGAGGTGATCAAGGAAGGCGACGTCTACACCAACAAGATCATCGGCACCGCGCTGGAGGATCACTCCAACGTCTATGTCGACGAGTGCGAGATGTAAGACGGGTCCGCACCCCGGGGGCAGGCAGGCACCGTACCCCGGGGGTGGCTCTTTTGCATGAAGTGGCGCAGATGGGCGTCTCCTGGGGTCGAGGCGTAACGACCGCCTCAAATGCCTTGCGGGCAAGCGTGTCCATAGTTCCGAGCGCCATCGGCGGGCCGCGGCGCGGCGATCCGACGGTGGTTCGGCAGCGCTTTATCCCAGCCAGATCCGAAACAGGATCGAGTGATGTACCAAGCGTCACCCAATCGCCGGGTCGTGGGGGCGGCCCGTCGATGGCGCGGGGCCTGCGGCCCGGCTCCGCGCCGGGGCTGTAGATCAGACGTCTTGCGTGTCCCGAAAAGCCGAACGTCCAACGCGGACGCTCCGCGCGGAATCCAGGTGCAGCTTGCTGCACCGCCGCGCATCGCCGGGCCGTCCCCCGGCACGGCGATTTGGCAGGTGAAGTGCCACGCTCTCAGATCGGATGTGCTTGGCAGGCATTAATTGCCCATCACCATCGTCGGTTCGCCGCACCACGGCCCGTCGATGCGCGTCCCCTCAGCGTCAGAAAATAACGTCCGCTTCGTCCCGCAAAGCCGACCTCAACGTGCAAAGCACCACATGCAAAAGCCGCCCCGGGGGGCGGCTTTGGTCTTTTCACCTTGGCGCAGCACCCTCCCGGACCCGATCCGGGAGCTCCCGGCCACAGGAGGCCCCGGGTCGGGCCCGGGGCGCGTGGCGCGGGATGCGCTGCTATTTCTTCTTCTTTTCCCCAAGCGTGACCGGGCCCGCCGCGCCGGAATGCGCCGTTGCCAGGACCTTCGGTTTTTCCTGTTTCGGCTTCTTCACTTCGCGGTTGCCGCGCCTGTTATTGCCTTTTCCCATCATGACCTCACGGTTTGAGTAACCGCCCGGCGACATGCCGGACGGGTCGATCCTCAGGAAGATCAAGGTTGCCTGGCAGGAGGCGTCAGGGCGATGACTTCGATGAGTGGCGCCAGGGGGATATTCCACGGCCCCGGCGCCAGGTTAGATATACGCCTGCGCCGTCGACCTCACAAGTGGTCCTGAAAGAGCATACGCGCATCGTCGCGCATTGCGCGTGACCTGCCGGTCCGCCTTCGGGGAGGCTGGTTGCGCCCCCCGCAGGCGCGGTTCATCGCCCGCGAGGGTCCGACCATCCGGTCCGATCCGTCAGTGAACCACCTTGGACAGGAAGGTCTGAAGCCGCGGCGATGACGGTGCGTCAAGCACCTGATCCGGCGGTCCCATCTCTCCGACCCGGCCTTCATCCATGAAGACGACCTTCGTCGCCACATCCCTGGCAAAGGACATTTCATGGGTGACGACCACCATCGTCGTCCCCTCTTCGGCCAGCACCTTCATCACATCCAGGACTTCGCCCACCAGTTCCGGGTCCAGCGCCGAGGTCGGCTCATCGAACAGCATCACTTCGGGTTCCAGCGCCAGCGCCCGCGCGATGGCCACCCGCTGTGCCTGCCCGCCCGAGATCTGCCCGGGCATCTGCTCGGCCCGCTCCGACAGGCCGACACGCGCAAGCAGCCGGTCTGCCCTGGCCGCCGCATCGGTGCGGTTCAGCCGCCCGTTCAGGTACGGGCCGGACATGACGTTTTCCCGCACGGTCATATGGGGAAACAGATTGAAGCTCTGGAACACCATGCCGGTCTTGGAGCGGAAGGTCGCGCGCTGAGCATCGCTGACCTTGGTCCCGGACCCGAATTCCAGCCGGCGCTCGCCAATCTCGATCTGGCCGGCGGTCGGATCCTCCAGCAGGTTCAGACACCGCAGGAAGGTGGATTTGCCACATCCCGACGGCCCGATGACCACGGCCACCTCGCCCCGGTCGATCTGGAAATCCACCCCCCTCAGAACGCGGAGCTGCCCGAATTTCTTTTCAAGCCCTTTTACAGTAATCATGACAGCTTGGCCTTTCAGTGTTTGATCTCGAAACGGCTGGCAATCAGCGTGACCGGCGTCAGCACCGCAAGGTACATCAGCGCCGCGAAGGTATAGACCTCCAGCGGTCGATAGGTGCTCATGGTCAACGTCGACGCCGCGTACATCAGGTCGGGCACAGCCACGACCGACAGCAACGAGGTGTTCTTCAATTGCAGGATGGACTGGCTGACGATGGGCGGCACCATGCGGCGGGTCGCCTGGGGCAGGATGATGTGCCGCATCTTGGTCCAGTAGGAGAAGCCGAGAACGGTCGATGCCTCCCACTGCCCCTTTTCGATCGAAATCACACCGGCGCGAAATATCTCGGCCGAAAAGGCCCCCATGTAAAGCGTCAGGCCGAGGCCCGCCGCGAACCAGTCCGGCAACGCATAGCCCGTGACCATCGGCAGGGCGTAGAAGAACCAGACGATCTGCACCAGCAGCGGCGTCGACCGGAACAACAGCACGTAGCCCGAGCCGATCCACCAGAGGACAGGCACCCGGGCCACGAGGATGAGGCCGAAGATGACCCCGATCAGCAATCCGGCGACCGAGGTGACGACGGCATAGGACAGCGTCACGCCCAAAGCGTTCATCCAGAGCGACAGGTCCCAGACCACAGACCAATCGAAGTTATACATCCAGATCTCCTTTTCTCCGGCCCCGCAACCCTTCGGAAAACGGCCCATGGGACGGCTTCGCCCCCCTCGGACCCTGCCGGACGTTCGGCAAGGGACTCTCATTCGATGCACTCTTATAGCAGTTAATTTTCAAGATGCTAATCGCATCGCAATAACATTGTGTCTTTTTTTCACCAGAGTCGATATTCCTGCCCTTCCGCCCCTGCGGAACCTCTGGTTTATGTTGCGGGGGCCATCTAACGGGGCGTCAATTGACTCCGGGCCGACGCATAACGGCCAACCAACCTAAGGAGTCGAACGTGACACATCTTAAAATGACGACCGCCGTCATTGCCTTCTGCACCGCCGCCGTTCCGGCCGCCGCAGAGTCCATCTGGGAAAACATCAAATCGTCCGGGCAGGTTGTCTGCGGCGGCATCCAGAACTATCCGCCGACCTCGTTCCATGTCGGGGGCGATCTGGAATACGCCGGCTACGGACCCAATGTCTGCCGCCAGATCGTTGCCGATCTGAGCGAGGAGATGGGGCAGGACCTGGAGGTCGTCTGGCGCGAAACGACCTGGCAGAGCGTCGTTCTGGACCTTCAGGCCGGCCGCATCGACCTGTTCCCCGGCATGACCGCCACCGAGGAGCGCAAGAAGGCGCTGGATATGGCCGGCCCGCTCTATCAGATGACAAACTGCGTGATCGCGGGCACCGGCAAGGAAGCGATGCCGACATGGGAAGAATACAATTCCGGTGAAACCACCTTTGCCATGGTGACCGGCACCGCGCAGATCGCCTTTCTGCAAAGCGATGTCCCCGAGGCGAACATCATGTCGCTGAAGGAAATGGGCGAAACCATCATGGCCGTCCAGGCCGGTCGCGCGGATTACCTGATGCAGGAGCTGCCGATCTGCCTGCAGACCTTCGCCACCGCCCCCGATGCCTTTGCCAGCTACACCGTGCCCACCCCGGAAAACGGCAGCCCGTCTTCCGCCGGGATCCGGATGGATGACGACGGTCGCTTCAGCGATTTCGTCCAGGCCTGGGCCGACAAGAACCGGGCGGAAGGCACGGTTGCGCCGCTGATCATCGACGGGTTCGAAGCGGCAGGCATGGATGTCTCGGCGATCCCCGAAGGGATCCAGTTCTGATCCGAGGTGTCGTCCGGGCCTCGTGGCCCGGGCACGCCCCTTTCCGATACGCAAAAGGCCGGCGGTTCGCCGGCCTTTTGTCTTTTCACCGCTGAACGCCTCAGGAGGCTTTCTTGCGATCCAGAAACTTGCTCATTTCCGCCTGCGTGTGACCTTCTGCAAAGGCCTTCTTGTGCAAGGTGCGCGCCAGCTCGAAGGTTTCGTCAAAGCTGTGCTGGGTGGCCGCCACGATCCGCTGCTTGTTGAGCGCATAGGCTTGTTTCGGCAGCGCCGCCAGCTCCTGCGCCAGGGCGATGGCGCGCGGCAGGACCTGGTCCTGCTCGACGATCTCGTTGATCAGACCCAGGCTATGGCATTCGTCCGCCGACACGATGCGCCCGGTCTGCACAAGGTCGATCGCGCGCGCAAGGCCCAGCATTTCCCGGATGATCCAGAACCCGGTGACCGAGGCGATGCCCTGTTTGATCTCCGGCTGACCCATCGGCGAATTGGCGTGCCCCACGCGCATGTCGCACAACAGCGCCACCTGAAAGGCGGACCCGGCCGCGATCCCGTTCAGCGCACCGATGAAGGGCTTTTCGAACCGGCGGATCAGGTTGTACAGGGTACGCCATTCCTCGATCCACAGCTCGGCCCGCGCCGCGTCAAAGCTCTTGCCCTCGTTCAGGTCCTGCCCGGCGCAGAAGGCCCGGTCGCCAGCGCCGGTCAGGATAACGGCTTCGACCTCGGGATCGGTGTCCGCAGCAATGATCGCCTTGCACAGATCGTTCCGCATGGGGGTGTCCCAGGCGTTCAGCCGCTTGGGTTTGTTCAGGGTGATGATCTGGATCGACCCTTCGCGGGTCACAAGGATCGGATCGGTAGCGTCAGACATGGTGTTTCTCTCTCTGCTTCAGTGTCTCGTCCAGTCGCCGGCGCGGGTCGCGTCCAGCTTGTGTTTCATGATCCTCTGGCTTGGGGTTCGTTCGAACTCCTGCACGAAGGTGATGAATTGCGGAAGCTGATGCGGCGCGAGCTTGCCCGCCAGCCAGTCGAACAGCGCCGCGCCGGTCAGGGTCTGACCGGGGGCCGATTGCACGTAGATCTTGATGTCCGCCTCGCCGATCTCGGCCTCCACCGGGATCGCGGCACAGGCGGCCACGGCATCGTGCTGTTCCACCACGTGTTCGACCTCCCAGGCCGAGACGTTCTCGCCCCGAACCCGGATGGTGTCCTTCATGCGGCCGTGAAACTTCAGTCGTCCCTCGGCATCCAGCGACCCCATGTCGCCGGTGTGCAGCCGACCGTCCCGCAGCGCCTCACGGGTGGCTTCGACCGAATTCATATAGCCCTTGAACAGCGCAGTTTCGCAGTCGGGGCGGGGCGTTACAACGATCTCACCCCTTTCTCCGGTGGCAAGGACCCGCCCGTCCCGGTCGCGGATCGACACCTCGAACCACGGCAGCGCGCGACCGACATAGCCGGGCAGCCCCTCGACATTGACCGTCGACAGGCTCGAGGCCTCGGTCATGCCGTAGCCTTCGGTGATCCGCAGGCCGAACCGCGCCTCGGAGGCTTTCCACGTCTCGGTATCACAGCCGCCGCCCCAGGCGATGGCGACCTGGTGTTCCTTGTCGTCCGGGCGGGCGGGCTGTTTCAGCAGCATCTGCAGAACGCCGCCCAGATGGTGGATCCGCGTCGCGCCACAGGCCCGCACCTGATCCCAGAATCCGGACGCTGTGAACTTCGCCGTCAGCGCCAGCTGCACATCCCGAATCAGCGGCAGAACAACCACCTGCGCGCCCCCGATATGGTGGAAGGGTTCCCATGTATAATAGATGGCACCCGGTTCGGCTTGCGAGGAAATCGCAGCACTTTCAGCAGAATACCGCAGCATCGCATGGGTGAGGGGCACCGCCTTGGGCCGCCCCGTGGTGCCGGAGGTGAACAGGATCATGCACAGATCCTCCGCCTCGGGCAGGACCGGCGTGATCGCCGGGGCCTCTCCCAGTGCGGCGCACAATCCGGCGTCCTGCGGGCGCACCAGCACGTCGCAGCCCGCCGTGCGGGCGACCTCTTCGGCCTCTTCTTCCACGATCAGCAGGGTCACGTCGGCTTCGGTCACGGTATAGGTCACGCCGCTGGCCACCTGGCGCAGGCCGACCGGCACCCAGACCGCCCCCAGCAGGCCCAGGGCAAAGGCCGCGGCGCTGGTATCGACATGCGTCCCCAGCATCAGGCCAACGCGATCGCCGCGCCCGACGCCGCGGGCGGAAAGCCCCGCGGCAATGGTCAGCGCGCGCGCCTGCACTGCACCGATCGTGTGATCCTGCCACACGCCGTTGACAAGTTCCGACGCGTAGATCCGCTCCGGGTTCTCCGAAGCATTCTGCCCCAGCAGATGCAGAAAACCCGATCCTGCCCATGAAGTATGTGTTGTGTCCGTCATGCTCGATTTCCAACCTGATCGGTCGTGTTACTGGTTGACCAAAATATCGCGATGCGATAACCTATAATTATAATATAAGCGCCGCGTTTCTGCGGTGTCAATGCGTGCGGAGGCGGGAAAACCGAAATGGCGGAGTCTGATGACCTGAACGACCCATTGATGGTCAGTGCCGTGGAAAAAGCCTTTCGCGTGCTGGCCGCGTTTGACGAGGCGACACCGCGGCAGACGCTGACCCAGCTTGCGGAAAACTCCGGCCTCGATCGGTCGGCCGCGCAACGCTACTCCCATACGTTGTGGCGGCTGGGGTACCTGCACAAGGACAAGCGCACCAAGTCGTTCGAACTGACCCCGAAGACCCTGAGCCTTGCCTACCAGTATACCCGGTCCAGTCCGATCGTCCTGCGGTCGCACCCCTATCTGTCTCACCTGAACAAGGCGACAGAGGAGGCCGTGTCGCTTACCGTGCTCGACGGGACCGAGGTGATCTACCTGTCGCGCTACCTGTCTCCCAACGTCCTGGATACGGACGTGATCGTGGGGTCGCGCCTGCCGGCCTATTGTTCGGCAGGCGGTCTGGCGATCCTGTCCACGATGGAGGACGCAGAGGTTGACGCGTTGCTGGATCGGTCCGACCTGCGCGCCTTTACCCGTCACACCGTGTACGACCGCAAGGGCATCTGGGAGGCGATCAACAAGACCCGCAGCCGCGGCTTTGCCCTTGTCGAGGAACAGATCTACACCGGCGACATCACGCTCGCGGTGGCGCTGCGCCTGCCCGGCAACGAAGGGGTTGCCGCCGTCAGCCTCGGGGCCTCCCTCTTTCGCTATGACGCCAAGCAGATGGTCAGCCAGTTTGCCCCCATGCTGTTGGCTGCGACGCGGACGATGTCTCAGGGCGTACCGCTCTGAACGGGTCCGTTGCCCTCTCCGGTGACATTGCGCGGGTCAACTCTCCGACGCGGCGGCACTCGACCATCGGGTTTTCGAGGAAAGGGTGATTAAAGCGCAATCTGCCGTCCACGCAACCGGCGGATGGCCTGCGGCAGGACTGGTGGAGGTATCGGAGATATGATTGGTTGCGGGGGTAGGATTTGAACCTACGACCTTCAGGTTATGAGCCTGACGAGCTACCGGGCTGCTCCACCCCGCGCCAATGCGGGCTATCTACTCCTGCACCGGGACCTTCGCAAGGGGCCGCGCCGGCATTTATTACATTTTTTTTACACGACAATTCGAAATTGCCTAGCGGAAGACGACGTCGAGGCTGTCGAAGGCACCCAGCTTGTGATCCTCGCGGAAAAACGCGTGATCCCGTTGCAGGCGGGCGACCGCTTCCTCGGTGAAGCGGACGATATCGCCGACGAACAGGTCCAGCGGCGCGATGGCCTCCATGATCGAAGGCTCGACGTCATAGTCGATCCGTCCCAGGTCGTCGGACAGCGCATGGGCCTGCGCCAGCGCGGCGCCGCACACCCTGGCGTACTTCTTCCACGTCTTGAAGCTCAGGTCATCGAGGTCGATGTCATCCCGGAACGGCGCCCGCTCGCGGCTCATGAAACTCTTTCCGTCGATCTCGACCGCGCCGTAGAAAATGTCTCCATGCGCCAATTGCACGCGCTGGCCATGCTTGATGCGCTCGGCCTGCTCTCCGGCGTAGAAGGCGTTGGGCGGCACCAAGCCGTCCAGGGCCGAGCGGCGGGCGGCCTTGAACTCGATGATAAGGTCGTCGGTCGCATCCTGCGACGGTCCCTCGATCAGGACGTAATAGCGCGGCAGGCCGAGCGAGGCGGTGCCCTGCCCGTGGCGCACGCACACATCCTTGACCTTCAGCTCACCGGCGCGGTCGGGCGCGTCGATGCCGTTCGACTTGGCCAGGTCGTTGATGGCTTTCTGAAACTTGTCGATCTCGGTCGACAGGGGCTGCAACTCGTCATTGGACCTGAAGGCGCGGCCATTGGGCGTCAGGTAATCGTCCCACAACCAGTCCCTGCGCTCTTCCCACGCCTGCTCGAACAGGCGGCGGATCACCTTGGGGGAATTGTCCGTCCGGTAGGCATCGTTGCGTTCTGTGGATTTGTTGGCGTAGTCCTGCATCGCCGTCGCATAGCCGCGCACGAACTTGCGGATGATCTTGCGGGCCTGCTTCGGCTTCAGCGCGCCCTCTGTCAGCGCCGCGATCCAGAACCCCACGGCGCCGCGCTTGATATCCCAGCTGAAGGGCGCATAGGTGGTCTCGTCAAAGTCGTTCACACCGAAGATCGGCGCGCCGTTCTTGTCGGGCATGACGCCGAAGTTCGCCGGGTGCACATCTCCCAGCGCCATGACCGTGGGCATGTGCCCGTCCTCGCCCACCATGTCGCGGTAGAACAGCAGTGCGGTGCCGCGAAAGAACTTGTACGGGCAGCCGGCCAGCTTGTCGAACTTGTCGCGCGCGCCCTTCGAGCTTTCGGTGATGCGCGCGGCATGGTCTTCACGGATCGTCGTGCGCACATGCAGCCGCCGCGCCTGGCCTTGCAGGAATTTCGGCGGAACAAGGTATTTGCCGTCGGCAATCGCGGCGCTCAGCCGGCCGAACGCCTTGGATCGCCGCTCGTAGCGCGCGTCGATCGACCTTTCAGGCGGGTCGGGCCGCTTTACCGTATTGGATTTGCCTGATTTTCCGGATTTCGCCTTGGCCATCGCGTCCCTTTCGTCCTGGCAGGTAACGAAAAGGCCGGATCGAAAGTTCCCCGGCGCGCTTGGCGGCGAAAGGAGTCTCGCCGTGGTCCGTCACCGCAGGGCCAAGACGCGCCGACAAGGCACAGCGAAGCCGCCGCTGTGTGCGGGTCAGTCGGTAAATTGTAGGGGAAGATCGAAAGAGAGATACAATTTCAAGGACCTTACTAGGTTTGGCGGTGACCTACTCTCCCACGTCTTGAGACGCAGTACCATTGGCGCTACGGCACTTAACGGCCGGGTTCGGGATGGGACCGGGTGTTTTGCTCGTGCTATGACCACCAAACCGAGAAAGATCCTTGAACTCCAAGTCAGCACACTTGTTTCAGTGTACGGCTTCTGGATCCGCATAAGCCAATCTGGCTTTTACTGGATCAAATCAAGCCTATCGGACAATTAGTACCGGTCAACTGAACGCATTGCTGCGCTTACATCTCCGGCCTATCGACGTGGTGGTCTACCACGGTCCTCAGGGATACCTTGTTTTGAGGGGGGCTTCCCGCTTAGATGCCTTCAGCGGTTATCCTGTCCGTTCATAGCTACCCAGCACTGCCGTTGGCACGACAACTGGTCCACCAGTGGAACGTTCACCCCGGTCCTCTCGTACTAGGGGCAACTCCTCTCAAGTATCCTACACCCACGGCAGATAGGGACCGAACTGTCTCACGACGTTCTAAACCCAGCTCACGTACCTCTTTAAACGGCGAACAGCCGTACCCTTGGGACCTGCTCCAGCCCCAGGATGAGATGAGCCGACATCGAGGTGCCAAACACTGCCGTCGATATGGACTCTTGGGCAGTATCAGCCTGTTATCCCCGGCGTACCTTTTATCCGTTGAGCGATGGCCCTCCCACTTGGGACCACCGGATCACTATGGCCGTCTTTCGACTCTGCTCGACTTGTCAGTCTCGCAGTCAGGCTGGCTTATGCCATTGCACTCAACGAGCGATTTCCGACCGCTCTGAGCCAACCTTCGCGCGCCTCCGTTACGCTTTAGGAGGCGACCGCCCCAGTCAAACTACCCGCCACGCAGGGTCCCGGATCCGGATAACGGACCGCGGTTAGACATCAAGAATGCATAGGGTGGTATCTCAAGGATGGCTCCACCACGACTAGCGTCATGGTTTCAAAGCCTACCACCTATCCTGCACAATGCAGTCCTGATGCCAGTGCGAAGCTGTAGTAAAGGTGCACGGGGTCTTTCCGTCTAACCGCGGGAAGCCTGCATCTTGACAGGCAATTCAATTTCGCTGAGTCGATGTTGGAGACAGCGGGGAAGTCGTTACGCCATTCGTGCAGGTCGGAACTTACCCGACAAGGAATTTCGCTACCTTAGGACCGTTATAGTTACGGCCGCCGTTTACCTGGGCTTCAATTCGACGCTCTCACATCTCCTTTTAACCTTCAGGCACCGGGCAGGCGTCAGACCCTATACGTCGTCTTGCGACTTCGCAGAGCCCTGTGTTTTTAGTAAACAGTCGCCACCCCCTGGTTTGTGCCCCCGGACTTCAGTTGCCTGAAACCCGGGCCTCCTTCTCGCGAACTTACGGAGGTATTTTGCCGAGTTCCTTCAACATCGTTCTCTCAAGCGCCTTGGTATTCTCTACCAGTCCACCTGTGTTGGTTTAGGGTACGATCTTATGATGGAGCTATTTCCAGGGACTGCTAAGCTGCCCATCCAATCCGATAAGGATGAACAACCCTCGCAATCCGTCACTTTCATCTGGCTCAGGAATATTAACCTGATTCCCATCGACTACGCCTTTCGGCCTCGCCTTAGGGGTCGGCTTACCCTGCTCAGATTAGCTTTAAGCAGGAACCCTTGGACTTTCGGCGAGAGTGTCTCTCACACTCTTTGTCGCTACTCATGTCATCATTCTCACTAGTGATCTCTCCACGGGATCGCTCACGCGCCCGCTTCATCGAAAGCTCCGTTCCTCCAAAGCACCTCGAAAGGTGCTGAAGAGGAGTGGAACTATGTCACACTACGCTCTGCTACCAGTGCATACGCACTCCTCGGCTTCGGCTCATGGCTTGAGCCCCGTTACATCTTCGCCGCAAGACAACTTATTTAGACCAGTGAGCTGTTACGCTATCTTTAAAGGATGGCTGCTTCTAAGCCAACCTCCTGGTTGTTTTGGTCGTCTCACCTGCTTTCCCACTTAGCCATGAATTGGGGGCCTTAGCCGGAGGTCAGGGTTGTTTCCCTCTCCACTACGGGCGTTAGCACCCGCAGTGTGTCTGCCATCTAGTACTCCTCGGTATTCGGAGTTTGGTTAGGATCAGTAAGCCTGTGGGGCCCCATTACCCATCCAGTGCTCTACCCCCGAGGGTATTCGGATGACGCTCTACCTAAATAGATTTCGCAGAGAACCAGCTATCTCCGAGTTTGATTGGCCTTTCACCCCTAGGCACAACTCATCCCGATCTTTTTCAACAGATGTGGGTTCGGCCCTCCAGTAAGTGTTACCTTACCTTCAGCCTGGTCATGCCTAGATCACTCGGTTTCGGGTCTGATCCATCTAACTCGACGCCCTATTAAGACTCGCTTTCGCTGCGCCTACACCTAACGGCTTAAGCTTGCTAGATAGACCAAGTCGATGACCCATTATACAAAAGGTACGCCGTCACAAGACTGGACACTAATGACAACCGTTTCCGGTTATTTGGTCGGGATCGAGACCCGGAACTGAACCGTTTCAAGGCCCGGGTTATCGCTGTAGATCCCAGCGTTCGACCGATGATCGAAACTCAGGCTCATGCGCACGCCATTGCGTGCCTGATACCCGAATTCGACACCCGATCGAAAGATGATCGGGCCACCCAGGTCGACATCGCTGCCCTCGGCATAAAGCCCGGGCATCGAGTGGAACTGAGCGTACCACCGTTCGTTCGGCGTCGTGTATGTCGTGGTGTTTCCAAGACCCACCCACAGGCCACCATCATCCGTGATGGACCCACCGTAGGTGAATTGGAACGGGCCGCGTGCCGTCGATGTCTGCCGGCGAATGAACACTTCCTCGCCAACGGCGTTTTCCTGGAAGTACACCTCGCCAGCGGAAACGCTGGTAAACGGCACCACATCGTTCTTTGCCAGGCATCCTTCATTCGGGCAGTGATTCACCGCCATGTTCAGCAGGCCAAGGGCCAAACCGACCACCGCAGCGGTACCATCCGTAATAAAAGCAATGTCTGACATGTCCCGATCTCCATGGAGTTTTTTCCATGTGTGACGCAGATTGTCATTAGAGTCCAGTCAAGCTCCGACTGATTGTAGGCGTTCGGTTTCAGGTACTGTTTCACTCCCCTCGTCGGGGTGCTTTTCACCTTTCCCTCACGGTACTGGTTCGCTATCGGTCAGTAAGGAGTACTTAGCCTTCGAAGGTGGTCCTCCGATCTTCAGACAGGATTTCACGTGTCCCGCCCTACTTAATACATCCTATCGAGCTTCCTATACGGGGCTGTCACCCGCTATGGCCATGCTTCCCAACATGTTCTAGTCACTCTCAAGGCTTGGCTGGTCCCCGTTCGCTCGCCGCTACTAGGGGAGTATCAATTGATGTCCTTTCCTCCGGGTACTTAGATGTTTCAGTTCTCCGGGTTTGCTCTTAAAGACCTATGTATTCAGTCCTTAAGTACCTGTTTCAGAACCCTATAAACAGCCGAAGCTATTATAGTGAACTGTCAGGTGGGTTGCCCCATTCGGAAATTCATGGATCAAAGCCTATTCTCAGCTCCCCATGACTTATCGCAGAGTATCACGTCCTTCATCGCCTCTTACTGCCAAGGCATCCACCAAACGCCCTTCTCGCGCTTGATTTGATCCAGAAAAAGCAAGATTTGCGTCTTGCGCGGGTCCGTAGCTGGTAACTTCCAGACCCCTTATCCTGGACCAAAAGTCGTACATTTCCCGCTCCGGATTACTCCGGAACTTTGGTTATAGTACTTGACTTGGACAACTCTGTTCTTTTCAGCCCGGGATACATGGGGAAAGGCGTGGATGCACCTTTCGACATGCCGTCCACCGAAGTGGAACCAGACCGAGATCGCTTGCGTACTTACAAGGATCAAACAGTGTTGATCGTCACTTCAAGATTTCTCTCGAAGCAACTTGTATCTCTCTTTACGATTTCAAAGCGTCCGATTGGACGGCAAAACAGCGATGCTGCTTAACGGTCAAATCGGGATATGGTGGAGCCTAGCGGGATCGAACCGCTGACCTCCTGAATGCAAATCAGGCGCTCTCCCAGCTGAGCTAAGGCCCCCAAGGTCTTGGCAACGCCAAAACCGACGCGCGGAAAAGCGGATTGCATCGCAATCTGCGGCCGCGATGTTTGTTGGTGGGTCGAGGAGGACTTGAACCTCCGACCTCACGCTTATCAGGCGTGCGCTCTAACCACCTGAGCTACCGACCCAAGTTGATTTTACCAAAGGTAAAATCGACGTCGCCCGGCAGGCGTTTCCGCAGGAAATGCCGAGAGGGCCGCCGACCGCTGCCGCGGATTGATCGTCAATCCACTTTCACGGTTACGGCTTTCGCGGTGCGAAAGCCTTGACTGAAGAGATATGAGGACGGCCTGGACCGTATGATGTTTGATCGGTTTTGATTACCGATCTGCTAAGTGTTTCACGTAAGTCGATTGCGAACAATCGACCCAACTAGAAACATCCTTAGAAAGGAGGTGATCCAGCCGCAGGTTCCCCTACGGCTACCTTGTTACGACTTCACCCCAGTCGCTGAGCTTACCGTGGCCAGCTGCCCCCTGCGAACAGGTCGGCGCACCGTCTTCGGGTAAACCCAACTCCCATGGTGTGACGGGCGGTGTGTACAAGGCCCGGGAACGTATTCACCGCGTCATGCTGTTACGCGATTACTAGCGATTCCGACTTCATGCCGTCGAGTTGCAGACGACAATCCGAACTGAGATGGTTTTTAGGGATTAACCCTCTGTTACCACCATTGTAGCACGTGTGTAGCCCAACCCGTAAGGGCCATGAGGACTTGACGTCATCCACACCTTCCTCCCGCTTATCACGGGCAGTTTCCATAGAGTGCCCAGCCGAACTGCTGGCAACTAGGGATGTGGGTTGCGCTCGTTGCCGGACTTAACCGAACATCTCACGACACGAGCTGACGACAGCCATGCAGCACCTGTCACTGATCCAGCCGAACTGAAGGAATCTCTCTCGAGAAACCGCGATCAGGATGTCAAGGGTTGGTAAGGTTCTGCGCGTTGCTTCGAATTAAACCACATGCTCCACCGCTTGTGCGGGCCCCCGTCAATTCCTTTGAGTTTTAATCTTGCGACCGTACTCCCCAGGCGGAATGCTTAATCCGTTAGGTGTGTCACCGACACGCATGCGCGCCGACGACTGGCATTCATCGTTTACGGTGTGGACTACCAGGGTATCTAATCCTGTTTGCTCCCCACACTTTCGCACCTCAGCGTCAGTATCGAGCCAGTGAGCCGCCTTCGCCACTGGTGTTCTTCCGAATATCTACGAATTTCACCTCTACACTCGGAGTTCCACTCACCTCTCTCGAACTCTAGACTGATAGTTTTGGAGGCAGTTCCAGGGTTGAGCCCTGGGATTTCACCCCCAACTTTCCAATCCGCCTACGCGCGCTTTACGCCCAGTAATTCCGAACAACGCTAACCCCCTCCGTATTACCGCGGCTGCTGGCACGGAGTTAGCCGGGGTTTCTTTACCAGGTACTGTCATTATCATCCCTGGCGAAAGAGCTTTACGACCCTAAGGCCTTCATCACTCACGCGGCATGGCTAGATCAGGCTTGCGCCCATTGTCTAAGATTCCCCACTGCTGCCTCCCGTAGGAGTCTGGGCCGTGTCTCAGTCCCAGTGTTGCTGATCATCCTCTAAAACCAGCTATAGATCGTAGACTTGGTAGGCCATTACCCCACCAACTATCTAATCTAACGCGGGCCGATCCTTCACCGAAATTCTTTCCCCCGAAGGGCGTATACGGTATTAAACCCAGTTTCCCGGGACTATTCCGTAGTGAAGGGCACGTTCCCACGCGTTACTAACCCGTCCGCCGCTAGAACCGAAGTTCTCGCTCGACTTGCATGTGTTAGGCCTGCCGCCAGCGTTCGTTCTGAGCCAGGATCAAACTCTCAAGTTGAAAAGCTGTTACCAGCTTATCCTTGACGTTCGAACCTCTGCACATCAATTCCAACCGGCTATGGTTGGAACTTGTCTCTGTTTGTTGTGCTTCTGGTTTCATAAGAAACCGGAAACCGTCCAAACAGTGAAGCTGACTATCCATCATCGGATCGGGTCGAAACCGTCACCTAGGTAGTTTGATATGAGAGTGTTGATCCATCGAATAGACCAAACCGCCCACATATCTCTTCAGAAACTATCGATTTCAAAGAGCGCAGAGACAAAATCAACACGAAGCGCCATTTCTTTTTGGCGCAACCTGCGTCAGATACCTCAGTGTTTGTTGCCGTCTGTCCCTCTGGAGCGTCGCTCCGTCGTTCCGTCTGGCGTTCCGTTGTGCGCCTCAGCGCCGCCGGTGAGGGGGTATTTACGGATTGGGGCCGAACCTCGCAACCCCTTTTTTCGGGAAACGTCATGTTTTTTTCAAAAAACTCATTTATCGTTTAAAAACAGGTGTTTGCAGATACGATTTTTTGGCCTCCGGTGTTTTGATCCCATGCCATAAGCGGCTTTACGCAGGGGCAATCACGCCAAAATCGGGTTTTCCACAGCCATTTCGCCGGAATCTGGCGAGTCACGGACGGGAATCTGCCCCGAGTCACCCCCGACTCGTCGCCGAGTCACCCCTGACTCGCCCCGGAATCATCCTCCGACTCGTGGCATTTAGAAAAATGAATCGCCCGAGTCGGCGAAAAAGCCGGAATCGGCGTGCTCATTCCGCGGAATCAGGCAGCAGTCTGCACCCGACTCGCCGCTTTTTTCCGCTTCACCAGGAATCGCCACGCAATCAGCCCCGCAATGACGCCCAGGAACACCAGCGGGCGGACCTGCCAGCCCTTCACCAGCATCACGTAATGCACGCCGCCCAGAATCGCCGCCGGATAGACCAGCCTGTGCAGCCGACCCCAGGCCGCCGCCCCCATCTTGCGGATCGACAGGTTGTTCGAGGTCATCGCCAGCGGGATCAACAGACCGAACGCCGCCATGCCGACAGTTATGTAAGGCCGCTTCACGATATCGGCCCAGACTTCGCCGATCCGCTGCACGTCCAGAACTGCCCAGACCAGCAGGTGACAGACCACGAAGAAGAAGCAGGCCAGCCCCAGCGCCCGGCGGAACTTCAACAGGTTCACCCCCGCAATCTTGCGCAGCGGCGTCACCGCCAGCCCCGCCACCAGCAGGTACAGCGCCATCTGACCCATCTCGTGCTCCAGCACCTTCACGGGGTCCGCGCCCAGCCGGTTCTGTACGCCCAGCCACAGCATCCACGCGGCATAGCCCAAGCTCGCCACGTAAATGGGCCATGCCGGCACCCGGCGCAGCATCTGGTTCAGGGTCTCCCGCGCTGTCGTCACCACGCTCATGTTGAAACAGTCCGGTTTTGAGCAGAATCACACACCATGATAAGAAGAGTGCGATGACGCTCGATCCTTTGCTCAGCGCCAGCCCGATGATCGTGGCCCACACGCTGGCCGCCCTGGCCGCCCTCGCACTTGGCGCTCTCCAATTGATCCTTCCCAAGGGCACGGGTCTTCATCGCGGCCTTGGCTTGGTCTGGATGATCCTGATGCTGGTCGTCGCCGCATCCAGCTTCTGGATCCACACCATGCAAGTAATCGGCCCCTTCAGCCCGATCCATATCCTGTCGGTCATCGTCCTGATCTCTGCGCCGCTCGGTCTTTACTATGCCCAGACCGGACAGGTCACCGCCCACCGTCGCACCATGCAACAGCTTTTCGCCATCGCGCTGATCGGCGCGGGCCTCTTCACCCTCTGGCCGGGTCGCATCATGCACCAGGTCGTGTTCGGGCCCTGACCGCATCAGAAGTTCGCCTTCAGGTCCATCCCGTCATAGAGGCTCGCCACCTCGTCGGCATACCCGTTGAACATCAAAGTGTCCTGCCGGCGGGCGAACAGTCCGGTCCCGATGACCCGCTCGCTCGCCTGGCTCCATCGCGGGTGGTCCACCTCGGGGTTCACGTTGCTATAGAACCCGTATTCCCGCGCGTTCGCCTTGTTCCAGCTGGTCGGCGGCTCAGTCTCGGTCAGCGTGATGCGCACGATCGACTTGATCGACTTGAACCCATACTTCCACGGCACCACCAGACGCAGCGGCGCACCGTTCTGGTTGGGGATCTCTTTTCCGTAAATCCCCGTCGCCATGATCGTCAGCGGATGCGTCGCCTCGTCCAGCCGCAGCCCCTCGACATAGGGCCAGTCCAGCACCGGGTATTTCACTCCCGGCATCTCGTCGGGGCGCAGCGCGGTCTCGAAGGCCACGTATTTCGCGCCCGACTGCACGCCTGCCATTTCCAAGAGATCGGCCAGCTCGAACCCGTTCCACGGCACCACCATCGACCAGGCCTCGACACAGCGGAAACGATAGATCCGCTCCTCCACCGTCATCTTCGCCATGATGTCCTCGAAGGCATAGTCGCCGGGGCGATCCACCAGCCCGTCGATCTTCACCGTCCAGGGTTGGGTCGTCAGCATATGGGCATTTTCTACGGGGTCGCCCTTGGCGGTGCCGAACTCGTAGTAGTTGTTGTAGGTGGTGACATCCTCGTAGGATGTGGGCTCCAGATCCTGCGCCCGCGCCGGCATCCCGCCGACCCCGGCCAGCCCAACCCCGGCAGCGGCCCCCGCCATCAACTGCCGCCGATTGAGGAACGCGGCCTCGTCGGTCACATCCTTGTCGCGCAGCGTGTTCTTCCAACGATGGGCCATGCGGGTTCTCCTCTTCTCGCGGGCATGTCTGTCAGTCGTGACATAAGGAAAGCGCATTCGCGCGGCAAAACAAGCCGTGTCACGAAGACGTGGAAGCGCGGTAACAATGGCGGCGGCATTCTTTATCGCGCGCGCGCACGCGCGCGAAGCACCGCGGTCGGCCGTCCCGGACTTGATCCGGGACCTCCCAACGCAAGGCTCCAAGATGCGTACAGATAACAAAGCCGCGCGATTGCCAGACCGCGGGTTGGCGACCCGACTGTCCTTCGGGGCACTTAATGGCAGCCAAATCCGCAAAACTACTGATCGGTGTGCCCACGTCACCCAATCGCCAGCCCGTCCGGGCGGTCTGGCGATCGCGCGGCGGCCTTCGGCCTTGACTCCGCGCGGCACCATCACCCACCGCCTTCCCGGACTTGATCCGGGACCTCCCACGGTCAGAGATCCCCGGGTCAAGCCCGAGGATGACTGTCCGCTCCACCTCTAGGGATACTGCGCCGCGTCCACGCTGGGCCGGATCTTTGTCAAAGGAATCGACGTGCCGTCCGCCTGCACGATCCGCACATGCCGCCGCCGCATCAGCCTTGGCTCGGCCACACCCACGGAATGGGCGATGGTCTCGACCTCCTTGATGACCTGCCGCGCGTAATTGGCCACCTTCATGTACTTGTCCTCGACCACCAGCCCCTTCTGCAAATGCTTGTCATGGGTGGTGATCCCCGTGGGACAGGTGTTGCGGTTGCACTTCAGCGCCTGGATGCAGCCAAGCGAGAACATGAACCCCCGCGCCGAGGTTACGAAATCCGCGCCCGCGCAGATCGCCCAGGCCACGTCGCCGGGATTGACCAGCTTGCCCGCCGCGATGATCCGGATCCGGCTTTTCAGCCCGTGCCGGTCGCGCAGGTCCACCATCCGGGTCAGCGCCTCGCGAATGGGCATCCCCACCAGGTCCATCAGCGGCATCGGCGCCGCCCCCGTGCCCCCCTCGCCGCCGTCGATGGTGATGAAATCCGGCGCGCTTTCAGGCCCGCGCTCGACGATCAGCTCGAACATCTCGTCCCAGGCTTCGCTCGACCCCACCACGGTCTTGAACCCGACGGGCTTGCCCGTGACCTCGCGGATATGGCCGATGAAATCCAAGAGCTCGCCGTAATTGTTCACCTCGCGGTGCCGGTTCGGCGAAATGCTGTCCTGCCCCACGTGGATACCCCGGATCTCGGCAATCTCCGGCCCGACCTTGGCACCGGGCAGGATGCCGCCCTTGCCGGGCTTCGCCCCCTGCGCCAGCTTCAGCTCGAACATCCTGACCTGCTCGGTCTCGCCCATCCTTCGCAGCTTGTCGTCGTCCAGCGCGCCATCCGGCGTCCGCACCCCGTATTTCGCTGTCCCGATCTGGTAGACCACGTCGCACCCGCCCGACAGGTGATAAGGGCTCAGGCCCCCCTCCCCGGTGTTCAGCCAGATCCCGGCCTCCGCCGCGCCCCGGCTCAGCGCCTCGACCGCGGGGCGCGAAATGGCGCCGTAACTCATGCCCGAGACGTTGAAGATCGACCGCGCCATGTAGGGCGTCCGGCAATAGGGCCCGATCTGCATCGGCTCGGTGGCCGCGAACTGGTCATCCAGCGGCGGAAAGGCCGCCGGCACGAAGATCGGCGTGCCCGCCACGTTCAGGTTCCGGGTCGACCCGAAGGCGACGGTATTGCCCTTGCCCTTCGAGGCATGCCCCACCCAGTCCCGCTGGGCGCGGTTGAACGGCATCTCCTCGCGGTCCATGGCAAAGAAGTACTGGCGGAAGAACTCGCCCAGCGTGGTGAACAGCCCCCGGAACCGCCCGATCACCGGATAGTTGCGCCGGATCGCGTCGCCGGTCTGTGTCTTGTCGATGACGAAAAAGATCAGCGCCAGCGCGATGACGATCCCGATCGCCAACACCAGGATCAAGGCCAGAAAGCCAAGGATTTCGAAGACCAGCTCCATCACCGCCCCCTTTCGGATTTGCGTGGCCCCGTTATGCCACAGACCTGAAGCGCCTCAAGCCTTAAACCCGTCCCGACGCGGCCGGATGCTCACGCCGGTTCACGAATTTTTCAGTGGCTTTCGCAGGGCGCGCCGGCTTAGGCGGCGAACCCTTTCCGTCAAGCCGCACCGGCGGAAATCCCCGCTGAACCGGACGCGCCCGGGCCACGTAGCAGGAACACGATGCGCAAGACGCACATCGCTCATCACTCGTACCAAACACACTCTCATAGGGAGAAATGACATGCTTCGCAGAACTTATCTTGCCCTGACCGCCGCCACCCTCCTGGGGGGCGCCACCACCGCCTTCGCCGAAAGCGGCAAGGACATCGTCGATACCGCCACCGAAGCGGGCGACTTTTCCACCCTGCTGGCCGCGGCCGAGGCCGCCGGACTTGTCGAGACGCTGAAAGGCGACGGCCCCTTTACCGTCTTCGCCCCGACAGACGAGGCCTTTGCCGCGCTGCCCGAAGGCACGGTCGACACGCTGCTGCTGCCGGAAAACAAGGACCAGCTGACCAGCATCCTCACCTACCACGTGGTGCCCGGAAAGGTCATGTCCGGTGATCTCAGCGACGGCATGACCGCCGAAACCGTGCAGGGCACCGAGGTGACCATCGGCACCGAGGGCGGCGTGACCGTCAACGACGCCAACGTCGTCACCGCCGACATCGAGGCCTCGAACGGCGTCATCCACGTGATCGACGGCGTGATCATGCCCGAATAACCGACGTCTTCCTCCGGACGTTCAAAGGGCGGCCTTCGGGCCGCCCTTGCTTTCTTCGGATCGCGGCACCCTGCAAACGCGTGCCCTCGATCATCCGCGCCGGGGCCAGCCTGTTCGGCCCGGTCGCCCTCAGGTTCCGCAGGGGTGATGTCGGCAAAGACCCAGGCTCTTGCTTTCGGCAAACCGCCAGCCACATCCCGCCCGGCTGCCTTGCTAGTGGCTTGCGATCTGCTCAAGCTCCAGCAGGGTGATGTCGGGATTGGCGCGGATATCGGCGATATCCTGGTCGTACATCCGTGTCAGGTGCGCCCGCTCGTTCGCGGTCCAGGGATCGTAGCTGCCATGGTCCTTGCCGCGCGGATACCGCTCCTGCAAGGCGACCCGCTGTTCCAGCGCCTTGTCCGCGCCATCCTTGTGAATCAGCTGCAACAGTTCCGCCACCGCGCGCCCGCTGGCCGTGGGGCGTTTGTTCTTGTCCTTGGGTTCCTTCATCGCGCCGGTGTCGATCCCCGGCCCGCAAAGGTTGGACAGAACCTGCCGGTCGATCTGCCGGAAATCCTCGTAACGCCAGACCGTGACCTTGGCGCCGGGAAACAGCGTCACCACCGATTTCAGGATATTGTGCCAGTTCGGCATGTTCTCCAGCACCTGCCGCCGCATCGTGCGCTCGTCCACGAACCACTGCCCGGTCACGGACCGCAGATATTCCACGTAAGCCGACGCAAAGAAGTCGGCATAGTTGCGCAGCCCCAGATGCACCTCGTCCACGCCGTCGGGAAACTGCCCGGCGAACACTTCCAGCAGCTTGCGCCGCCAGCGATAGAGCACCCCGCGCTTGACGCAATGTCCGCAATGCCCGGCCATGTTCTCGTCCGACAGGATGATCCGCTTCGGATTGCCCTTCGATATGTCCTTCAAAAACGCCCGGCTCATCTCCGCCAGTTCGGCGTCGGAAATCTTCGGGTCCCAATCCATGCCGATCTTGTTGTAGACGTTGCACTGCACCGGCACGGTCAACTGCTTGCGGGTGTCGCGGTGGTGCACGTAATGCACGCCCGTCCGTTCCAGCATCTTGGAATTGCGCGCCAGCATCGACTGGATGTGGCTGGTGGCGGTCTTGTGAAATCCGCCGTGCAGCACGATCTGCGGGCGCCGGCTCATTCCGCGGCCAGGTCCTGCAACAGCTGGTCGCGGTTCACCGGCGCCTCGCCGGGACGGTTGATCATCTGCAACAGGTCATGCAGCGCCGCCCACTCGTCGCTCGATTTCAGCGCCGCGATCTTGGCCCGGTGCCAGGCACAGGCCTCGGCATGCAGTCGGCGGATCTCGCCGTCCTGCATCAGCCGGTCGAACTCGACCCGCGTGGCCTCGGCCATCGGCACAAGGCTCGTGTCCTCGACCATGTTCAGGTTCATGTCGGCCCAGTAGGCCACGCCCTGGTCGCGGTCGATATGGTTGGTGCGGCCCCGGTCGCGCTTGACCAGGAAACTGTCGACCGACCGCACCGCGTAGTGGTGCAGCCGCGCGTGATCGTGGCTGAACCCGCCATAGGCCGACCAGCCCATGTCGAAATACTTCTCGGGCATCGGCTTGCCGCCCGCGTCGGTCCAGACAAAGCCCTCGGGCCGCCCGTCGAACTTGGGCCGGTGCACGCCGAACTTCTTGATGGCCTCGGACGGACGGAACAGCGTCTTCAGCCCCAGCCCGCGGTATTTCTCGCGGAACTCCTCCGGCGCGGACCAGGTGAAATGCTCGTGGATGAACCTGTCCTCATAGCGCACCTGTTCGCCGCAACCGAACAGCTTCCAGCACAGCGAGATGGCATCCGCCTCGCCCACCGCCTCGAAGAGGTCCGGCAGGCGTCCCGCGCCCGCGCGAATGTTCAGGAACTCGTCGCAATCGGCGCAGATGGCCCAGTCGGCCTGCCGGTAAAGGTCATGCGAGAACGCCCGGCGCAGCGCCACACGCTGCGGGCTCGCGCCCTTCTTGAATCGGTTGTCCACATGCGCGGCGACGCCCAGCTCCTCCAGCCGCATGGCGATGCGGTCGGTGCCGTCGTCGCAATCATTGGTGTAGATCAGGAAATCGGTGAAGCCGATGGCCTTGTTGAAGGCCACCCATTCCAGCATGAACGGCCCTTCGTTCTTCATCGTGGTCACGATCAGGCACCGATCGTTGCGGCGCGCGCCCATGGCTCGCGACGGGCCGTCGGGCGCGGGCGTCCCGGCCCTGGCCGGGGCCTTGTCCTTCGGCGCGGCCTTGGCCGGGGGCGTCGCCGCAGCGGCCTTGGTCCTCGGCGCCGGCGCATCCTCGGTCACGTCCTCGGGGCCGTCCATCTCCGGCCCGTCGAACCCGTCATCGTCATCCGGGCCGAAATCCCCGTCCGCATCCGCGTCCTTCTGCGCCGCGCGCTCCTCCTCGCGCAGCTTGCGCCGCAGCCGCTTGCGAAACGCCAGGCCGAACGCATTCGCCATCTCGTCCCGCCCACGGTCGTTGAAATAGGTCGTGACCTGGTTCTTGTACCACCGCAGGTCGCGCCGCGCCCGGTAGAGACGGTAGAATTCCGCGTCGTCGATCTCGCCGAAGATCGCCGCATGCATCACCGGCTTCAGCGCGCCGATCTTGCGCATGAAGACAGCCGTCTTGTGATCCGAATGGCGGCAGTGAAAGACGTGGATGTTGTCGCCCGAGAACCGTCCCACATGTTGCTTGTCCAGCGCGTGATAGGGGTCGTAGAAAATGCTCACCCGGCCCAGGCCCGCGGTCAGCGCCGCCGCATCCGACAAGGGCAGCGTCCAGTCCTGCCGCCGCCCGCCCTCATAGCGCGTCTCCCACGGCACCAGCCCGGTATCCAGCGTGCTTTGCGGGTTCACCGACACCACATGCGCCCCCGGCACCAGCGAGCCAAAGGCGATGGCGGCATAGCCGCCCATCGACACGCCGGCGAATATCACCCGGTCGTAGCCCTCGAAGAACCCCTCGTCGCGCAGCTTCTCGAACCGCGCGATCAACTCGCCGTCGCGGTACCAGTCCGCCACATGCGCCATGACACCCAGGTGCGAGATGTTCACATCCTGCGCGAACTTGAACGCCCAGGGCTCGCGCTCCGCCGAGCTGTCGTTGACGTTGGACAGGTTGTCGAATGTCACCAACAGGCGGTTCACCGGGCGCCGCACGAACATCAGCGAATGCCGCAGGTGCCGCTCCATGAATCCCTCGCCATCGCCGCCGGGGCGAAGCTCGTCGAACCAGCGGGGCACCGCTGGCGTGTCGTCTGCTGAACTGTCCTGCTCGGCCATGGCCCGATCTTGTGTCTGGTGTGGTTGCCGCACGGTAAATCCGCACCGCCCCGCGTTCGGCGCCACTATACGCCCGCGCCCCGAATCCGCGCAACACCCGTCTCGATTTGTCGACACGACGGCCATTTCCGCAACACGCCCCCCAATCCGCCCCCGTCTTCCTCTGGCCGGAAATATCCCGGGGGTCTGGGGGCTGGCCCCCAGTCCAACCTGCGCTTGGGGGCTGGCCCCCAATCCAACCCGCGCTTGGGGGCTGGCCCGTCGCACGCACCAGCCCCACCCGTTCCGGACCCGATCCGGGACCTCGTAGGGTGGGTTTCCAACCCACCTTTGCAAGGCGCCCAAAAAAACGAAAACCCCCGCCGGATCTCTCCGGCGGGGGCAAACCTGTCATTTACCGCGCTCAATGCACCACGGCGTCGTCCGGCCGCTCGCGGTTGGTCGACCCGACGCGCTCGCCGATGATCAACCCCTCGGAGCCCGCGGTCACCGGCACACTCGATCCGTCCAGGATATCCCCGGCCAGCAAGCCTTCGGCCAGCGGGTCCTGCAACGCCTTCTGGATCACCCGCTTCAGCGGACGCGCGCCATAGACCGGATCATAGCCTTCATCCGCCAGCCACTTGCGGGCCGCGTCGTCCAGCTCCAGCGTGATCTTCCGCGCGGCCAGCCGCTTCAGCAGACGGGCCATCTGGATATCCACGATCCCGTCCATCTGGTCGCGGTTCAGCCGGTCGAAGACCACGATCTCGTCCAGCCGGTTCAGGAACTCGGGCCGGAAATGCGACCGGACCGCATCCATCACGTCGCGCTTGGCCGCCGCCGCATCGGACCCTTCCGGCAACTGGCTCAGCGCCTGGGACCCCAGGTTCGACGTCAGGATGATCAGCGTCTGCTTGAAATCCACCGTCCGGCCCTGCCCGTCGGTCAGCACACCGTCGTCCAGCACCTGCAACAGCACGTTGAAGACCTCCGGATGCGCCTTCTCGACCTCGTCGAACAGCACCACCTGATAGGGCCGCCGCCGCACCGCCTCGGTCAGCACGCCGCCCTCGTCATACCCGACATAGCCCGGAGGCGCGCCGATCAGGCGGGCGACCGAGTGCTTCTCCATGAACTCGCTCATGTCGATCCGCACCATCGCGCTGTCGTCGTCGAACAGGAACTCGGCCACGGCCTTGGTCAGCTCGGTCTTGCCCACACCGGTCGGCCCCAGGAACAGGAAGCTGCCCAAGGGACGGTTCTCGTCGTTCAGCCCGGCGCGCGCCCGGCGCACGGCATTGGCCACCGCCTTGACGGCGGCATCCTGGCCGATCACCCGGCGGTGCAGGTTGTCTTCCATGCCAAGCAGCTTCTCGCGCTCGCCTTCCAGCATCTTGGCCGTCGGGATACCCGTCCAGCGTTCGACCACCTGGGCGATCTGCTCGGGCCGCACGGCCTCCTCGACCATCACGCCGTCTTCCTCGGCCTTCTCGGCCTCGGCCAGCTGCTTTTCCAGCTGCGGGATCACGCCATAGCTCAGCTCCCCGGCCTTGGCCAGGTTGCCCTCGCGCTTGGCATGGTCCAGCTCGATCCGCGCGCGGTCCAGCTGTTCCTTCAGGTCGCGGGCGCTGGCCAGCTTGTCACGCTCGGCCTGCCATTGCGCCGTCATCTGGCTGGATCTTTCCTGCATGTCGGCCAGCTCTTTTTCCAGCTTCTCCAGCCGGTCCTTGCTGGCGGCGTCGCACTCTTTCTTGAGGGCCTCCGCCTCGATCTGCTTTTGCAGGATCTCGCGGTCCAGCGCGTCCAGTTCCTCGGGCTTGCTGTCCACTTCCATGCGCAGCCGGCTCGCGGCCTCGTCCACGAGGTCGATCGCCTTGTCCGGCAGGAAACGGTCGGTGATGTAGCGATGGCTCAGCGTCGCCGCCGACACCAGCGCAGAGTCCGAGATCCGCACCCCGTGGTGCAACTCGTACTTCTCCTTGATGCCGCGCAGGATGCTGATCGTGTCCTCGACCGTCGGCTCCTCGACCACAAGCGGCTGGAACCGCCGCGCCAGTGCCGCGTCCTTTTCCACGTGCTTGCGATACTCGTCCAGCGTCGTCGCACCCACACAGTGCAACTCGCCCCGCGCCAGTGCCGGCTTGATTAGGTTGGCCGCGTCCATCGCGCCATCCGCCTTGCCTGCGCCGACCAGCGTGTGCATCTCGTCGATGAAGAGGATGATCTCGCCCGCCGCATCGGTGACCTCGTTCAGCACGGCCTTCAGCCGCTCCTCGAACTCGCCACGGTATTTCGCCCCGGCAATCAACGCGCCCATGTCCAGCGCCAGCAGCTTCTTGTTCTGCAAACTTTCCGGCACGTCCCCATTCACGATCCGCAGGGCCAGCCCCTCGGCAATCGCCGTCTTGCCCACGCCCGGCTCCCCGATCAGAACCGGGTTGTTCTTGGTCCGGCGGCTCAGCACCTGCATCGCGCGGCGAATCTCGTCGTCGCGCCCGATGATGGGGTCGATCTTGCCGTCGGCGGCCCGCTTGGTCAGGTCGGTGGCGTATTTCTCCAGCGCTTCATAGCTGTCCTCGGCCGAAGCACTGTCAGCCGTCCGCCCCTTGCGGATGTCGTTGATCGCCTCGTTCAGGGCCTGCGCGCTCACGCCCCCCTGCTCCAGCGCGTCCTTGGCGGGGCTCTTCACCATCGCCAGCGCGGTCAACAGGCGCTCGACCGGCACGAAGCTGTCGCCGGCCTTCTTGGCCAGCTTCCCGGCCTCGTCCAAGAGCTTCACGGTCTGGCCGTCCATGTAGATCTGGCCCGAATCGCCGCTGACCTTCGGGATTTTGCCAAGGCTCAGGTCCAGCGCCTGCACCACGCGCGCCGGCTCGCCGCCCGCCCGCTTGATCAGGTTGCTGGCCATCCCCTCGGGGTCGTCCATCAGTGCTTTCAGAACATGCTCGGGCGCCAGTTTCTGGTGGCTTTCCCGGATCGCGATCGTCTGTGCGGCCTGAATGAAACCGCGCGACCGCTCGGTGAACTTCGACAAGTCCATCCCGTCTCTCCTTTTTAACAAGCGTTATCCCGGTGGCGCACCCAGCATTAGGCGTACGGCTTCGGGAACCTCAGACCTTTAGATGGGTAACAGGCGCGTGAGCGTCAAGGCGGCCCCGTAAATTGTTCGTATCGCGAAAGCTGCAACCAGATGTTGTGGCAAGAGCCGATTGAAGACACGACATAGGCGACAACCCGCTCAACAGAATTTGTGAACCTTGCAACTTTTTCGACCGACCAAACGTTAATGAGACAGTTATCCACAGGCTAAGTCACTTAGGTAACTCGTAAAACAGGAGCAGACCAATGCAGATCGAGAAGCTTGAATTCGACGCAATCCGCTACAACCCCGAACTTGAAGCGTTCGAGGCGGCCGTTCGTATCCACGAGTCCGGTCACATCTTCCGCTACCCCGTCCACCTCAAGGCCCCGCTCAACGCCGAATACGCGCTGATCGCCCGCGGCCTGAGGCAGAAGGCCAGCCTGCGCCACACGCAGAAGGCCCATGACCTGCGCTCGTCCCTGCCCGAAGCCGCGCAAGGTGCCGCCGCCGCCTGATAAACAGGCGTAAAGTTGCGAGGGGGCGTCCGTTAACCAATTTCCCCTCGCAAACCGTGGCCGGATGAGGCATCCTCGCTGCAGTTGCATAGTGAGGTGTGTTATGAAGATCGAGCGGATTTCCTTGGAGAATATCGCTGTTTCGCCACATTCAGGTGCCCATGTCGCGACGGTTTTGCTGCAGGGCAACAAAGGCTCCCTCAGCTTGCGCGCCTCCGCGATGCCGCCCACGGTTCTCGGCGACCTGACCGAGGCCGCGATCGTGACCCGCGCCCTGGTCCAGGATGCCCTGCGCCAGGTGCGGCGGATGCCCGAGTTTCGCAACGCCCCGCAGGCCGTCATCGTCGCCGAAAACGCCTGGCCGCGCTCTGCCGAACAGGCTTGACGCCGCCGCCCCGGCCCGCAACAAGGGCGCGACCCGACGCGAAAGGTTGCGCCCATGCCCGAACCCGTCCAGCTCAGATCCGACCTGCCCGCCGATGATCGCCTGATCATCGCCATCGACCTGCCGAACGCGCTCGAAGGTCTGCACCTGGCCGAAACGCTCGGCGACGCGGTATCGTTCTACAAGATCGGCCTCGGGATGCTGACCGGCGGCGGCCTCGCGCTGGCCAACGAGCTCAAGCAGGATCACGGCAAGCGCATCTTTCTCGACATGAAGCTCTTCGATATCGGCGCCACGGTGGAAAACGCCGTGCGCGGGCTGGCGCAGTTCGACCTCGACTTCCTTACCGTGCATGGCGACCCCCACGTGGTCCGCGCCGCCCGCGAAGGTGCTGCAGGCAAACCGATGAAGATCCTCGCCGTCACCGTTCTGACCTCCCTCGACCGCGCCGATCTCGACGCGTCGCTGATCGCGCCGGGCGACATCCCCGACATCGTCGCCACCCGCGCGGCCCGCGCGCTCGAGGCCGGGGCGGACGGTGTCATCGCCTCCCCGCAGGAGGCCGCGATGATCCGCGCCCTGCCCGAGGCCGCCGGCAAGCTGATCGTCACCCCCGGCGTGCGCCCCGCCGGTGCGGCACTGGGCGACCAGAAACGTGTCGCCACCCCGGCACAGGCCCTGTCGGACGGCGCCGATCACATCGTGGTGGGCCGCCCGGTCTGGGCCGCCGACGACCCTCGCGCCGCCACCCAGGCCATCCTGAACGACATCGCCTGACGTAGGGTGGGTGGAAACCCACCGTCGCGCCACCCAAGCCGCCCCCGCTATCCCGCCAGGTACGCCGCCACCCGCTGGGCGAAATGCGGCACGGCCTTGTCGTGCGCCACGTAATCCTCGGGCCGCATCAGGCACCAGCCCAGCCCCTCGTCGCCGAACGCCACCTCGTCGGCCAGCGCCGCCTCGCAATGCGCCACGAAGAACCACATCGGCGTGGGCCCCGCGTAGAACCGCCGCCAGCGCAGCACGCCGGGCTCCAGCACCAGCCCCAGTTCCTCGCGCGTTTCGCGCAGCACGCAGGTCTCGGCACTTTCCGCGCCGTCGCGCCCGCCGCCGGGCAGGTCCAGGAAACCCGGCCACGGGATGTCGGGCGCATGGTCGCGCTCGATTACCGCCAGCCGCTTGCCCAGAAACAGCGCCAGCTTGGTGCCCTCGAACCTCTGTTCGCTCATACCGTCTTTTCCCTCACGCGCCGCGGCCTTACAATAACCACATCGCAACCCCGGACGCAGCCCCGCCCATGCCCGCCTTCTGCCGCGACTGCCTGACCCGGTTTGACACCGGCGCGCGCTGCCCCGCCTGCCGCAGCCCGCGCGTGCTGTCGCATCCGGAACTCTTCGAGCTCAGCATCGCGCACATGGATTGCGACGCGTTCTACGCCTCGGTCGAGAAACGCGACAACCCCGAACTGGCGCACAAGCCCGTCATCATCGGCGGCGGCCGGCGCGGCGTGGTCTCCACCGCCTGCTATGTCGCCCGCATCCGCGGCGTGCGCTCGGCCATGCCGATGTTCCAGGCGCTGAAACTCTGCCCCGACGCCGTCATCATCAAGCCCAGGATGGAGCTTTACGCCCAGGTCTCGCGCCAGATCCGCGCCATGATGCAGGACCTGACGCCGGATATCGAACCCTTGTCGCTGGACGAGGCGTTTCTCGACCTGACCGGCACCGCCCGCCTGCATGGTGCGCCCCCCGCCGTGATGCTGGCCCGCCTGACCAAGCGGATGAAGGACGAGCTTGGTCTTACCGGCTCCATCGGCCTTTCCCACAACAAGTTCCTCGCCAAGATCGCCTCGGACCTCGACAAGCCGCGCGGGTTTTCCATCATCGGCCGCGCCGAGACCGCCGATTTCCTGCGCGACAAACCCGTCAGCCTGATCTGGGGCGTGGGCCAGGCGGCGCGCGCCTCGCTGGATGCGGCGGGCATCCGCACCTTCGCCGACCTCCTGCGCTGGGAGAAGACCGATCTCGTCGCCCGCTTCGGCTCCATGGGCGACCGGCTCTGGAACCTCGCCCGTGGGCAGGATCACCGCCGCGTCTCGGCCCACAGCCCGATGAAGTCGATCTCGAACGAAACCACCTTCCGCGAGGACACCGCCAGCGCCGACATCCTCGATGGCCATCTCTGGCGCATGGCCGAAAAGGTCGCCGACCGCGCCAAGGCCAAGCATCTTGCGGGCCGCGTGGTGACGCTGAAGCTCAAGCGCTCCGACCATTCACTGCTCACCCGCCGCGTCTCGCTGCGCGACCCGGCGCAACTGGCCGACACGCTCTACCGCACCGCCCGGGCGCTTTTCGACCAGGTCGATCACACCAAGCCCTACCGCCTGCTGGGCGTGGGCCTGTCGGACCTCGTGCCCGAAACCGCCGCCGAGGCGTCGGGCGACCTGCTCGACCCGCAGGCCCGCCAGCGCGGCCGCGCCGAACGCGCCACGGACGAAATCCGCGCCCGCTTCGGCGCCGACGCCATCCTCAAGGGCCGCTCCCTGCGCTGAGCAGAGTTTCTCTATTTAAAGCAGAGTGTTACCGGCAACCCCCTGTGGCCGGAAAATCACATCGACGCCGCGCGTTGTCGCTCGTGCAACTTTCCGGCCCGTGCCACGTTGCTTCGGCCATGAAACGTACTTTGACCCGCTCCCTGCCCCGCCTTGCCGCGCTCGCGCTCTGCGCCACCGGCCTGCGCCCCGATGCCGCCGCTGCCGCCGATTGGGTGGATTTCTCCGGCGACATCTCGGTCGGCGCCAACAGCATCCAGGACAACGCCTTCATGTCCCGCGTCGACGCGATGCTGACCTTCACGCTCTTCGACGTCGCCGACAGCCCCGTGGCGTTCGAATTCGGCACCTTCGGCTATTACTACAAGGGCGACCGCCCGCACGAGACCTACGCCGCCTTCGTCTATGACGACCGTTTCCGGCTGGGCGTGGTGAAACCGGCCTATGACCGGGTGCTGATCTCGCCCTTCGATTTCACCGCAGCCTCCATCGCCGAGACCCGCGCCGAATACACCCGCGCCCGCGCCACGACCGAGGCGCTGCGCTTCAACTCCGTGCCCGTGGGCGTGTCCTATGGCGACACCACCGGCGACACGTCCTGGGCCGTCTCGCTGCTCGATGCCAGCGACGGCAATTTCCGCTCCGCCGCCGGCTCCGCCGAATGGCGGGCGCAGGCCATGACCTTCGCCGCCGCGATCGAGGGCGTCTGGGACCCCAAGGATCATTTCGACGGCATCAACGCCAAGATCGGCGCCCGCTGGCAGGAAGGGCGGCTCGACATCGGCGCGGCCTTCCTGCACCCCGACGCCAACCAGCGCCCCGACGCGGTGGCGTTCGACGTGAATTACAATGTCTGGCGCGACCTGACCCTCTCGGGATTCGGCGAGGTCACGCGCGACAGCACGACCTCCGCCTACGGGCTCGCCGCCCGTTACGATTTCGCGGATCGCTCGGACGTGAGTTTCGCCGTCACCGACACCACGACCGACGAAGAGGTGCATTTCACCTATACGAGACGTTACTGAAACGTTTCGCCGGGTCCGGCACCGTCCGGCGCGTCAACCCGGCCTCCCGCGAAAACCGCACCGTCGCCATACCACCCGGATACCGACGCGATACCGGCGGTCCGTTTTCCGCGTCCCAAGGCGTTGACCCTTGATTCGCCTACTCCGCCGCCAGCTGCTGCGGCTCGGGCCGCCCGACCTCGGCTATCTCGGCGATAACGCCCTCCAGCAGCGCCTTGAACGCCTTGAAATTGCCGTTGGGCCGGATCAGCCGCTCGTTCATGTAAAGCGCCCGGTCGATCTCGACCTGCACCGCGTGCCGGTTCTCCTGCGGGCGGCCGTAATGCTGCGTGATATAGGCCCCGGCAAAGGGCGCGTTGCGCGCCACCTTCAGCCCGGCGGCAGCAAACGCCGCCTCGATCCGGTCCACCACCTCGTCGCTCGCCGCCGCGCCAAAGCGGTCGCCCAGCACCACCTCGGGGCGCCGCGCGCCGCTGCGGGCGACGGCATCCATCGCCTCGTGCGGCATCGAGTGGCAATCGACCAGTATCGCCTGCCCGAACAGTCCAAGCGCCTGATCCAGCTGGGTTTTCAGCGCCGCATGGTAGGGCCGCCAATAGGCGTCGATGCGCCTTTGCGCCTCGTCCATCGTGATCTTGCCGGAATAGATTGCCTTGCCATTGGCCACCACGCGCGGGATCACCCCCAAGCCCGAGGCCACGCGCGGGTTGTGCCCCGTCCGCCGCGCCCCTTCGATCAGCGCCGGGTCCAGTTCCTCGGTCGAACGGTTGAGGTCCACGAACGCCCGCGGCGCGCCCGCCTTGATGAACGGCGCCCCGTTGCGCGGGGCGGCCTCGAATAAATCGTCGACAAAAGCATCCTCGGAGCTGCGCACGCTCAACTCATTCAGGTTCGTGCGCCGCACGAAAGACCACGGGTAATCCCGCCCGCTATGGGGCGACGCGAACACCACCGAGGTCGTGCGACGCTCGGGATGTGAAAGGGTAAACGCGGCTTTCGGCATTCTCTCTCCCAAAGCGTTTCGCCATTGACCCCAAGCCATCGGCAAAAGGCGAAACGCGCGCAACGCTTGGCTGTCGTGCTGCGTTTCGCGACACTATGCAAAGCAGGCTTACCGCGAAACGCCTTGTCAAAGTATCATAGTCTGAAAATCAGGTTCTAAAAGCCCTTGATCCCCTTCCCGACTCCTTTTATAGACACGCCTCACCGGCGCGGTTTCCCGCGCCCCTATTCGTTGGGGGCCATGCCATTCCGGTATCAGGGCGATTAGCTCAGCGGTAGAGCACTTCGTTGACATCGAAGGGGTCACAAGTTCGATCCTTGTATCGCCCACCATATTCACTGCCCGGCCGTGCCGGTGCACCCGCAACCCGGCGCCCCGCGCCACGACATTGGAGACGAGTGATGAAAGTCCGGAACTCGCTGCGTTCGCTCAAGAACCGCCATCGCGATTGCCGCGTCGTGCGCCGCAAAGGCCGCGTCTACGTGATCAACAAGACCCAGAAGCGTTTCAAGGCCCGCCAGGGCTGAGACCGCGATCCGGTTCTGCTGAACGAACCCCGCCTCGGCGGGGTTTTTTCGTTTGGCCGAGCCGACGTTTAGGGAGACGCGCGAACGCCAGACCGCGGGCAGGCGACCCCACGGTAGGGAGCCGCGCGATTGCCAGACCGCGGGCTGGCGATCCGACGGTCATTCAAGGCACTTTATCTCTGCCACAGCCGCAATACATCAGATAGGCGCACCGACGTCACTCAATCGCCAGCCCGGGGGGCGGTCTGGCGATCGCGCGGCGGCGCGCAAGCGCGCCTCGATTCCGCGCGGAGCGCACCGTTAACGCCTTGGTTATAAATTCAAACGAAACTACGTCTCATCCCGCTCGAACCGCGCCATGCCCGGCACCTCCGGCAACCACTTTTCCCGCCTCACGGTCCAAAGCTCATAGGTCGGCTTAAACACGTTTGGTTCATCCAGCGCCCCAAGGTGGACCTCCACCTCGCCGTCGCTGACGGAAAACACCGACCCGCCGCAGCGCGGGCAGAAATGCCGGCCTTCCCAGTCGCGCGTCTCGCCCCGAATCGTCACCGCCGCCGCCGGGAAGATCGCGGCGGCAAAGAAGACCGCGCCGTGATGCTTACGGCAGTCCAGGCAATGGCACAGTCCCACCCTATCGGGCTGACCTTCCGCCGTGATCCGCACGGCCCCGCACAGGCACCCGCCCTCGACCCGGTCCATTTCGCTACCTCCCGTGGGTCCGGTCATACCCGTTCACAGGCGGGCTGACCCAATCGCCCAACGCGCCCTCCGCCGGCGCGAAGACCTCCACCTTCAGCGGATAGCACGCCGCCGCATCGCTGGAATGCTGGGCCGAGCAATCCCCGCCCGGACAGGCGCTCAGCGCCCCCAGCAGGTCGATCTCGGCAAAGAACTCCAGGTAATCGCCCGGCCGCACCGGGCTGGCCTTCATGAAATACTGGCCCGTGTCCCGCGTGAACCCGGTGCACATGAACACGTTCAGCACGTCATGCACCAGCGGCTCCGCCTCCTCCAGCGACACCTCCAGTTCGTCGGCCACCGCCCGGATCAGGTTGGAATGACAGCAGTGGTGATACTGCGACCCAGCCAGCAGGTTGCCAGTATAGGGATCGCAGCGCGTGCCGATCACGTCATGCACCGACCCGCCAAATTCGTCGATCCCGTACCAGCCCAGCGTATCCTCGACGATCGTCGCCATGGGCCGCAAATAAGGAAAACTCGACCACATACGCTCGCCCGTCGTCAGGTGCGTGCCATGCAGCGCCCGCGACTTGCCGGAATAGAACCGCTCGCCAAGGTCATTCGCGTTCCACAGGTTCAAATCCCCAACCTGGGGCCCCTCCACGCTGGTGATGCGAAAGAATTGCCCCGCCGCCACGCGAAAGCAGGCGGCCTCGCGCGGCGGGGCGATCACCTCGCTCACTTTCTCCGCCCCCTCCCGCGCGGCGCGGTACAGGTCCAGATCCGGCACGGGCAGAGTGTCGTTGGGATAACAGACGACAGGCGCGACGGCCCGGCGCACATCGGCATCGGTGGGTTCCGGCATGGGGTCCTCAGGATTGCGGCGTGTTCCTCATGCAATCCAAAGGCGGTTTGCCATCCGATGTAAAGGCCCGCGCCCCGCAGAACGCACAGCGAAACGCCGTCTGCGACGGGGTCGATGCGCCACGATCCTCGCGCCAGCGGCAGTTGCGCATCGCTGGGCGCGCATAGATCGCCACCAGTATGAACGCAATGACAAGACCCACGACAATGAACATGTCGTGGGTCTTACACTGTCCCGCGGGGCAAGGCCAACCGGCCCGCCCCGGATCGGGGGGCAGTTCAGAGCACGACCACGTCCAGCGGCGGGAAGCCGTTGAAGCCGACGCTGGAATAGGACGAGGTGTAGGCACCGCAGCTGCGGATGAACACCCGGTCGCCCGATTTCAGGCCCAGGGGCAGGTCGATCATGCGTTTTTCATACAGCACATCCGCCGAATCACAGGACGGCCCGGCCAGGATGCAGGGGCCTGTGCGCTCGCCGTCACGGGCGGTCACGAACTGATAGCGGATCGCCTCGTCCATGGTTTCAGCGAGGCCCGAGAACATGCCGATATCCAGGTACACCCAGCGGTGCAGGTCGTCGGGCGACTTGCGCGACACCAGCACAACCTCGGCCGCGATCATGCCGGCCTCGGCCACCAGGCCACGGCCCGGCTCTGCCATCACGCGCGGCACGTCGCCGAACCGCTCGGCCACCATCTCGCGCACTTGGGCTGCATAGATCGCCGGCGCCGCGATGTCCTCGCCATAGAAGGCCGGAAAGCCGCCGCCGATGTTCAGCAGGTCCAGCGCGTGGCCGGCCTCATGTGCCGCACGCCACACGTCCGCGATCCGGTCAAGCACCGGCGCCCACATGGCGGTCTGGCGGGTCTGGCTGCCGACGTGGAACGACACGCCCACCGGGCGCAGGCCCAGCGCAGCGGCGTAATCCATCAGCGCCACGGCGTGATCCGGCGCACAGCCGAACTTGCGGGTCAGCGGCCAGTCGGCGCCCGACGCCTCGACGATCAGGCGGATATAAACCTCGGCGCCCGGCGCGTGCTCGGCGATCTTGTCCAGCTCTTCCTCTGCGTCGGCGGCAAAGAGCGTCACGCCCACGTTGTACGCGAACGCAATGTCGCCCGGTTTTTTCACGGTGTTGCCAAACGAGATGTCCTCGGGACGCGCGCCTTGCGACAGGCACAGTTCGATCTCGCCGCGGCTGGCGGCGTCGAAATGGCTGCCCTCGTTGACCAGCGCCTCGATCACCTGCGGCTCGGGGTTGGCTTTGACGGCATAGTGGATATGCGCGTCGCCCAGCCCCTGCACCAGCGCGCGATAGTTCTGCAACACGACGTCGGTGTCGATCACCAGCGTCGGGCGGTCAAAGGTGGTGGTACGCAGAAAGCCCTCGATACGGGCGGCGCAAGCATGGCGGAAATCACCCGACAGGTCGGTGACGAAAGCGGTCATGGACATCTCCAAAAGGCACATTGCGGCAAGGGCCGCGAGGTTCAGTTCAGAGACGTTACCGTCGCTACGTAACCGCTTTGGTCATGGCCTTCGGGACAGAGGCGCGTGCGTTGGCGTCTTAGCGTGCACATGGGGCCAAACCCTGAGTCGCGCAAGAGTTTTTGCGAGCCGGCCGAATATTTTTTCCGCACGATTCGAACTGTGTTTTCACTACATCAGTTTCAGGCGCTTCGCCCCGCCGCACGCCCCGAGAAAATGCACCCGCCAAGGAAGGTCCCTTCCAGCGCGTTGTATCCGTGGTACCCTCCGCCGCCGAACCCCGCGACCTCTCCGGCGGCATAAAGCCCGTCCAGCACGCTACCGTCCGGGCGCAGCACTTTTGCTTCCAGATCGGTGTGCAGCCCGCCCAGCGATTTGCGCGTCAGGATGTTCAGCCGCACGGCAATCAGTGGGCCGTTGGCAGGATCCAGAATGGCGTGCGGCTTCGCGGTACGGATCAGCCTGTCGCCCCGATATGCCCGCGCCTGCCTGATGGCGATCACCTGCGCGTCCTTGGCAAACGGATTGGTCAGCTGCGCATCCCGCGCCGCCACCTGCGCGCGCAAATGCGCGGTGTCCAGAGGTGCGTTGGGCGTGATCCGGTTCATGCCTTCGACGAGCGTTTCAAAATCCTGTGCCACGACGAAATCCTCGCCGTGGTCCTTGAACGCCTCCACCGCGCCCGTCGCGCCCTTGCCCAGCCGCTCTTTCAAAACCTCACGCCACTTGCCCGAGGTCAGGTCCGGGTTCTGCTCGCTGCCGGACAGCGCGAACTCCTTCTCGATGATCTTCTGCGTCAGGATGAACCACGAATGCTCATGCCCTGTGCCGAGGATACGCTTCAGCGTGCTCAGCGTGTCGAACCCCGGCAGGCACGGCGCCTCCATCCGCACCCCCTTGGCGTCGAACCACATCGAGGACGGCCCGGGCAGGATGCGAATCCCGTGGTTGGGCCAGATCGGGTCCCAGTTCCTCAGCCCCTCGCAGTAATGCCACATCCGGTCCTCGTTGATCGCGCCCGCGCCTGCGGCCTTGGCCACGGCCTGCATCTGGCCATCGACGTAGTCGGGCACGCCCGCGACCATCATCGTGGGCGCGGGACCCAGCCGGTCCACGGGCCACAGTTTGCGCACCTTCTCATGATCCCCACCGATCCCGCCCGAGGCGACGATCACGCTCTCGGCCTGCACCTGAAACTGCCCCGTCACCTCGCGATTGGTGGACGCGCCACGCACCGCGTCATCCTCGGCCAGCACGTCGCCGCGCAGCCCCGTCACGCGCCCATCACTCACGTCCAGCCCCGTCACCCGGTGCCGAAACGCGAAGCGCAGCTTGCCCGCCTTCTCAGCCTCCTGCACCAGCCGCACGAACGGCGCGACAACGCCCGTCCCAGTGCCCCATGTCACATGAAAGCGTGGCACCGAATTGCCATGCCCGTCCGCCTTGCCCCCGCCCCTCTCGGCCCAGCCCACCACCGGAAACCAGCGCATCCCCAAGCCGTGCAGATACCCCCGCATCGGCCCGGCGGCGAAATCCAGATACGCCTCGGCCACGCGGCGGGGGTTCGCATCCTCGGGCCGGTCGAACCCGGCGCTGCCCATCCAGTCCTGCGCCGCCAGATCCCGGCTATCCCGAATACCCATGCGCCGCTGCTCCGGCGTGTCGATCATCATCAGCCCGCCCAGTGACCAGAACGCCTGCCCGCCCAGGGATTGCGGGCCTTCCTGGTCCAGCAGGACTACCTTACGCCCGCGCTTCACCGCCTCATACGCGGCCACGAGGCCGGCCAGCCCGCCGCCCACGATCGCGATATCGGTCTTCACCATGATCCCTCCCACATTTGCGGGGCAGCCTAACCCGGCCGCCCCGCCTCATGGAAGGAAACGTCGCGTCAGCTTGCGGGCTGCGGCGCTTCCGGCTGCGGCTCTGCCTTGCGGAACCACCCGCGGCGCGGCCCGGTGCGCGGCTCGCCGTACCAGTTCTCGTTCCGCGTGGCGAACATCGTACCCGCAATCGCCGCGAACAGAAGGATCGACCCGGCCAGCAGGGCGTAATCCGCGCTGCGCAGAATGAGGTAGAGTACACCGTACAGCACTGCCAGCATTGCGCACACCACCAGGGTTCGCCTACCGAGCTTCAGCGCCGTCGCGGCGAACGCCGTCACCAACCCGACCGTCGCCGCGCCCGACACCAGATAGGCCATGCCGAAGCCCACCTGCTCGGACAGCGCCAGCATCAGCAGGAAGAACGCCGATTGCGCCAACCCGATCAGGATATACTGCACCGGGTGCGTCGGCCGCTTGGTCTGCCCCTCGACCAGGAAGATCGTCAGGAATGTCAGACCGATGAACAGGATGCCATACCGCGCCGCGCGATAGGCCTTCTGGTAGAAATCATTCGGCTGATACAGCCCGACGCCAAAGCTCGACGTGCTCCGCGCGACCTCGTTCTGGTTCTCGCGGCTGACCTGCGGCAAGGGGCGCGCCAGATGCGGGATCACCCAATTGGCCTGAAACCCGTCCTCGCGCACCTCGTGGCTGTCAGGCAGGAACGCGCCCTGAAACTCGGGATGCGGCCAGTCCGAGGTCAGCGTCACGCGCGTCTCGCGCCCCACCGGCGTGAACGACAGCGCCTCGGCCCCGTTCAGCCCCATCTTCAGATCGAACGCCCCGATCTCTCGCGGGTCCCCCGTCGGCGCACGCAGCCCGCCAATATAGCGGTTCTCGCTCGCCACCGGCTCCATCTCCAGCGCGCGGCCATCGGCCATCAAACGCGTCTCACCCCGCAGCGCGCGGTTACTGCTCACGTAAATCCGCACCTCCGCCTCGTCCCACAGCAGAACCTCCTCTCCGCGCAACGCCGCCTCGGCCTCCTCGGCGTTGAAATCGAACGCGCCTTCCGCCTTGGCGGTATAGACCGGGACCGAGAAAATTCCCCGGCTGCGTTCCTGCGTGGTCTTGTACATCTCCAGGTCCAACGTGTCGGGATAGACATAAACCGGATCGCGCCGCAGCGTCCGCTCCACCTGTTTGAAGCGAAACACAGGCTGGTCGTCGCCATCCAGCTTCTGCTCGCCGGTCAGGGGGTCGATCACCTCCTCGCGCTCGCGCACCATCACCGTCTCCTCGACCGGGATGATCAGGACGGGGCCGGACAGCAACTGTTGCCCGCCCCACTCCTGACCGACCGAGGCGATGGTCTGGCGGTTGTAATCCGCACGGCTGTCGATGATCGCACCGACGAAAAACACGGGGATGGTCATCAGCAAGACCAGCAGGCCCACGATGATGAACCGCAATCCGGGGGAACGCAGCATTGGAATGTCCTCTCATTTCATATTCCGATGCCCCCCTTTTGCGCAGGCCCCCGTGCAGACGCCCCCGCCCCGGTTGCGCAGATTTCGTGCAATGGCGCCTGCGCCCCCTTGCCCCCCAGATGCACCTGCATTTAGGCTCGGGCCATGAGCAGAACACCCCAGAACCTTTCCGCGTGGCAGGTCCTGTCGCGCACCCATCGCCGCCTTCAGAGCCACCTGGACTCGGCGCTCAAGGCCGAAGGCCTGCCGCCGCTCGACGTTCTGGATGCGCTGGCCGCACTTGACGCAGGGACAGACGGCCAGACCGCGAAATCTTTGGAAGGCCGCCTGATGCTGCCGCAATACGGCGTGTCACGCCTGCTCGACCGGATGGAGAAAGACGGCCTGATCCGCCGTGTCGCGGATGCCAGCGACAAGCGGCTCAAGCATGTGCACCTGACAGAGACGGGCCGCGCCACGCTGGCCGCCATGGTCCAGACCCGCGATGCCGCGCTCGATGCGTTTCTCGCCCCCCGCGCCAAGCCGGGACAGCTGGACCGGATCACCGATCTGCTGTCCCTGCTCGATCAGGACCTGTCCGAGCCGACCTCTGGATAAAGCAACCCGAACAGCGCCAGGCGCCGCTCGTCGCGCGACAAGGTCCCCTGTTCCCAGCCATCGCCAAACGCGGCGAAGACATCCTCGTCGTCGTAATGGTCGTCGAAAACCTTGCCCGCGCGTTCGACAAGCCCGGCCAGTTCGCTGACGAACTTGCTTTCCCCGATCGCCGTCCGGTTCAGGTAATGCAGCCGCCCCGACAAGTGGCGGCACACGTCCCGAAACTCTTCCTTCGACTTGAAATCGAGATCGGGACGCGGCTTGCTCATCACATGGCCCGCTCGAGCATCATCTTCTTGATCTCGGCAATCGCCTTGGCGGGGTTCAGCCCCTTCGGGCACGTCTTGGCGCAGTTCATGATCGTGTGACAGCGATAGAGCTTGAACGGATCCTCCAGATCGTCCAGCCGCTCGCCGGTCGCCTCGTCCCGGCTGTCGATGATCCAGCGATAGGCATGCAGCAGGGCGGCCGGCCCAAGATACTTGTCACCGTTCCACCAATAGCTCGGGCAGGCCGCCGAGCAGGAGGCGCACATCACGCATTCATACAGGCCGTCCAGCTTTTCGCGGTCCTCGATGGACTGCTTCCACTCCTTGGCGGGGCGGTTCGTCTTGGTCTCCAGCCACGGCATGATGCTGGCGTGCTGGGCATAGAAATGCGTCAGGTCCGGGATCAGGTCCTTGACCACCGGCATGTGCGGCAGGGGATAGATCTTCACGTCGCCCTTCACCTCGTCCAGCCCGTAGATACAGGCGAGCGTGTTGATCCCGTCGATATTCATCGCACACGACCCGCAGATCCCCTCGCGGCAGGACCGGCGGAAGGTCAGCGTCGGGTCGACCTCGTTCTTGATCTTGATCAGCGCGTCCAGAACCATCGGCCCGCACTTGTCCATGTCGAGGAAATAGGTGTCGACCTGCGGGTTCTTCCCGTCATCCGGGTTCCAGCGATAGATCTGGAACTTGCGCACGTTCTTGGCGCCTTCAGGCTTGGGCCACGTCTTCCCCTTGGTGATCCGGGAATTCTTCGGTAGCGTCAGCTGTACCATTTACGTGTCCTCTCTCAGCGGCCCAGCAGGACCAGACCGTTTTCAGCAATGCATTGAACCGACTCGGGCCGGCTCGCGATGTCCACCACCAGCTCGACCGTCGCGGGTTGGACCCCGCCGACGGAATCGCGCGCGATGGTGATGATTTCCCCGGCCGAGGCCGCGTCGATGATGCAGTCGGTGAGCGGCGCCACGGTGACACCCGGAAAGCGCCGCGCGACGATGCCGTTGACCACGGCCTTTGCCCGTTCCCGCGCGATGGCGTCGGCGGCGTCATTGGCCGCGTCGCAGCCCGCCAGCAGCAGGGGCAGCGCAAGAATGGCAAGCCACCTCATTCCGCCGCCTCCAGTTTCGTCAGCTCGGGCAGGACATCCTCGACCTTTCGCATCTGCATGACCTGCTTGAGGTTCTTCGGCCCGAATTCCTCGATGGTCAGGTCCATGAACTTCGCCACGATCTCGTCCCGCGCGTCTTCCAGCACCCGGTTCTCGGGGTCCAGCCCGGTCACCATGCCCAGCCCGCAGGGCCGCGGGTTCAGTACATCAAACGCCAACTCGGGGCGGTATTCGCGCAGGATCAGCGTCATCTTCCAAACGTCACCCGACCAGCCCTTGGTGCGCTCTGGGTCCCACTCGCGCTCGGCGGCGGCGGGCGAGAACGGCACAAGGTCATGCAGCAGAATCGCCGCCTCGGGATGGCACAGCTTTTCCGTGGCGATGAAATCGTCCAGCACGTATTCGAACAGGTGCATCCCGTCGATGAACGCCATGTCGATGCGCGGCGCAATCTGATGCGCCTGCCCGCTGGCAAAGAAGTCGCCGCTGGTCTGTCGGATCAGATGCAGCGCGGGCTTGTCGCCCATCACGTCGCCCCCCAGGCGAAAATCCGGGTCCACCGCGATGGCCTTGCCCGGGCACCGCATCAGCGAATGCCCCCGCCCCGCGCCGATCTCCAGGTACCATTCCGGCGCGCGCGTCAGGTGCAGAACTTCCAGCACTTCCAGGTAATGCCGCCCCCGCGCACGCGGCCAGCCCGCCGGACGGGCAGGCTTTGCCGTGATATGCGTGGCGGCCTTGGGCATCAGTAGGGGTTGCCGATGCAGTACTGCGAGCCGCCGTACATGACAGGCGCATGTTTCGGGCACGGCCCCGCCTTGCGCGCGACGCCGGTCACCTTGACCACCGGGCTGCCACCCCGGCCCAGCGCCTGGTCGGCACAGGCATTGATCCGGTTCGCTGCCTCGGCGGTGACGCGGCCATGCGGCACGATCCAGATGCGCGTCTGCTGACCGATCGGGATCTCCTGCCATTGCCCGCCCAGGCGGACACCGCCGCCAATGCCGAACTTGTGCTTGCAGTCAAGGATCGCACTGCGCTGTTCGCTGACCGAGATATAGCGGTTCGGATTCGCCGCCGCGGTGACCGTCGACGCCCCGAAACGATAGGCGATGCAGCTGGTCAGCGCCTGCGCCTCGTAATGCGACGCGCCAGACCCGCGCACGGGCGTCATGATCACGTCGTCGCCCCGGACGTTCGTCACGTAGGACCCCTCGGGGCTAACCTCGGCAAAGCACGCCTGCACGACGCGATCCACGTTCGCGGGCGTCGTGTCGACGGCCTGCGCCGCGCCTGCCAGCACGGTCAGGCCGCCAATCGCGGCGGCGGTTCTCAGTATGGCTTTCATCAGAATGTCCTTTCCTTGGGTGCAATCTTCTTCAAATTGATCCCACCCTCGGATTCGGTCGTGAGCGGGTCCTCGATGATAGGACGATAGCTCAGATCCACGGACTTGCCATCCACCCGCGCAACCGTGTGCACGCGCCAGTTCTCGTCGTCGCGCTTCGAGAAATCCTCGTGCGCGTGGGCGCCGCGGCTTTCCTTGCGCGCCTCGGCCCCGGCGATGGTGGCCAGCGCGTTGGGCATCAGGTTGGTCAACTCCAGCGTTTCCATCAGGTCGCTGTTCCACACCAGGCTGCGGTCGGTGACCTTCAGGTCGTCCAGCTTGGCCGCGATCGCATCCATCTTCTTGACGCCCTCGGACAGGGTCTTGGACGTGCGGAACACGGCCGCATCCTCCTGCATGGTGCGCTGCATCTCGAGCCGCAACTCGGCGGTGGGCGTGCCGCCATCGGCATGGCGGAAATGGTCGAAGCGGTCGAGCGCCTTGTCCACCTCGCCCGTGTCGGTCGCCGGCACGGCGCTTTCGGGGTTCACCACCTTGCCCGCGCGAATGGCCGCGGCCCGCCCGAACACCACGAGGTCAATGAGCGAGTTCGAGCCCAGACGGTTCGCCCCATGCACGCTCGCACAGCCTGCCTCGCCCACGGCCATCAGGCCCGGAACCACGGCGTGCGGATCGTCCTTGGTGGGGTTCAGAACCTCGCCCCAATAGTTCGTCGGGATACCGCCCATGTTGTAGTGCACGGTCGGCAGCACCGGGATCGGTTCCTTGGTCACGTCCACCCCGGCAAAGATCTTGGCGCTCTCCGAAATCCCCGGCAGGCGTAGGTTCAGCGCCTCGGCGGGCAGGTGGCTGAGGTTCAGGTGGATGTGATCGCCGTGCTCGCCCACGCCGCGCCCTTCGCGGATCTCCATGGTCATCGAGCGGCTGACATAATCACGCGGCGCCAGATCCTTGTAGTTGGGCGCGTAGCGCTCCATGAACCGCTCGCCTTCGCTGTTGGTCAGATAGCCGCCCTCGCCGCGCGCGCCCTCGGTGATCAGGCAGCCCGAACCGTAGATGCCGGTCGGGTGGAACTGCACGAACTCCATGTCCTGCAACGGCAGGCCCGCGCGCGCCACCATGCCACCGCCGTCACCGGTGCAGGTATGGGCCGAGGTCGCACTGAAATAGGCGCGGCCGTAACCGCCGGTCGCCAGCACCACCATCTTGGAGTTGAACACATGGATCGTGCCGTCATCCAGCTTCCAGCAGACGACGCCGGTGCATTGACCGTCCTCGCTCATCATCAGGTCGATGGCGAAATACTCGATGTAGAACTCGGCGTTGTTCTTCAGGCTTTGCCCGTAGAGCGTATGCAGGATCGCGTGGCCGGTCCGGTCGGCGGCGGCGCATGTCCGCTGCACCGGGGGGCCTTCGCCGAACTCGGTCGTATGCCCGCCGAAGGGCCGCTGATAGATCCGCCCCTCCTCGGTACGCGAAAACGGGACGCCGTAATGCTCCAGCTCGTAAACCGCCTTGGGCGCCTCGCGCGCCAGGTACTCCATCGCGTCCGTGTCGCCCAGCCAGTCCGACCCCTTGACCGTGTCATACATGTGCCACTGCCAGCTGTCCGGCCCCATGTTGCCAAGGCTGGCCGCGATGCCGCCCTGCGCCGCCACGGTGTGCGAGCGCGTCGGGAACACCTTGGTCACGCAAGCCGTGCGCAACCCCTGTTCCGCCATGCCCAGCGTCGCGCGCAGCCCCGCGCCGCCCGCGCCCACCACAACCACGTCATAATCATGTGTCTCGTATTCGTAAGCCGCCATGCTTCGTGCCTTTTCCGGTTCGTCTGCTCGGGCCATGCCGGCCCCGGCGATATGGTCTCACAGGGGCCGGGGCGACCTGCGCCCTGCCCTCGGAATGTTTCTCAGAGCGCCAGGCGCGCGATGGCGAAAAGCCCCGTCGCCATGGCGCCATAGCTCAGGCAGGTCACCAGGATGATCGCCACCTTCTGCGCCGTGCCATGCACATAGTCCTCGATCAGCACCTGGCACCCGTCGGCGAAATGCTTGAAGCCGACCACCAGCGTCAGCGCCGCGACGATGGCCGGGAAGGGCCGCGCGTAATAGGCCGTGACTTCCTCGAACGGCGCGCCCAGGATGCCGCCGAAGGTAAAGACGAACAGCGGGATCAGGATCAGCAAGGCAACGCTCTGCACCTTCATCGCCCAGAAATGATGCACGCCGCTCTTGGCCGAGCCCAGGCCCATGGCGCGCTTGCGGTCTGTCAGGTAACGCATGTCGGGGGCCTCCTTCAGATGAACAGCACGGTCAGGACGGTCAGAACGACCGATCCGCCGATCGCCGCCCAGCCCAGCATCTCGGCCTTGTCGATCTGCAACATCATGCCGTTGTCCCAGATCAGGTGCCGCACCCCCGCCAGCGTGTGGTACCACAGCGCCCAGAGCGACAGGAACATCACGATGTCACCGAACCAGCTGGTCACGACCGCGTCGGCAGTGGCGAAATAGTCGGCCGAGGTCGCGGCGGCCAGAAGCCACCACACCGTCAACAGCGCGGCGACAAGCAGCGCGTTGCCGGTGATCCGGGTCAGAATCGAGGTCATCGACGTCAGCTGCGGGCGATAGATCGTGAGGTGGGGCGAAAGCGGCCGGTTGCCGCGATTTACGTCTGCCATTGGCATTCCCTTTCTCGTCGCGATGTGGCGCCGACCCGGGTGGGCCAGCCTGCCCCGCGATTTGAGTTCGTTTTATCCAATCATCCGGGGCCTCTGCAAACCCGTATTCTTCAAATAGTGCAGGCATTTCGTCGCAAAAGCAGTTTTCGTGATCACATACATAGGTGCGTGATCACAAATGCGGCGCAAAGGAATCACCCGGCGCTTTCGAGATGGGTTTGGTGACTTCGCGCAGCAGTTTGCGGCGCATTCGGGCGGGATACTCGGCGTAATCATTGGCTGTGATCACAAACGCACCGGGCCCGTGGATGACGTTTTCCCAGAAATACTCGGTCACCCTCGGCTCCGCCCCTTCGATGACCAGCGCGTTGACAACGATCGCTTCCTGCCGCAACAGGCCATGCACGTCGCGGGGTCTCGGCCCCTCGTTCGATGACCCGTCGCCCGACACGTCGATCACCCGGCGGCGGCATCCGGGCACGTCCCTGAACTGCGCCGCGCCGACCTCCAGCGCCTCGCCGATGGCGGTGGAGAAGTTGCGCCAGACGCGCGGCGTGGTCTCGATCCGCGCCGCCAGCGCCTCGACCGCGTCGAAATCGGTCATCCGTTGCCACGGCACCACCACGCGCTGGCGCGACGTGCCGGTCCATTGCAGCACCAGCACCGCCGCCTCACCCACGACCAGCGCCTCGCTGACCGCGCCGTCGCGCAGCCCGTCGGCCAGCCCCTGCATCTGAATGCGGTATTCCCGTTGGTCGACAGAGCCCGACACGTCCACCGCCAGCACGAGCGCCACCTCGCAGGCGGCGGCGGAGACCGCCGCGCCGCAGGCCCCGACGGCCGAAAGACAAAGACGCAAGAACGCGCGTACCATGCCCACAGCATGCGCCAGACCGCGGCCGCTGCCCAGAAAAACCGCTCGGCGCGCGGCTCACATTCGCGTCGACCCGCGCTCAGGCGCTGCGCCGCATCGGCCCCGCCACGCGCTGCGTGATCATGTCTCCCACGCACTCGCGGAAGAAATCGCGCAGCTTGCGCATCGGGTCGTCGGTCTTGTCGATCACGCTCAGCCCCGCCGCGCGCGCCTTGTCCCACATGAAGGGCGAGGGCCAGCCCGACACGATCACGATCGGCACGTCCGACAGTTCCGGCGCGCCGGCGAGTTCCCCGGCAAACTCGCTGCCGGACCCGTCGGGCACGCTGTTGTCGCACAGGATGGCCGAGTATTGCGAGCGCGACAGCGCCTTGCGCGCGGTTTCGATGGTCGGGACGAAGTCGATCTCGGCCTCCACCCGCGCGCCGCGCATCGCACGGCGGATCATTTCCTGGTCATGGGCACTGTCTTCCAGAACAAGGCACCGCAACTGCGGGCCTTCAAATGGCGTTGGATCAGGCATGGCAACCTCCTTTCGCACAGGAAAGGACGCTACAGACCATGTCTTAACAAACCGAGAACGGCGCCCGGGCCTCAGATCGGCATCAGCGCCCAGTAATCCAGGTCCAGCAGGACATGCGGCAGGTACTTGCCGTCCTCGCCGCGCAGGCCGAACGGCTCGCCGCCCTTGGTCGCCACCAGCCGCAGCCGCAGCGCGCCCACACCCGGCACGCCCGTCTCGGCGCGGTCCAGCACCTCCGACCAGGCCCGCACGGTATCCCCGGCAAAGCAGGGGTTGGCGTGGCTGCCCGCGTTGATCGCCGCGATCATCTGCGCATTGGCCAGCCCGTTGAAGCTCAGCGCGCGCGCCATCGAGATGACATGCCCGCCATAGATCAGCCGCTTGCCGTCCTCGCGCGGCGTGATGTCGAAATGGGTCTTCGAGGTGTTCTGCCACAGACGCGTGGCCATCATGTGCTCGGCTTCCTCGATGGTCACGCCGTCCACGTGATCGATCGTCTCGCCGATCTCGTAATCGCCCCAGCGATGCGGCTCGCCAGCCAGGGTCATGTCATAGTTGGAAAAATCCAGCCCTGCTGGAACGACCAGGTCGTCGGGGGCCACATGCGGCGCGGTGTCGGGCACCACCGGCTCGGGTGCGGGCGCGTCCACGTCCTTCTTCCGCACCATCACCCAGCGCACGAACAGCATCACCGGCAGGTCCTGCTGGTTGATCCCCGTCGTGCGCACCCAGACGATCCCGGTCTTGCCGCTGGACGTCTGCTTGACCCCGATCACCTCGGACTCCGAGCGCAGCGTGTCCCCGGCATAGACCGGCCGCAGCCACCGCGCCTCGGCATAGCCCAGGTTCGCCACCGCGTTCAGCGAGATGTCCGGCACGCTCTTGCCGAAAACGATGTGAAACGCCGCCAGGTCGTCGATCGGGCTGGCGGGCAGGCCGCAGGCCCGCGCGAACTCGTCCGAGGAGTAAAGCGCGTGGCGCGCGGGATAAAGCGCATGGTAAAGCGCCCGTTCCCCCCCCGACACGGTGCGCGGCACCGCGTGCGGGATCACGTCGCCGACGGTGTAATCCTCGAAGAACCGCCCCGGATTGGTCTTGGCCATGCTCAGTGCTCTCCCAGCTTGGTGTCGGGCGTATAGGTGCCCTCGGCCTCCTTCACCACGGCCTGACCGCAGCGCATCACGCCGTTGGCGGCGTCGAACGCATAGGTCGGACTGCCATAGAGCTCCCACCCCTTGTTCAGCGCCTCGGTCACCTTGTGGCAAAAGGCCGACGTGTCATCGGCCGAGAGGAATCGATAGAGTTTCATACGCTCACCCAAAGGCCGGATAGCCCAGCCAGTAATGCACGCCCACGATCAGGCCGTAGACCACGACACTGCCCACCGCCGCGGCGATTTCCTTGGATTTCGGCGCCGGGTCGGGTCGCACCCACTCCGGCTGCGACTTGTTGATCACGATCATCTCGACCACCGCCCAGGCCAGCAGCCCGCCGAACAGGATGAACGACGGCACGTCGCCGTTCACCAGCAAGTGCGCCAGCGCCCAGACCTTGACCGCGCCCAGCATCGGGTGCCGCATCCTGCGCGCCAGCGCGGTTTTCATCCCCGAGGCCGCGAACATGTAGACCGACAGCAGCATCAGCAGGTTGTTGATCCCCACCGTCATCGGGTGCCGCCCCCAGAAGAACGCGCCATCCGCCGCCTGGTAGCCCTTGGTCATCATCCAGATACTGACCAGCAGCACCACGGCGATCACCGCCTTGCCCGCGTTGCCCATCGCCGCCCGCGGCCCCGGCGCGATCCGTTTGAACAAATGCGCCACCGACCAAAGCAGCACGCCTGCGATCAGCAATCCCATGATCTACTCCGCCGCCATCTGTGCAATCGCCTCGGCCTTCGCCAGCGTCCGCTGCGCCGCGACGACATGCAGGTTTTCCACGATCTGGCCGTCCACCACGGCAATCCCCTGCCCCTGCTTCTTGCTCTCTTCATAAGCCTCGATCTGACGCATGGCCGTGTCGATCTCGTATTGCGTGGGGGCGAACGCCGTGTTTGCGATGTCGATCTGGTCGGGGTGGATCAGCGTCTTGCCGTCAAACCCAAGGTCGCGCCCATGCTCGCATTCCAGCTTCAGCCCGTCGCCATCCCGAAAACGGTTGTAGACACCATCCAGCGCCACCACGCCGCGCGCGGCCCGCGCCGCCATCACGATCATCTGGAGCGACGCCAGCAGCGGCATCCGGTCGGCGCGGAAACGACAGCCCAGCTCCTTGGTCAGGTCGTTCGTACCGGCGACCAGCCCCGTCACCTGCCGGTGCGCGGCGATCTCGCGGGCGTTGAACACGCTGGCGGGCGTCTCCATCATCGTCCAGATCGGAATCTCGGTGCCGATCAGATCCGACAGGTTGTCGACATCCGCATAGGTGTTCACCTTGGGCTGCAGGATCACGTCCGCCCCCGCATCACCCAGCACGCGGGCATCCTCGAACCCCCATTCGGTGGTCAGCGCGTTGATCCGCACGACCTTCACGCGGTTGCCGTAGCCGCCGTCGCTCAGCGCCTGCGCCAGCGTCGCGCGCGCCTCGGCCTTGGCGTCGGGCGCCACGGCATCCTCCAGGTCAAAGATGATCGCGTCGGTGGGCAGGGTGCGCGCCTTGTCCAGCGCCCGTTCCTTGGAGCCGGGAATATAAAGAACGGATCGGTAGGGATGGGTCGAAAGGTCCATGGCGTGCCCCGCTGGCTGGTCGAAATTTTCTTGCGCGGGAATTCGCCATTTTTGGAACGAAAGTTCAAGACCTTTCTCGCCGCGATGCAGAAATTGCCGTCGCGCAAGGGCATCCGCCGGCCTGCGAACCCTCCGTTAACCATATCTTGATACCCTCATCCGCACGCTCTCGGCACAGATACGGCAGGGACCCAGCTTTGAAAGGGTAAGACGATGAAGACCAAACTGATGATGTTCGCCACGCTTCTGGCCATGGGTCTGTCCGGTCCCGCCATCGCCGCGAGTTGCGCACCGCGCGATACGGTCGTCGACCGGCTCGCCTCCAAATACGGCGAAACGCGGCAATCCATCGGGCTCGGGCCCAACAACGCGGTGGTCGAGGTGTTCGCCTCCACCACGACCGGCACCTGGACGATCACGGTGACCTCGGCGCATGGAACCACCTGCCTTGTCGCCAGCGGCCAGTCGTTCGAGACGCTGGACGAGGGGCTGCCGATCGACGGCGACGACGCCTGATCCGGGCCTTGGCCGGACGCGGGCGGCCCGTCGCCCGCGCGCCAGATTCGCCGCTCGGGCCGCAGCGCGGGCCGTCATGGCGGCGCACTCAATTCGATACATCTCGCGCCTCTCGGGGCGCTCGCCCTAAACACCTGAGATTTCAGTCGCTTTTGACCCCATCGTGGCGCCTTGCCCGACCGCCGCCGTCGCGCCGCGGCGCAGCACCCTTGAATTGACCCCGGTTTGCGACTACCCCGTAGCGCGAAATCAAACCCACCGGAGATCAATTTCCATGGCCAGACCCAAGATCGCCCTCATCGGCGCGGGACAAATCGGCGGCACGCTTGCGCATCTCGCCGCCATCAAGGAACTGGGCGACGTCGTCCTGTTCGACATTGCCGAAGGCACCCCCGAGGGCAAGGCGCTCGACATCGCCGAATCCGGCCCGGCCGAGGGCTTCGACGCCGCGCTCAAGGGCACGCAGGACTATGCCGACATCGCCGGCGCCGACGTCTGCATCGTCACCGCCGGTGTCCCGCGCAAGCCGGGCATGAGCCGCGACGACCTCCTGGGCATCAACCTCAAAGTCATGAAATCCGTGGGCGAAGGCATCGCCGCCAACGCCCCCGACGCCTTCGTCATCTGCATCACCAACCCGCTCGACGCGATGGTCTGGGCCCTGCAGAAGTTCTCCGGCCTGCCCGCCGAAAAGGTCTGCGGCATGGCCGGCGTGCTCGACAGCGCCCGCTTCCGCCACTTCCTCAGCCTGGAATTCGGCGTCTCGATGAAGGACGTCAGCGCCTTCGTGCTGGGCGGCCACGGCGACACGATGGTGCCCTGCGTGCGCTACTCCACCGTCGCCGGCATCCCCCTGCCCGACCTTGTCGACATGGGCTGGACCACGCAGGAAAAACTCGACGCGATCGTCCAGCGTACCCGCGACGGCGGCGCCGAGATCGTCGGCCTGCTGAAGACCGGCTCGGCCTTCTACGCCCCCGCGACCTCTGCCATCGAAATGGCCGAAGCCTACCTCAAGGACCAGAAACGCGTCCTGCCCTGCGCCGCCCATTGCGACGGCGAATTCGGGCTGAAGGGCATGTATGTGGGCGTGCCCACCGTGATCGGCGCGGGCGGCATCGAGAAGATCGTCAACATCAAGCTCAACAAGGACGAGCAGGAGATGTTCGACACCTCCGTCAAGGCCGTGAAAGGCCTCGTCGAGGCATGCAAGGGCATCGACAGCTCGCTCGGTTGACCCCCGGCACACAGTTTCAACTCCGAACGCGCGGACCGTCCTGGCCCGCGCGTTTTCCTTTGCAGAAGTGTCGCCGGGACGGTCCGTTCGGACCTGTCATTGCACCGCACGCTTCCCGCTGCGTCGGCCCCGGGCCGGCGGTATCGCGCTCTTCTCGCGCCGACGGCCAGGACGCCCCTCTGCCCGCGCGCGCGCGATTCGTCTTGCATATCAACGCCCTGATTTGTGATCACAGCATAAAATCGTGTGATCACAAAAGGCGGAAATTCGCCGCAAAAAGCGGGCCGTGGCACGAAAGGGGTTAAGTCCCGCTTCAACCTATGGCTATACCAGAGGCAAACGCACAGAAAGATGGGAACTCTGCATGAACATCCATGAATACCAGGCGAAGGCCTTGCTGCGCTCTTACGGGGCGCCTGTATCGGACGGGCGTGTCGTGTTGCGCGCGGAGGAGGCGAAGACGGCGGCGGGCGAGCTTGACGGTCCCGTCTGGGTGGTCAAGGCGCAGATCCATGCCGGCGGCCGCGGCAAGGGCAGCTTCAAGGAGGAAGGCGCCGGCGACAAGGGCGGCGTGCGGATCACCAAGTCGGTGTCCGAGGCCGCCGAGGAAGCCAAGAAGATGCTGGGCCGCACGCTGGTGACCAAGCAGACCGGCGACGCCGGCAAGCAGGTGGGCCGGATCTATATCGAGGAAGGCGCGGCCATCGCCAAGGAATTCTACCTGGCGCTCCTGGTCGACCGGGTGACCTCCCGCGTCAGCTTCGTCGCCTCCACCGAGGGCGGCATGGATATCGAGGAAGTGGCCGAGAAGACGCCCGAGAAGATCCTCAGCCTGAGCGTCGATCCCGCCACCGGCTACCAGCCGTTTCATGGCCGCCGCATCGCCTTCATGCTCGAGCTCGAGGGCGCGGCGGTGAAGCAATGCGTCAAGCTGATGGGCACGCTTTACCAGATGTTCCTGGAAAAGGACATGGAGATGCTCGAGATCAACCCGCTGATCCTGACCGAGAGCAACGAGCTGAAGTGTCTCGACGCCAAGATGGGTTTCGATTCCAACGCGGTCTACCGCCATTCCGACATCGCCGAGCTGCGCGACACCACGGAAGAAGACCCCAAGGAGCTGGAGGCGTCGAAATACGACCTCAACTACATCGCGCTGGATGGCGAGATCGGCTGCATGGTCAACGGCGCGGGGCTGGCGATGGCGACGATGGACATCATCAAGCTCTACGGCGCCGAGCCCGCCAACTTCCTCGACGTGGGCGGCGGCGCCACCAAGGACAAGGTGACCGAGGCGTTCAAGATCATCACCTCCGACCCGCAGGTGAAGGGCATCCTGGTGAACATCTTCGGCGGCATCATGCGCTGCGACGTGATCGCCGAGGGCGTGGTCGCCGCCGTCAAGGAAGTCGGGCTTCAGGTCCCGCTGGTGGTCCGGCTCGAAGGCACGAACGTGGAGAAAGGCAAGGAGATCATCAACACCTCCGGCCTCGACGTGATCGCCGCCGACGACCTCAAGGACGGCGCCCAGAAGATCGTCAAAGCCGTCAAGGGCTGAGCCTCGTAGGGTGGGTTTTTAACCCACCTTTCCCAAGATTGAATTAAGGAGAACGCCACAATGGCCGTCCTCGTCGACAAGAACACCAAAGTCATCTGCCAGGGCCTGACCGGGTCGCAAGGCACCTTCCACACCGAGCAGGCGATCGCCTATGGCACGCAAATGGTCGGGGGCGTCACCCCCGGCAAGGGCGGCCAGACGCATCTCGACCTGCCGGTCTTCAACTCGGTCCACGAAGCGATGCACGAGACCGGCGCCAACGCCTCGGTCATCTACGTGCCGCCGCCCTTCGCCGCGGATTCGATCCTCGAGGCCATCGACGCCGAGATCCCCCTCATCGTCTGCATCACCGAAGGCATCCCGGTTCTGGACATGATGCGCGTCAAACGCGCACTCGAAGGCAGCAGCTCTGTCCTCATCGGCCCCAACTGCCCCGGCATCATCACGCCCGACGCCTGCAAGATCGGCATCATGCCCGGCCACATCCACAAGCGCGGCTCGGTCGGCGTGGTCTCGCGCTCCGGCACGCTCACATACGAGGCCGTGAAGCAGACGTCGGATGTGGGCCTCGGCCAGTCCACCTGCGTCGGCATCGGCGGCGACCCGATCAAGGGGACCGAGCATATCGACGTGCTGGAATGGTTCCTTGCCGATGACGAGACGGAATCGATCATCATGATCGGCGAGATCGGCGGCAGCGCCGAGGAAGACGCCGCGCAGTTCCTCAAGGACGAGGCCAAGAAAGGCCGCTCCAAGCCCTGCGCCGGCTTCATCGCGGGCCGCACCGCCCCTCCGGGCCGCCGCATGGGCCACGCCGGCGCCATCGTCGCCGGCGGCAAGGGCGGCGCCGACGACAAGATCGAAGCCATGAAATCCGCCGGCATCACCGTCGCCGAATCCCCCGCGGGACTGGGCGAAGCCGTGCTGAAGGCGATCGGGAAGTGATCAGCGGGCAGGCACACGCGCAGGCAGTCGCCTCCAATCTGGGGCAAGGGATGGAAGCCCATTGTCCGCAGGTGTTGGCGAAGACTGTATCGAACGTGCTTGGTGCATTCCGCATCCTGTGTGCCTGTCTTGCTTTGGCTTCACTTTCGCCTGTCACCTCTTGGGCCGGCGAGGATCCCTGGCCGGTCCTACACGAAGGCCAGGGCGACAAGACCTGCCGAGCTGGAATAGGCTGGCTCGGCGGCGTAAGAGAACCGATCATACAGACTATTGATTGCGCCATCATTGAGATTCCCCATCCCGAAGGCGTGGGCTGGATTTCTCGCAGCGCGCGTCCAAGTGATGGTGTGACTCCATGGTACAAGGTAAGGGTCCGTGACCATGTTACCGAAAACAAATTGGCAAATTTTCTGGGCCAGATCTGCGTCCATGTTGGTGCCGAGGGCACCGTAGCCGAAGCCAAAGGGAACACAGTGTTCTTTCGCTGCGCGAACAGCAATCCGGAGTAGATTCCAATGACCGACCAATCCCCCAACGACCAGTTCCACGCCTCCAGCTTCATGCAGGGGCATAACGCGGAGTATCTCGAACAGCTTTACGCGCGATACGCCAACGACCCCAATGCGGTCGACGAGGCCTGGCAGGCCTTCTTCCGGGAACTGGGCGACGGGGATACGGACGTCAAGAAAGAGGCCGCCGGGCCAAGCTGGGCGCGCCCCGACTGGCCGCCGCAGCCCGCAGACGATCTCACCAGCGCGCTGACCGGCGACTACCCGACCGAAGTCGAGGCGCGCCAGGCCGGCGACAAGATCAAGTCGAAGGCCGCCGAGAAAGGCATCGAGGTCTCGGACGACGCCGTGAAACGCGCCGTGCTCGATTCCGTCCGCGCCCTCATGCTGATCCGCGCGTACCGCATCCGGGGCCACCTGGCGGCCGATCTCGACCCGCTGGGCCTGCGCGAGAGCCCCGACCGCCCCGAGCTTGACCCGAAATCCTACGGCTTCACCGATGCCGACATGGACCGGCCCATCTTCATCGACAACGTGCTGGGCCTGCAGGTCGCCTCGATCCGCGAGATCCTCGAGATCGTCAAGCGCACCTATTGCGGCACCTTCGCCCTGCAGTACATGCACATTTCCGACCCCGAAGAGAGCGCCTGGCTGAAGGAACGCATCGAGGGCTACGACAAGGAAATCACCTTCACCCGCGAGGGCCGCAAGGCGATCCTGAACAAGCTGGTCGAGGCCGAGGGCTTCGAGAAATACCTGCATGTGAAATACATGGGCACCAAGCGCTTCGGCCTCGATGGCGGCGAGGCGGTGATCCCCGCGATGGAACAGATCATCAAGCGCGGCGGTCAGCTGGGCCTGAAGGAGATCGTCATCGGGATGCCCCACCGGGGCCGCCTCAGCGTGCTGGCCAACGTCATGGGCAAGCCCTACCGCGCCATCTTCAACGAGTTCCAGGGCGGATCGTTCAAGCCCGAGGACGTGGACGGCTCGGGCGACGTGAAATACCACCTCGGCGCCTCGTCGGACCGCGAATTCGACGGCAACACCGTGCACCTTTCCCTCACCGCCAACCCCAGCCACCTCGAGGCGGTGAACCCGGTGGTGCTGGGCAAATCCCGCGCCAAGCAGGACCAGCTGGCCGACAAGGAACGCACCGCCGTCATGCCGCTCCTGCTGCATGGCGACGCGGCCTTCGCGGGCCAGGGCGTCGTCGCCGAATGCTTCGGCCTCTCGGGGCTGAAGGGCCACAAGACCGGCGGCACCATGCACCTCGTCGTGAACAACCAGATCGGGTTCACCACCGCGCCGCACTTCTCGCGCTCCTCGCCCTATCCCACGGATATCGCCCTGATGGTCGAGGCGCCCATTTTCCACGTCAACGGCGACGATCCCGAGGCGGTCGTGCACGCCGCCAAGGTCGCCACCGAGTTCCGCCAGAAGTTCCGCAAGGACGTGGTGATCGACATCATCTGCTACCGCCGCTTCGGTCACAACGAAGGCGACGAGCCGATGTTCACCAACCCGATCATGTACAAGAAGATCAAGTCGCAGAAGACCACGCTCTCGCTCTACACCGAGCGGCTGGTCAAGGACGGGCTCATCCCCGAGGGCGAGATCGACGACATGAAGGCCGCGTTCCAGTCCTACCTTGCCGACGAGTTCGAGGCCGGCAAGGAATACCGCCCGAACAAGGCCGACTGGCTGGACGGCAAGTGGTCCCATCTCGACAGCAAGGACGAGGATTACCAGCGCGGCGAAACCGCCATCAAGAAAAAGACCCTGGCCGAGATCGGCCGCGCCCTGACCACCCCGCCCGAGGGCACGCCGCTGCACAAGACCGTGTCGCGCCTCTTGGAGACGAAGGCCAGGATGTTCGAGACCGGCGAAGGCTTCGACTGGGCCACCGCCGAGGCAATCGCGTTCGGCTCGCTGCTGACCGAAGGCTACCGCGTGCGGCTGGCCGGGCAGGACAGCACCCGCGGCACGTTCAGCCAGCGGCATTCCGGCCTCGTCGACCAGGACTCGGAAGAGCGCTACTACCCGCTCAACCACATCCGCGAAGGCCAGGCGCAGTACGAGGTCATCGACTCGATGCTCTCCGAGTACGCCGTCCTGGGCTTCGAGTATGGCTATACCCTGTCCGAGCCCAACGCGCTGACCCTGTGGGAAGCGCAGTTCGGCGATTTCGCCAACGGCGCCCAGATCATGTTCGACCAGTTCATCTCTTCGGGCGAATCGAAGTGGCTGCGCATGTCGGGCCTCGTCTGCCTTCTGCCCCACGGCTACGAAGGCCAGGGGCCCGAGCACTCCTCGGCGCGGCTCGAACGCTTCCTGCAGATGTGCGGACAGGACAACTGGATCGTCGCCAACTGCTCGACCCCGGCGAACTATTTCCACATCCTGCGCCGGCAGCTGCACCGCACCTACCGCAAGCCGCTCATCCTGATGACGCCGAAATCGCTTCTGCGTCACAAGATGTGCATCTCCAAGGCCGAGGAGTTCACCTCGGGCAGCAGCTTCCACCGGGTTCTGTGGGACGATGCCGAATACGGCAATTCCGAGCTCAAGCTGAAATCGGACGACAAGATCAAGCGCGTCGTCATGTGCTCGGGCAAGGTCTATTTCGACCTTTTGGAAGAACGCGACAAGCGCGGCCTCGACGATGTCTACCTGATGCGTGTCGAACAGTTCTACCCGTTCCCGGCCATCTCGATGGTCAAGGAGCTCGAGCGCTTCAAGAAGGCCGAGATGGTCTGGTGCCAGGAAGAGCCCAAGAACCAGGGCGCCTGGAGCTTCATCGAGCCCAACATCGAATGGGTGCTGCAACGCATCAAGGCCAAGCACACCCGGCCCGTCTATGTCGGGCGACAGGCCTCCGCCTCGCCCGCAACGGGCCTCGCAAGCCAACACAAGGCCCAACAAGAAGCGCTGGTCGATTCCGCGCTGACGATCGAAGGATAACACGTAATGACCACCGAAGTACGCGTGCCCACGCTGGGCGAATCCGTGACCGAAGCCACCGTCGCCACCTGGTTCAAAAAGGCCGGCGACACGGTCGAGGCCGACGAGATGCTGTGCGAGCTGGAAACCGACAAGGTCACCGTCGAGGTGCCCTCGCCCGCCGCCGGCACACTGGCCGAGATCGTCGCGCAAGAGGGCGAGACCGTGGGCGTCGACGCCCTGCTGGCCACCCTGTCCGAAGGCGACAGCGGATCCGACAGCGCGCCCAAGAAGGCCGAGAAGAAGGAAGAGAAGAAACCCGAGCCCGCACCCGCCAAATCCGGCGGCGACAGTGGCGACAAGGACGGCGACTCGGGCGGCGGCGGCAACATCGACGTGATGGTGCCCACGCTGGGAGAATCCGTGTCCGAGGCCACCGTCTCGACCTGGTTCAAGAAGGTCGGCGACAATGTCAGCCAGGACGAGATGCTGTGCGAGCTTGAAACCGACAAGGTCTCGGTCGAGGTCCCCTCGCCCGCCGCCGGCACGCTGACCGAGATTCTCGCGAATGAAGGCGACACCGTTCAGGCCAACGGCAAGCTCGCCGTCCTGTCGGGCGGTGCCGACGGTGCCGTGGAACCGGCTGAGCGCCCCGACGGCGACGCGGACGAGGCGAAGGGCGATGACCCGGCCACCGCCAATGGCGGGCAATATACCGCCCCGCCTCCGGGCCGCGATATCGAGGATGCGCCCTCGGCGAAAAAGGCGATGGCCGAAAAGGGCGTCAGCCGCGACCAGGTACAGGGCTCGGGCCGCGACGGCCGCGTGATGAAGGAGGATGTCGCCAAGGCGGTGTCCGCCGCCAGCAGCGCCGCGCCCGCCGCCTCGTCGGCGCCCGCACAGGCGCCCCGCGCGCCCGTGTCGGCCGAAGATGCCAGCCGCGAGGAACGGGTCAAGATGACCCGTCTGCGCCAGACCATCGCCCGCCGCCTCAAGGACAGCCAGAACACCGCCGCCATGCTCACCACCTATAACGAGGTGGACATGACCGAAGTGATGGCCCTGCGGAACCAGTACAAGGACGAGTTCGCCAAGAAGCACGGCGTGAAACTGGGCTTCATGTCCTTCTTCACCAAGGCCTGCTGCCACGCGCTGAAAGAGGTGCCAGAGGTCAACGCCGAAATCGACGGCACCGATATCGTCTACAAGAACTTCGTGCACATGGGCATCGCCACCGGCACGCCCACCGGCCTCGTGGTCCCCGTGATCCGCGACGCCGATGCGCTCGGGTTCGCCGATATCGAGAAAGCCATCGCCGAAAAAGGCGCCCGCGCCCGCGACGGCAAGCTCAGCATGGCCGAAATGCAGGGCGGCACCTTCACCATCTCCAACGGCGGCGTCTACGGCTCGCTGATGTCCTCGCCCATCCTCAACCCCCCGCAATCGGGTATCCTGGGGATGCACAAGATCCAGGAACGCCCCATGGTGGTCAACGGCGAGATCAAGGCCCGGCCGATGATGTATCTCGCCCTCAGCTACGACCACCGCATCGTCGACGGCAAGGGCGCCGTGACCTTCCTGGTGCGTGTGAAAGACGCGCTGGAGGATCCGCGGCGGTTGCTGATGGATTTGTAAAGGCCCGCGTGGGTTTTCACCCACCCTACGGGTCCGCGTAGGGTGGGGTTTCACCCCACCATTCCCAAACATGAGGCGCAAAGGGGACTTCCATGACCACCCAACTCCTCCTCCGCTACGACAGCTTCGACCAAGGCGCCCACGACTCCCATGCCGAGGATCGGGCCAATGCCGGTCTCACCCAGCTTCAGATGTGGCGCGAGGGCACGGGCACCCGCTGGGTCCTCTTCGACGTCAACGACGTCGCCCGCGCCAAGGCCTGGGTCGACAAGGAAACCGGGCTGGGCCATGGCCCCGCGGCCTCCCACATGCTGGAGACGGCATGAACCAAGAGCGACCCGCCCCGGCCCCCGAGCCGGGGCCTCTCGCCCACGCAGAGGTCCCGGGTCAAGCCCGGGACGCGACCCACGGATGACCCACGCCGCCGGATACGCCCGCGCCGTCGCCGCACGCCGCGCCTTCCGCCTGCCGGACTACCCGACGCTGGCCGAGGAAGGCTTCGACGGCGAGTACGTCTCGCCCATCCAGATGACCTCCGGCAGCCTAACCGGCCCCATGCTGGTGTCCAAGGACTGGCTCGACGCGCCCTCCGTCCGCCGCCACCGCGCGGAACTCACGCGGCAAGGCTACCTCTCCACCAACCCCTTCAACCGCGTGATCGACAAGGTGTTGGCGCTACTGGACCTCACCCGCGCCGATATCTACATCACCCCGGTCTTCCACCTGCTCACGCCGCAGCGCTCCTCCACCATCCCCCCGGCCCATGCCCGCGCAAGCTGGGAGGCCATCGGCCAGTTTGAGCGTCTCGGCCGCCGCCCCATCGCGCTCGGCCACGATGCCGCCCGGGTGCTGAACCATTTCAACGTGCCGCATATCCGCGCGCCCCACCCCTCGGCCCGCACAGGCACGTTCGACGCCAAGGCCGAGGCCATAGCAGAGGCGATCCAAACCGCATGACCCCCGAACTGACTGTCCTCACGCTCGCCGCCCTTCTACAGGTGGTGCAATTCGCCCTCTACGCCGTGCCCGCCAACATGGAGCTCGGCCCCGGCTACACCACCTCGGCGCGCGACCGCGAACCCTCGCGGCAGATGTCCGACCGCACCGCCCGGCTGGGCCGCGCGATGGACAACCATTTCGAAGGGCTGATCCTCTTCACCATCGCCTGCGTCGTGATCGCCGTCTCGGGCCAGTCCACCTGGGTCACCACCGCCTGCGCCTGGGCGTACCTCATTGCCCGCATCGCCTATATCCCGGCCTATTACCTGGGCCTGCGCCCCTGGCGGTCGCTGATCTGGCTGGTGGGCTTCGCCGCGACCGCCCTCATGTTCCTGGCCGCGCTGCTATGATCCGTCCCCTGTCCCTCGCCCTCGCCCTCGCACTTGCCGCCACGCCCGCCGCCGCCGAGTTCGTCATCGAGGAAGGCTCATTCTTCGTCATGCACCGCGACTACGACAGCAAGACCAACACCTTCACCGACGGCGCCCCCAAAGGCGAAGCCGACGGCTGTTTCCAGATCACCCGCGTCGACCTGCCGGGCAAGACCATCGACTTCACCCTGGTCAGCGGCACCATCACGCCCTGGTGGTCGGATGGCGAAACCTTCCACCCCGGTTTCCAGAACGCTTTCATCCCCGCCATCGGCTTCATGGAGAACAACCCCGACGCCGAGTGGACGGACCTTCTGCACGAAATCCTCAAAACCGTGCCCGACTGCGCCCCGCCCGCGTCGTGACACCGCACCACAAAAAGCATAGGTTCGGGACCAACACGCCCGACACGCGAAGGAGAATATCAAATGGCATCCTATGACGTCATCGTAATCGGCTCCGGCCCCGGCGGCTATGTCGCCGCGATCCGCTGCGCCCAGCTTGGCCTGAAAACCGCCTGCGTCGAGGGCCGCGAAACCCTGGGCGGCACCTGCCTGAATGTGGGCTGCATTCCCTCCAAGGCGCTCCTGCACGCGTCGCACATGCTGCACGAGGCCGAGCACAACTTCGCCGCCATGGGCCTCAAGGGCAAAAGCCCGTCTGTCGACTGGAAACAGATGCTGTCCTACAAGGACGAAACCATCGGCCAGAACACCAAGGGCATCGAGTTCCTGTTCAAGAAGAACAAGATCGACTGGCTCAAGGGCTGGGGCTCCATCCCCGAGGCGGGCAAGGTCAAGGTCGGCGACGACACGCACGAGGCCAAGAACATCATCATCGCCACCGGCTCCGAGGTCAGCACGCTTCCGGGCGTCGAGATCGACGAGAAAACCGTGGTCTCCTCGACCGGCGCGCTGGAACTGCCCAAGGTGCCGAAAAAGCTGGTCGTCATCGGCGCCGGCGTCATCGGGCTGGAGCTTGGCTCGGTTTATTCCCGCCTCGGCTCCGAGGTGACGGTCGTGGAATATCTCGACCATGTCACCCCCGGCATGGATGGCGAGGTACAGAAGAACTTCCACAAGCTGCTGAAAAAGCAGGGGCTGAACTTCATCATGGGCGCCGCCGTGCAAGGCGTCGAGGCGATGAAGACCAAGGCCAAGGTCACCTACAAGCTGCGCAAGGACGACAGCGAGGAGACGCTCGATGCCGACGTCGTGCTGGTCTCCACGGGGCGCAAGCCGTTCACCGACGGGCTAGGACTGGACAGCCTTGGAGTCGAAATGACCGAGCGCGGCCAGATCAAGACCGACGACCACTGGCAGACCAACGTCAAGGGCGTCTACGCCATCGGCGACTGTATCTCGGGCCCGATGCTGGCCCACAAGGCCGAAGACGAGGGCATGGCCGCCGCTTGCGTCATCGCGGGCCAGCATGGCCACGTGAACTACGGCGTCATTCCCAGCGTGATCTACACCCACCCCGAGGTCGCCGCCGTCGGCAAGACCGAGGAGGAACTGAAGGAAGAAGGCCGCGCATACAAGGCCGGCAAGTTCTCCTTCATGGGCAATGGACGGGCCAAGGCGAATTTTGCCGCCGACGGGTTCGTCAAGATCCTCGTGGACAAGGAAACCGACCGCATCCTCGGCGCGCATATCATCGGCCCGATGGCCGGCGATTTGATCCACGAGATCTGCGTCGCCATGGAATTCGGCGCCGCGGCCGAGGACCTGGCCCTGACCTGCCACGCCCATCCGACCTATTCCGAAGCCGTGCGCGAAGCGGCTCTGGCCTGCGGCGACGGCCCGATCCACAGCTGACATGCGCGATTGGGTTCCCGTCGCGGATCTGCAAAAGGACCACGCGCCTTTTGCAGATCCCAACTTCAAGCTGGCTGTGATCGACGCCCTGATGTCGAATGGCACGCTCGATCTGGGCGACGAGTGGACGTTTCAGGACCGGCTCAGCAAGGGCCAGTACGATTACGAACGCGACGGCTACACCCTGAACCGCGCGTTCCTCAGCTACTTCCGCCAGTACCCCCTGACCGCCGCGCATCTGGCCGCGGTCGAGGAACTCTGGTTCGACGGCGGCTTGGATATTTACGGCTGGATCTTCACCTTCTGGGGCGGCGAAACCGAAGATTTCGACATCGACAGCCTCGCCGACCTGGCGCTTCTGCCCAATCTGCGGGTGTTCGGATTTTCCGCGATGCACGACGCCAATGATCTGGCCGCCTATCTCCGCGCCCCCAAGCTCGAGGTGCTGGACCTCGGGCTGATCGGCAGACCCTGGCGCAACTGGGACGCACTTCTGCAACTGCCCAAGCTGCGAAAGTTCCGGTACTTCACGACGGACCACGCGCCAGAGGCGGATGAAGTCTTGGCCACGTTGAGGGCCCGAGGCGTCACGATCAACGAATACTAAGCCTGACCGCGCCACCTGGTGCTTACCCGTCCCGGACCTGATCCGGGACCTCGTAGGGTGGGTGAAAACCCACGTCCGCCCATTCCGATCGCACGGTCTGTAAACCTTTGCCGCCTCGAAAAAATACCGACGCGATGCCACCCGAATACCGACGCGATACCGACGTGGATTTTCGCCCGTTAACCCTTCACACCTCACCTACCACATCGTCTTCGCCGCCCGGGCGCTCCAGCCGGCGTCATACTCCGCGCCGCCCTCGTCTCCGCCCGAGGCCTCAGCCAGCAACTCGCCCACTGTCGGCAGTCCCTCGCTGTCGTCCCGGCTCCACAGACCGGCCCGGACGGTGGCGCGGGCGCACTGGCTGTAGATCTCGGAAATCGCGATCACGATCACCGTCGCCGGATGCTTGCCCTGTCGCTCGAACCGGGCGCGCAACCCTTCGTCGGCGGTCAGCTTCGCGGTGCCGTTCACCCGCACCACAGTGTTTGATCCGGGCACCATGAACATGCATGACACACGCCCGTCCGACACGATATTCCTCAGTGAATCCAGACGGTTGTTTCCGCGCCAGTCGGGCATCGCCAGGGTCGTCTCGTCCAAGTCCAGCACCACCGGGCCATCGTCGCCGCGCGGGCTGCCATCGGTGCCGTCCGGGCCGACCGTAGTCAGCACGCAATAGCGCGAGGTCATGATCCATTTCCGGTAAAGCGGCGTCAGCCGATGCACCACCTTGCGCGTGCTGGCGACGGCAGGCGTTCCGTAAAGCGCCTCCAGCGCCTTGATATCGTTAATGAACTTCATCCGGATCGAACCCCGCTTCGCGCATCAGCCGGTTGGAATTGGTCTCGATCGTCTGCTCCAGCCGCGCCATGAATTCCTCCTTGGGCAACCCCGCCTCGATCGCCGGCAGGAACTCCACCACCCCCGTTCCGGGCCGCCGCATCACGCCCTTGCGTGGCCAGACCAGCCCGACATTCGTCGCCACGGGAACGCAGTCCTGCGCCATCTCCTGATACAGGATTGCCGAGCCGATCTTGTAGGGCGCCTTCACCCCGGGCGCGATGCGCGTGCCCTGCGGGTAGATGATCAGCTGCCCTGGCCGCAGACGCCCCCGGCCGACATCGGCAATCATCTTCTTGATCGCCTGGCTGCGCTTGCCCCGGTCCACGGGCACGCAGCCCAGTTTCAGCGCGTATTGCCCGATGATCGGGGCATACATCAGCTCGCGTTTCATGATGAACTTGCCGGTCGGAACACTGGCGAATATCAGGATAATATCCAAGAAAGACTGGTGCTTGGCGACGATCAGGCATTCCTGCGTGGGCGGTGTGCCGCGCACTTCGGTCTTCAGCCCCACCATCCAGCGCGCGGTCCAGCGGACCCAGGCGCACCACGCCTTGCAGGCGGCGTTCGCGCCCCGCGAGGACACCAGCGCCCAGGGCAGGAACACGATCCCGATGGGCAGCATCATGAAATAGATCTGGCCCACGAAGATCGCCGATCTGACCCATTGCAACGCGTGTCTCATGGCGTGTCCTTCAGCGTCTTGCGCGCCGCCGCCTGGGTCGCGGAAAAGGCCACTCCGGCCGCCAGCGGCGGTATCAGCAACAGCCACACCCATTGCCAGCCGCGAAAGCCCAGTCCGGTCAGGAACCCGCCTTCGTCCTGCGCGGCGGGCAACAGGAAAACAGCCAGCCCCGCCAGCGCGGTGCCCACCGCCGCCCCGGTCAGGGCCCTAAGGGTAAAGCGCCGCACGAAGGCCTGGGCGATATAGGTGTCGCGCGCGCCCACGAGGCGCAGCACGCCGATCACCTGCGTGTTCGCCGCCAGCGCGGCATTGGCCGCCAGCGTGATCATCGCCGCCGTCGCCGCCCCGATCAGAAGGATCGAGATGTAGCCCAGCATCCGCAGCCGCGTGGCCGCGCTGACAAGCGGCCTGCGCCAGCGCGTGTGATCATCCAGCACCGCCCCCGGAACGTCGGCCGCCAGACGCAGACGCAGCCCGCCGGCGTCAAAGCCCTCGCCCTCCTCGATCACTTCGATCAGTTGCGGAATGGGCAGCGTGTCCACCGGCAGGTCGGGTCCGAACCAGGGCTCCAGCAGGGCGCGCTGTTCATCGGGCTCCAGCGCCCGGGCCGAAGCGACGCCCTTGGTCGTTTCCAATATCTTCAATGTCGCCGCCGTCTGCGCCGCCATCTGTCCTTCGGGCGCGGAAATGCGGATCGTCGAGGACCGTGCCAGTTCCGAGCCCCAGCGATCGGCCAGCCGCCCGGTCGCCATCGAAAGCGCCAGGGCGAAGACGGCCAGGAACGCCATCGCCGCCGCGCTGAACAGCGTCAGCGACGCGGTAAAGCCAGTCGGCGGCACAACCCGGTCGGCCTGCGTGTCGCCGACGATGAACTCGGTCACTCGGGTGAAATCCACCTTCACAGGTCCGCCCCCGCCAGTTGCAGCCGCCGGTTCGAGATGCGCAGGACACGCGCCTGCACGTGGCTCTTGGCGGCGCGGATCAGCGCAAGGTCATGGGTCGCGACCATGATCGTCTTGCCCATGCGGTTAAGTTCGATCAGCAGCCGCAGCAGGCGCTGGGACATCTCCCAGTCGACGTTGCCCGTGGGCTCGTCCGCCAGCACGGCATCGGGCGACATGATGATGGCGCGCGCCAGCGCCGCCCGTTGCCGCTCGCCCCCCGACAGCTCCGGCGGCAGCGCGTCGGCCCGCGATTTCAGCCCGACCCAGCCGATCAGTTCCTTGAGGTTCGCGGACTCGTTCAGCAGGTCGCGCCCGGACACCATCAGGGGCAACGAGATGTTGTCGGCTACGCTCAGGTGATCCAGGAACTGGCAATCCTGGTGCACCACCCCGATCCGGCGGCGGGCATAGGCGATGTCGTCGCGTTCCATCGCGCGCACGTCTGTGTCGAACAGGCGCACCTCGCCCGCGGTGGGCATCAGCGCCCCGTAACAGAGTTTCAGCAAGGTCGTCTTGCCCGCGCCCGACGGGCCGGTCAGAAAGTGAAACGACCCGGCCTGGAGCTTGAGCGAGATGTCACTCAGCAGTTCCCCCCCGCCATAGCTGTAGGCGACGTTTTCCAGCTCGATCACTTCGGCCCCCAATGCATTTTGCCCTTCATGCCCCACAGGACACACTTGTGCAACGACTACGGCACTTACCCTATTGCCTCTTTTCCGGTCGGGTATTTCTGCGTAAGGTTTGCGGAACAAAAAGCACGGATATGCCGGTCAGGCGAAGGCAGCGGGTGGCAAGATGCGGTTGATATGCCCAAATTGCGGGGCGCAATACGAAGTTCCCACGGAAGTCATTCCCGAAACAGGTCGCGACGTGCAGTGTTCCGACTGCGGCTCGACATGGTTTCAGCATCATCCGGATCACGCGCCCGAGGACCTTGTCGAAGAGGAAACCGCCGCTCCCGCAACCGACACGGTGCCGAGCAGCGACCCTCCCTGGCAGGACGATGCGGACGACTATGGCGCCGAGCCGGACGACGCGGAGCATTATGCCCCCGACAGCTATGACTCCGACAGCGCCGAAGATGACGGGGACGATGCCTCCGGCGAAGAAGAGTATTTCCCGGCCGCAGACCACGATGACCCGCCTGCGGAACCGAAACGCCGCGAGATAGACCCCGCCGTGGCCGACGTCCTGCGCCAAGAAGCCGAACGCGAATACCGCGCGCGCGAGATGGACAATCGCGGCACGGTCGAGACGCAGCAGGAACTGGGCCTGCAGGACACCGACAACGACGCGCAAAGGCGCTCGGAAGAGGCCCGCGCCCGCATGGCGCGCCTTCGCGGCGAACCCGAGGCGCAAAAGACCGAGGCCCAGGTCGACGATATCGACCCGTCCTCGCGCAGCAATCTTCTGCCCGATATCGACGAGATCAACTCGTCACTCGACTCCGACGGCAAAAAGGAAGAGAGCCGGTCGGTATCTCCGACGCAGGACGTCACGGCAGTTCCCGGCAAGAGCGGCTTCCGCGCCGGCTTTCGGCTGGCCATCGTTCTGGCGGTGCTGGCGCTGGTGCTTTACGTCTTCGCGCCGCAACTGGCGGAGGCTGTTCCGCAAATGGCAGGGCTCCTGTCCGGCTATGTCGACACCGTGAACGGGTGGCGTGCGGGGCTCAACGACCTGATCCAGAACATGGCAAGCTCGCTTTCCGAAACCGACGCGAGCGGCGGCTGATCCGGCGACCGGGCCACGCGGCTCGGTCATGCGGATCGGTCACGCGGTCTCAGAACCTGTCCAGCAACCGACGCAGATAGTCGAGCTCGACCTCGGGTCGCGCCGTCTCGCCAGAGCGGCGGCGGATCTCGTCCAGAAGCTCCCCGGCCCTGCGATAGATATCCTCGCGCGCGGTGAACTCGCCCTGGTCGCCGGCCAGGCCACGCTGCGACCGGCCCAGCGGGTCCTGCTCGCCGAACTGGCCGGGTGTCTGGCTTTGCGCCTGTCCCTGGCCGGGCTGCGACTGGCTGTTCTCGGCCAGCGCCTCGCCCAGGCTGCGCATCCCGTCCCGCAAGGCATCCATGGCCTCGGCCTGCCGGTCGATCGCCTCGGCCAGATCGTCGCCGCGCAACGCTTCTTCCGCACCCTCCATGGCGCGACCGGCCCGGTCCAGCGCGTCGCGGGCATCCTCGCCCGCCTGACCGCCGACATTGGGCAGGCTCTGCCGCTGGCGTTCTAGTTCGCGGCGCAGCGCCTCCTGCCGGTCCGAAAGGGCGCCGGCCTGATCGCCCTGCTGGCCCTCGGCGGATTGGTCGCCCTGGCCCTGGCCGGGTTGCTGACCCTCCTGCCGGCCCTGACCCTGACCTTGCTGCTGACCCGGCTGTTGCCCCTGGCCTTGCTGCGAATGCTGCTGGCCCTGGCCCTGGCCGCCATTGCGGCCTTCGTTGCCCTGTGACTCGCCGGCCTGTGCGCCGGGATTGAACTGTTCCTGCAGATCCCGGAACGCCTCGTCCGACAGGCCCTGCTGATCTCGCAGCGTCTCGGCCAGGCCTTCCATGGCCTGCTGACCGGGATTGTCGCCGCCCTGCCCTTGCTGGCCTTCGGCCATCCGCAGGTTCTCCATCATCTGCTGGAATTCTTCCAGCGCCTGCTGCGCCTCGGCAAAGCGGCCCTGTTCCATCAGCTCCTGGATGCGATCCATCATGTCCTGCAGGTCCTGATCGGTCAGCATCTGCATGTCACCCGACTGGCCCCGGTCGGGCTCGTCGGTCTGATCTCCCTCGCGCTGCGCCTGCTGCGATTTCTGGCGCAGGTAATCTTGGGTCGCGTCGCGCAGTTCCTGCATCAGCCGCGCGATCTCGTCCTCGCTCGCGCCGTTCCGCATCGCCTCGCTCAGGCGCTCCTGCGCCGCACGCATCCGCTCCAGCGCGTCGCCGATATCGCCGTCTTCCAACAGGACGGCCAGGTCCCATAGCGCCTGCGCCAGTTCGTCGCGGTTCTCGTCGGTCAGGCTGGCATGGTCGACGAAGGTCTCCAGCCGCCTCAGGATGACGCGCAGTTTCAGATAGGCGGTTTCCGATTTGAACAGGCCCGGTTCAGGGTTGTGCGACACCGCGCGCAACATCTGGCTCACGCGCCGGGCATTGGACTTGGCCCACAGAAGGTCGCGCCGCTGTTCGATCACCGACGCCGCCATCGGGTCGAAAAACCGACGCGCGGGCAGATCCATAACGACCGGCTCGCTTTGCCCCGCCTGGTCGCGCTCGTCGCGCACGTTCAGCGTCAGGCGCACCGGCAGGTGCGCCCAGGGATGCTCCGACAGGTTCTCGATCAGCGTCTCGGCAAAGTCCGCGCGGTCCCCGGTGATCGGCAGCGGCAGGTCCAGCACGATCGGGTCGCGCGCATCCGGCTCGGCACTCAGGCCATGACGCCGGTCCACCTCGTCAAGCGCCAGCTCGAAGGTCGCCGTGCCGCCCACGACGCCATAGTCGTCGCTGGCCGCGAACGGCTGGCTCATCTGCCCGTCAAAGGTGACGTCCAGCCCTTCGGACACCGACGCTTCCGGCGGCGCATCGGGCAGCGCCGTGATCTTCCATTCCTCGCCCCCCGGCCCGTCGATCCGCAGGGTCCCGTCCTTCACGATCTCGAAACTCTGTTCGATATCCGTGGCCGGTGGAACGTCCTCCGTCCGGCCCGACACCGTCTCGGTCATGCTGAGCGCGCCGACCTCGCCGTAGAACCGCAAGGTCACAAGGCTGCCTTCCGGGGCGCTGAACGCGCCGTCCTGGTCGTTAAGGTAAAGGCTCGGCAGGCCGGTATAGGCCGGCGGTTCGATCCAGCCTTCCCAGGTCGGTCCGCTGGCCAGCGCCGCACCGCCACCGGGCGTCATCTGCGTCACCGTGCCGGCCCGCCAGATCGACCCGAACAGCAGCGCCACGACCAGGCCCAAAAGCGCCACATAACGCAGTCCGAACGGATCGCGCCGCGCCAGGCGCAAGTCCGGCTCGACGGCCCTGGCCAGCGCCGCGCGGGTCTCCATGCGCTGAATATGCGCCCGCCACAACGCCTGCGACCCCGTGTCGCCGCCGCCGATGGCCTGCCGGTCGGCCAGGGCCGCCAGGGGATGCCCCGGCAGCACGCCGTCCATCCGGCGAATCGCCTCGTCCCGCGACGGCCAGGCGAAGCGCCGCGCGCCGATCGCGGCAAAACCCAGCGCCGCGACGCCCGACAGCACCGCCACGATCCACACAAGCTCCACCGGCGCGATATCGTGCAGGCCCAGCATCAGCGCCGCGCAGACCGCGATGATCACGCACCACAGCGGCCAGAACGCCCGCACCAGACGCTCCGCAATCAACCCCGCCCACGTCAGCATCAGCGGGCGTTTCAACCGCTTGATCACCGTGTCGAAAGTGGTGTTCCTTGCCTGTGACATGCATCCCTGCGCGTGGGTTGTCGACGCGACAGCCGCATCACAACCATTGAGGGATGGTATCGCGATTTATCATCTCGTCAAAGGTCGGCCTTGGCCTGATGACGGCAAATTGATGCTCATGCACCAGAACTTCCGGCACCAACGGCCGCGTGTTGTATTCGCTGCTCATGACGGCGCCATAGGCACCGGCACTGCGAAACGCCACAAGGTCGCCCTCGCCCACCGGCGGCATCGCCCGTTCCCTGGCAAACGTGTCTCCCGACTCGCAGACCGGGCCGACAATGTCGTACTTGGCAGGCTCCGCGCCCGGCGCGGGCTCGCGCACCGGCACGATGTCGTGATAGGCGTCGTACATCGCCGGGCGGATCAGATCGTTCATCGCGCCATCGAGGATCAGGAAATCGCGCCCCTCGCCCGACTTCACATAGATCACCTTGCTGACAAGAAGGCCCGCATTGCCCGCGATCAGCCGTCCTGGCTCGATCTCGATCTCGCAGCCCAGATGCCCGACGGTTTCCTTGATCAGCGCCCCGTAATCCGTGGGCAGCGGGGGCGCCATGTTGGACCGCTCATAGGGGATGCCCAAGCCGCCGCCAAGGTCCAGCCGGGTGATCTCGTGACCGTCGGAGCGCAGCGCTTCGGTCAGCTCCGCCACCTTGCGGTAGGCCAGCCGGAACGGCTCCAACTCGGTCAGTTGGCTGCCGATATGCACGTCGATCCCGATCACCTTGAGGCCCGGAAGCCGTGCCGCCTCGGCATAGACCTCGCGCGCCCGCGCAATCGGGATGCCGAACTTGTTCTCGCTCTTGCCGGTGGCGATCTTGGCATGGGTCTTGGCGTCCACGTCCGGGTTGACCCGCACCGTGATCGGCACCTCCACGCCCAGCGACACCGCCACCTCCGAAAGCGCCGCCATTTCCGGCTCGCTTTCCACGTTGAACTGCCGCACGCCGCCTTCCAGCGCGATGCGCATTTCCTCGCGGGTCTTGCCGACGCCGGAGAACACGATCTTCTCGCCCGGCACGCCGGCCGCCCGCGCCCGCCGGTATTCCCCGCCCGAGACCACGTCCATCCCCGCGCCAAGCTGCGCCAGCGTCTTCAGGATCGCCTGGTTGCTGGCCGCCTTCATCGCGTAGCACACCAGGTGCGGTATCCCGTCCAGCGCCTCGTCGAACAGCCGGAAATGCCGCGTCAGCGTGGCGGTCGAGTAGCAATAGAATGGCGTGCCCACCTCCGCGGCGATCTCGGCCACGGGCACATCCTCGGCATGAAGCTCGCCGTCCCGGTAAAGAAAATGATCCATCGCGCGCTTTTTCTTGCTGAAAATACTTAAGGGTCCACGGGTCTTACCCGCGCCGCATCCTCAGAAACAGATAAAGCGGCAAACCGCAACTGACCCCGATGCAAAAGGTCGCCGGAATCGCAATGAGGCGCAGCCAGTCCTGCGCCTGCGACGCTTCCCAGATCACCCAGAGCGTCAGCGCCACGGCCGCAATCGTCAGATCCCAGACCAGCCCGCTGGTCGCGGCATTGGCGTGCCAGGCCTCGACCATGCCCATCAGGCTGTATCCGTTCGCGTTGAACCACGCCACGAACCAGGCCATCGGGTGAATCGCTCCCCAGACGGCCAGAGCCAGGAAGACGTACTTCAAAACACCGTGCCCACGTGAACCGACACGTTACCGCTGACGACGGACGTGCCCACACTGGCCCGCGATCCGTTGGTGCCCACGGTCAGGGACCCGTTCAGGTTTGGCCGCACCTGTGTGGGATCGTTCCGCGCCACGGTATCGTCGGCTTCGCTGCCCGGTGGTATCGGCTCGCCATCCACGCCGCAGCCGGCAAGCACCATGATGGCCAGACATGCAATCACACGCTTCATCCCAGAATCTCCTTCCAGCGACCGACCTGAAGGCGCACCTGCTCCGGCGCGGTCCCGCCATAGCTCATGCGCGAGGCGACAGAGTTGTGCACGCCCAGCACATCATAGACCGTTTCGTCGATTTCGCCATGCACAGATTGCATCTCCTCCAGGCTCAGCTCCGGCAAGTCGCACCCCTTGGCCTCCGCCTTGGCCACCAGCGCGCCGGTGACGTGATGCGCATCGCGGAAGGGCAGGCCCAAGACCCGCACCAGCCAGTCCGCCAGGTCCGTCGCGGTCGAGAACCCGGCCCCCGCCGCCGCTTCCAGCGGCTCCCGGTTGGCGGTCATGTCGCGCACCATCCCGTCCATGGCGGCCAGTGCCAGCATCAGGTTGTCGGCGGCGTCGAACACCTGTTCCTTGTCCTCCTGCATGTCCTTCGAATAGGCCAGCGGCAGGCCCTTCATCACCAACGTCAGCGCCACGTTCGCCCCGAAGATGCGCCCAATTTTTGCGCGGATCAATTCGGCCGCATCGGGGTTCTTCTTCTGCGGCATGATGCTCGACCCGGTCGAGAACCGGTCGCTCAGCGTCACGAAGCGGAACTGCGCCGAGGACCAGATCACCAGCTCCTCGGCCATCCGGCTGAGATGCATGGCGCAGATGCTGGCCACGCTCAGGAATTCCAGCGCGAAATCCCGGTCGCTGACCGCATCCAGGCTGTTGGCCGCGGGCCGGTCAAATCCAAGCTTCTTCGCCGTCATCTCCCGGTCGATGGGAAAGGACGTGCCTGCAAGAGCAGCCGCGCCCAGCGGGCATTCGTTCATGCGCTTGCGCGCATCGCGCACCCGGCTCAGATCACGCCCGAACATCTCGACATAGGCCATCATGTGATGGCCCCACGTAACCGGCTGCGCCACCTGCAAATGGGTAAAGCCCGGCATCACCCAATCCGCACCGGCCTCGGCCTGCGTCAGGCACGCTTGCATCAGCGCCACCAGTGCCGCGTCCGCCGCGTCCAGTTGATCGCGCACCCACAGCTTGAAATCCGTCGCCACCTGGTCATTCCGGCTGCGACCGGTGTGCAAACGTCCCGCCGGCTCGCCGATCACCTCTTTCAGCCGTGCCTCGACATTCATGTGAATGTCCTCCAGCGCCTTCGAGAACGGGAACTCCCCGCTTTCGATCTCTGACAACACCGTGAGCAGGCCTTCCCGCATCGCGTCGGCATCGCTATCACTGACAATACCCGTCGCGGCCAGCATGGCCGCATGGGCGCGCGACCCGGCGATATCCTGCGCCGCGAGGCGCTTGTCGAAATCTATCGAGGCATTAATTGCCTCCATGATCGCATCGGGCCCGGCGGCGAACCGGCCGCCCCACATCTTGTTGGAGGTCTTCTCTGTCATGTCTGAACTCGTCGGAGGCGCTGTGAAATCTCTGAAGTCCATCGTCCTTTATATGGCCCTCGCACTCGGTGCAAACGCCGCAATGGCGCAATCCGCCGACATCATAGACCTGCGCGACGGCGACATGAAGAAACTGGTCGTCCATTCCGAGGCCAAGCCGGTGCCCGCCGAGGCCTTCAAATCCGAAGACGGCGGCGACCTGACCCTGGCGGACTTCCAGGGCAAGATCACCCTGGTCAATTTCTGGGCCACCTGGTGCGCCCCCTGCCGCCACGAGATGCCGATGCTCTCGGACCTTCAGGCCCAGTTAGGCGGCGACGATTTCGAGGTCGTCACCATCGCCTCGGGCCGCAACGCGCCTGCGGCGATGAAGAAATTCTTCGACGAGATTGAGGTGGACAACCTGCCGCTGCACGCCGACCCGAAAATGGGGCTGTCGCGCCAGATGGGGGTGCTGGGCCTGCCCGTCACCGTCATCCTCGACCGCGAAGGCCGCGAAATTGCACGCCTTCAGGGCGATGCCGACTGGAGTTCCGACAGCGCCAAGTCCATCCTGCAAGCGCTGATCGACGCCGGCGCTTAACGCCCGCGCTTGCCGTCATCTTCAAGCTGCGGCAGAAATTGAACCGACGCACCTGCCGAACCCCTTGTCGATGCGATGGGTTTGCCGCGTGATTTGCAGGTGAACGCACCTTTCTCCGGCCATTGGGTCGGGACGCTGGCTGGATTGCCGAACCCCATCGCATGAACAGGGTCGCACGCCAGTGCCGCCAGAATCGCAGCAGCATTCAGGGTCATTTTGATCATCGGATATCTCCTTGCTGGTATGACTGCCCCGCAAGTTGCGCCCAATGGGCTTGGCATTCTTCCTCGTTTCGAAATCGCGATGGAAAATCCGGAATCGATGCGGCCTAGGCCGAAATCGAGGCGTATTCCTTCAGGCAGGTCCGCCGGTAATCGGTCGGCGTCTGGCCCGTCACCGTCCGAAACGCCTTGTTGAACGGTGCCAGCGAAGCAAAGCCGCACTCATAGGCGATTTCCAGCACGGTCTGACCCGATCGTTCGGGCGCGGCCAGCGCGGCCTTCGCCGCATCTATCCGGTAGCCATTCACGAAACTGGCGAAATTGCGAAAGCCAAGGTCCCGATTGATCGCCTTGCGCAGCCGGTGCTCGGGCAGGCCTAACTCCTCGGCCATCGCGCCGATGGTCAGCCCCTCCCGTCGCCAGATCTCGTCGCGCATTGCGGTCTCGATCCGGTCCAATGCCGGCTTGTCCACCAGCCGCAAATCCCCTGTCTGCGGCTTTGGGCGAGGCTTTTCTTCGGTCCAGATATCGCTGCCCGGCCGCAAGGCCCAATGCGCGAAAACGATCGCGAACGCCAACAGCGCCACCGCGTGCGCCGTGCCGTACCAGTCAGGCCGCAGCGCGTCGGCCAAGGAGACATCCAGCAGCGTTTTCGACACACCAAACACCGCAATAGCACTCACGAAAACGACACGGAAAGACCTGCGGTGCTCTACCAGATCCCCTTCCGCCGTCGTCACAACCACCCACAGCAGCCCCGCATAGAGAAGCAGATTTAATGCGACCTGCACACCGCCCAGCTGCGGCGGCGCAAAACAGAGCGCCGTCACGAGCCCCGCAAGGCAGAAAAGTGGAAGGCCCGAGCGCCTGCGTTCCGCAGCCTCCATGAACACGTCCAGCACAAACCAACTCAGCGCCAGCGGCATGAAATGCCCAAGCACAAAGGCCACCGCCCTTGCGTCTGCGGACCACACCGTGCCCATGCCCTGTTCGACCGCCATGCTGGCTGTCAGGCACAGTGCAATGGCGCCAAGGGAATAGGATTTCGCCCGTGTCCTGCCGTTTGACCACAGCAGGATGAAGCACAGAAAACAGACACCGAGCAGGGCGCCGCGTATCATCAGGTCGGTCTCCGCCAGCATGAGCCATCTCCATAATCCATGAACAGTCTACACCACTCACCGCGGCATCGGCTGGTCGATTCCGAAAAACGATCCGCTTTTGCAGGAATCGACCAGCTTCCGGTCGTGCAACACCGCTTGCCGCTGCGCGTCGTTCCGGGTACATCGCGGGCGATGCTCGACGATGCCGACGATATCCATCCGCTCTTTGCCGGTGCTCCGAAAACCACGGGGTTCCGCAAGCTGCGCAAACGTGTCGTGCGCCAGGCCCGCGAGGCGATCGAACAATATGGCATGGTTGAAAAGGACTCCCGCTGGCTGGTCTGCCTGTCCGGCGGCAAGGACAGCTACACCCTGCTGGCCGTCCTGCACGAGCTGAAGTGGCGCGGCCTTCTGCCGGTCGACATCCTGGCCTGCAACCTCGACCAGGGTCAGCCCGGCTTTCCGGCGACCGTCCTGCCCAAGTTCCTCGAAGACATGGGCGTGCCCCACCGGATCGAGTACCAGGACACCTATTCCGTCGTCGTCGACAAGGTTCCCGCCGGACGCACCTATTGCGCGCTCTGTTCCCGCCTGCGACGCGGACATCTTTACCGCATCGCGCGCGAGGAAGGCTGTTCCGCCGTCGTGCTGGGGCATCACCGCGACGATATTCTCGAAACCTTCTTCATGAACCTCTTTCACGGCGGACGCCTCGCCACCATGCCGCCCAAGCTGGTGAATGAAGAGGGCGATTTGTTCGTCTATCGCCCCCTCGCCCACGTGGCCGAGGCCGATTGCGACCGCTTCGCCCGCGCGATGGACTACCCGATCATTCCCTGCGATCTCTGCGGCTCGCAGGACGGCTTGCAGCGCCAGCAGGTCAAGCAGATCCTCGACGGCTGGGAAGCCAACAGCCCCGGCCGCCGCCAGGTTATGTTCCGCGCCCTGATGAATGCGCGCCCGTCGCATCTGCTCGACCCGAAACTCTTCGACTTCAAAGGTCTTACGCGCGAATCGATAAAATTCGACAGAGAAGACGAAGAGATGCCGCAGTTGCGTTAAGGGGCTATTGAACAACTGGGGATAGCGTCCAGGCGATTGTTTCGCACACGGGATCCTGTCCTTGCGCCAGTACGTGACCTCCCTTCGCTATTCCCTGGCCGCGGTTCTGACGGGGCCGCAGGCGCTGGCCTTCCTGCCGGCGCTGGTGCTTGGCGGTTTCTGGCTGGGCGGCGAACCCCTGCTGCTGGCGACGGCCTTGATCGTGCCGCTGGGCCTGGCGTGGCTGCGCCATTCGACACCTTGCAAAACGCCGCCGAACCGTCCCGATCAATTTGAACAGGTTTTGCAGGAAACCCTTGATATCGCGCGCAATTGCCTGCGCAGAACGGGCTGCGTCATCGTCGAGGTCGACGATTTCGGAACCCTGCTCGACCGGCACGGCCAGGCGGCGGCGGATCGGGTACAGAGCTGCATCGCGGATCGCCTTGCCAGCGTTCTGCGGGACCACGACACCCTCATCGCCCTCTCCAGCGGGCAGTTCGGCATCGTGCTCGCCCCCATCCGGCAGCTCGATTCCGAGATCGGCCTGAAATTGGCCACGCGCCTGCAGGCCGCGGCGGAGGAACCGATCTCGGTGGATGCCGCCACGATCTACCTCTCCGCCTCCGTCGGCTTCTGCCTGGACAGTTTCCTGCCCGATGCCTCCGGGCGCGAGCTATCCGATGCCGCCGGCCTTGCCCTGATCGAGGCGCGACGCCACGCGCCATCCGCCATCCGCGCCTACAGCCCCGAACTGCGCCACATTGCCGCCGTGCCGGAAACCCACGCGACAGAGGTTCTGACCGCCTTGGCCGACGGACAGATCAACGCCTGGTTCCAGCCGCAGATTTCCACCGATACGGGCGGCATTTCCGGGTTCGAGGCGCTGGCCCGCTGGGACCATCCCGTGCGCGGCCTGATCCCCCCGGCAGAGTTTCTGCCGGTGCTGCAGAAGATGGGCAAGGCCGACATTCTCGGGATGCGCATCCTGCGCGACGCGCTCGATGCGCTCAAATCCTGGGACGCCGCGGGCTTTGACATCCCGCAGGTCGGCGTCAATTTCTGCGCGGACGAGCTGCGCGATCCCAAACTCGTCGACCGGCTGACCTGGGAACTGGACCGCCACGATATCGCCCCGTCCCGGCTGACCGTCGAAATCCTCGAAACGGTCGTCGCCTACTCTCCCGACGACATGATCGTGCGCAATATCAGCCAGATGGCCAAGCTCGGGTGCCGGATCGACCTCGATGATTTCGGCACCGGCCATGCGTCGATTTCCTCGATCCGCCGGTTCGCGGTCCATCGGCTCAAGATCGACCGCTCCTTCGTCAAGAGACTGGACTGCGACCTGCAACAGCAACGCCTGGTCAACGCGATCCAGTTGATGGCCGAACAGCTCGACCTGGAAACCATCGCCGAAGGCGTGGAAACGGCCGGCGAGCACGCGATGCTGGCCCAACTGGGTGTCGGCCAAGTCCAGGGCTTCGGCATCGCCCGGCCCATGCCCGTCACCCGGACCGCCGGCTGGATCACCGACCACATGGCCCGGGTCCAGACGCCTCCATCCATCGGGCGCAACGCCGGATAGGACGCTCCGCCGCGTCAGGAATCTTTCCAGACCCCTTGACCTTTGCCCCCGCACTCTGTTGAACGCCCCAAGCGAGACAACATGCACGGGTGGCCATCGACGATGGACGAACAGAACCGCAATCTTCTGCTGGCGACGGGCCTCAGCCTGTTGGTAATCCTTGTCTGGTTCCTTGTGTTCCCACCGCCGGAACCGGAAGAGGCCCCCGAGGCAACCACCACCAGCACCTCCACGACCGAGACCGGCACCGCCCCGTCAGAGCCTGCGGGCGATACGGCCACCGTCCCCAGCACGGCCGGCGACACCGCCGCGACCCCCGAGGCGCAACAGGCCGAAGCAGAGCCCGACGACACGCCGCGCGTCGAAATCGACACGCCCACCCTGCAAGGCACGATCTCGCTGCGCGGCGGTCGCATCGACGACCTGCAACTCAAGAAATATCGCGAGACGCTCGAGCCGGACGCGCCCATCGTCACGCTTTTGTCGCCCGCCGGCACCAACCGGGCCTATTACGCGCTCTTCGGCTGGGCGCCCGGCAGCGGCCTGACCCCGGATCAGGTTCCCGGCGCCAACACCGTCTGGGACGTCGAATCCGATGGTCCGCTGACACCCGAAAACCCGCTGGTCCTGACCTGGGACAACGGCGCCGGCCTGACGTTCCGCCGCGAAATGTCCGTCGATGACCGCTCGATGTTCAACGTCGCGCAATCCGTGGAAAACACCGGCGACAGCGCCGCCTCGGTCGCGCCCTACGGCATCCTCGCCCGCCACGGCCTGCCGCCGGACCTCAAGAACTTCTTCATTTTGCACGAAGGCGGCATCAGCCTGACCGACGGCGAGCTGCGCGAGATCGACTACGATGATTTCGAACCCGCCGGCGCACATGAAAACATCGCCCTGCAAGAGGCCGGCTGGTCCGGTTTCACCGACCACTACTGGATGACCGCACTGATCCCCGGCCAGGCCGAAGGATCGACCTTCTCGACCTTCCAGGACACCAATCGCAACATCTACCAGACCAATATCAAGCAGCGCACCGAAACCGTCGCGCCGGGACAGGAAGTGACCATCCAGACGCGCCTTTTCGCCGGTGCCAAGGAATGGGAAACCATCCGCAACTACCAGAACGAGGAAGGCGTGACCAAGTTCCTCGACTCGATCGACTGGGGCTGGTTCTTCTTCCTGACGAAGCCGATCTTCTGGCTGCTGCACAACCTCAACCAACTGATCGGCAACATGGGCTGGGCGATCATCGCGCTGACCCTGATCATCAAGGCGATCCTGCTGCCCCTGGCCTACAAGTCCTATGTCTCCATGGCGAAGATGAAGGAACTTCAGCCGCAGATGGAGAAGATCAAGGAAAACGCCGGCGACGACCGCCAGAAGCTCCAGAAGGAGATGATGGAGCTTTATCGCAAGGAAAAGGTCAACCCGGCCTCGGGCTGTTTGCCCATCCTGATGCAGATCCCGATCTTCTTCTCGCTCTACAAGGTGATCTTCGTCACGCTCGAGCTGCGCCACGCGCCCTGGATCGGGTGGATTCGCGACCTCTCGGCGCCCGACCCGTCGTCGCTCTACAATCTCTGGGGTCTGCTGCCCTGGGCCGCGCCCGAACCGGGCTCGATCCTGGCGCTGATCTTCATCGGCATCCTGCCGCTCTGCCTCGGCGTGTCCATGTGGCTGCAACAGAAACTGAACCCGGCCCCCACCGACCCGACGCAACAGATGATCTTTGCCTGGATGCCGTGGGTCTTCATGTTCATGCTGGGCAGCTTCGCGTCGGGCCTCGTGGTCTACTGGATCGCCAACAACGTGATCACCTTCAGCCAGCAATACCTGATCATGCGCAGCCAAGGCTACAAGCCGGACGTCTTCGGCAACATCAAGTCCAGCTTCAAGAAAAAGGCCCCGCCCGAGAAGAAATCCGAGGACGGAAAGAAATGATCGCGACGGTTGCAGCGCTCTGGCGTCACCCTATCAAGGGGCACGGCCGCGAAGCGCTGGACACCGTCACCCTGACCGAAGGCCGGACCATGCCGTGGGACCGCCGCTGGGCGGTCGCCCACGAAATGTCCAGGGCCGACGGCACCGAATGGGCGCCTTGCGCGAACTTCTCGCGCGGGGCGAAGACCGGCACGCTCATGGCCATCTCGGCGCGCGTGGACGCGCAGTCGGGCAGCGTTACGCTTACCCATCCGGACCGGCCCGACCTGACCTTCGATCCCGAACAGGACCAGGACGCCTTTCTCGACTGGGTGCGCCCGCTCATGCCCGCCGACCGCGCCCAGTCGGCGCGGCTCGTGCGCGTGCCCGGGCGCGGCATGACCGACACCGACTACCCCTCGATCAGCCTCATCAACCTCGGCTCCAACGACGCCATGACCGACGCGATGCACCAGGACATCTCCCCCCTGCGCTGGCGCGGCAATATCCACCTGTCCGGGCTGGACGCATGGGCCGAGTTCGACTGGGTCGGCCAGACCCTGCGCATCGGCGAGGCCGAACTGAGTGTACGGGAACCGATCAAGCGCTGCCTTGCCACCACCGCCAACCCCCAGACCGGCGACCGTGACGCCGACACGCTCGGCACGCTGAACACCCGCTTCGGGCACCAGGATTTCGGCGTCTACGCCACCGTCACGCGCTCGGGCGACATCCGTGTCGGCGACAGGGTGGAGCCCGTCTGATGGCGCTGCCGTTCCCCCTGGCCGAGCCCGCCAGCGAGGCCTCCGTCGAGCAGGGCCGCAAGCTCTTTGCCGGCGAGGTCACCTTCGTCAAGGGCGTGGTCGCCATGTCCGGACTGCCCCCTGCCGATCGGCCCGAAGTCTGCTTTGCCGGACGGTCCAATGTCGGAAAGTCCAGCCTGATCAATGCGCTGACGGGGCGCAAGGCGCTGGCCCGCGCCTCCAACACGCCCGGCCGCACGCAGGAAATCAACTATTTCGACCTCGGCGGGCAGAGCTATCTCGTCGACCTGCCCGGCTACGGCTACGCCAACGCCCCCCTGGCCAAGGTCGAGAAATGGCAGGCGCTGCTGAAACAGTACCTGTCGGGCCGCGCCACCCTGCGCCGCGCCTTCGTGCTGATCGACGCCCGCCACGGGATCAAACCCGTGGACGAAGAGATCATGGCCCTGCTCGACAGCTCGGCCGTGACCTTCCAATGCGTGCTGACCAAGGCCGACAAGGTCAAACCCGCCGAGCGCGACAGGATGCTGGCGCAGGTGCGCACCCGCCTTGCCACCCACGCCGCCGCATTCCCCGAGATCGTCCTGACCTCCTCGGAAAAGGGCAACGGCATCGCCACCCTGCGCGCCATCATCGCCACGCTGGAATAATCCGGGATCGCCCCCGGCTTTTTCTTGCCGGAAATACTCACGACACAACCGCCGCAACAGGCGACACCGCTCTTCAGGCGCGGTCGGCCCGCACTCCCGCTTCCCTCCCCCGAGGGGAGGGCCAGGGTGGGGGTCACCTAAAGTCTTGCGCGCCAGCGCCGGTCCGGTGATAACGCCTCCGAACAAGGATCCTGCCGATGAAGACCCGAGACATGACCCGCGACAACCTCACCACCGCCCGCACCCTCAGCGAGGCCCTGCCTTATCTTCAGCGCTACGACGACGCCATCGTCGTGATCAAGCTGGGCGGCCATGCCATGGGCAGCGACGCCGCGATGGCCACCTTTGCCCGCGACGTGGTGCTGATGCGACAGGTCGGCGTGAACCCGGTGATCGTCCATGGCGGCGGGCCGATGATCAACCAGATGCTGGAAAAGCTGAACATCAAGTCCGATTTCGTGAATGGCAAGCGCGTCACCGACGAGGCCACGATGGAAGTGGTCGAGATGGTCCTCTCGGGCCGCGTCAACAAGCGCATCGTGCAGGCGATCAGCGCCCAGGGCGGCAAGGCGGTGGGTCTTTCTGGCAAGGATGCGGGCCTCATCACCTGCGTGCCCACCGACCCCAAGCTCGGTTTCGTCGGCACGCCCGACAAGGTCGACCCGTCGATCCTGCACACGCTCTTTCACGACGATGCCATTCCCGTGATCGCCCCGCTCGGCGCGGGCCACCATGGCGAGACCTTCAACATCAACGGCGACACCGCCGCCGGGGCCATCGCCTCTGCACTTCGGGCCGACCGCCTGCTTTTGCTGACGGATGTGGACGGCGTGCGCGATGGCGAGGGCAATATCCTGACCGAACTCACCGCCTCGCAGATCAAGTCCCTGACCGACCAAGGCATCATCTCGGGTGGCATGATCCCCAAGACCGAAACCGCGCTCGATGCGCTCTCCTACGGGGTGCGCGGCGTGGTCATCCTCGACGGGCGGCTAGACAACGCCGTGCTGCTGGAGCTTTACACCGAACACGGTTCCGGCTCGCTGATCCGGGCAGGATAAGGCCCGCACACCGCGTCACCGCGTTGTGACCCTTCGTCTCTTTGCGGACACATGCGGATGCAATAAATATACCGCATGGAAAACGAGTTGCTGATCCGCCTGTCCGTCTTCATCGGGCTTTTCGCGGTCCTGGCCCTGATCGAGGCCCGGGCGCCGCGACGCGTGCGCACCCAGCCCCGCAACACGCGCTGGATCACCAACTGGGCCATCGTCCTCCTCGACACGCTGACCCTCCGTGCCCTCGCGCTGGCCCTGCCCCTGCTGGCCGTCGGCGCCGCCGTGGATGCCGAGGCCAACGGCTGGGGCCTGATGAACGCCATCGACCTGCCCGGTTGGATCGCCGTCGTCCTGACCGTGCTGATCTTCGACCTTGCCATATGGGCGCAACATCTGGTGACCCACAAGGTGCCGCTCCTGTGGCGCATCCACCGGGTCCACCATGCCGACCGCGACATCGACGTGACCACCGCGATCCGGTTTCACCCGGTGGAAATCGCGCTGTCGATGCTGCTCAAGATCGGGCTGGTCTACCTGCTCGGCCCGCCCGCGCTGGGGATTATCCTGTTCGAGATCATCCTGAACGGCACCGCCATGTTCAACCACGCCAATATCAAGCTGCCCTTGGGGCTGGACGCCGCCCTGCGCAAGGTGCTGGTGACGCCCGACATGCACCGCGTGCACCATTCCGACGAGCGCCGCGAACATGACAGCAATTACGGCTTCGCCCTGTCGATCTGGGATCGTATGTTCGGCACCTACATCGCGCAGCCGGCCAAGGGGCACGACGACATGACCATCGGTCTTCAGTGGCAGGATGACCGCCCCACGCGCCTTGGCTGGTCGCTGGGCCTGCCGTTCTTCCGCGAATGATGACGCTCGACACCATCGCACGGGCCGCCGCCCCGCACCACCTGGATGTCTTCGGTACCGTCACCGGGCCAGAGACACCCGAGGGCATCGGCACCCTCGTGCTGCTCGGCCCGCGCGAGCCCGGCTTCTGGCCCGCCTTCACCGCGTCGCCGGAATATGCCGACGCGGCGCCCGACCCGCTGGATCGCTGGTCGTCGCGCGTGATCGGCGGCCTTGCGCACGCGCTTCAGGCGACCGCGTTCTTTCCTTTCGGCGGCCCACCGTTCCAGCCGTTCATCGCCTGGGCCAAGGCCAGCGGGCGGGCGCATTCCTCTCCCGTGGGGCTCTTGGTGCATGACACCGCCGGGCTGATGGTCTCGTATCGCGGGGCGCTCGGCTTTGCCGACAAGCTCGATACGCCCGCACCTCCGCCCAACCCGTGCAACAGCTGCGGCGCACAACCCTGCCTCACCGCCTGCCCCGTCGATGCCTTCGCCAGCGGCACCTACGACATCGCCGCCTGCAAGGCAGACCTGGACAGACCGGAAAATGATTGTATGTCAAAAGGATGCGCTGTGCGCCGGGCCTGCCCGGTCAGCCAGTCGTACGGGCGGCTGGACTACCAGTCCGCCTTTCACATGAGGGCCTTCAAATGAGACGTCTCGTCCTGATGCGTCACGCCAAGTCCAGCTGGGGCGACCCCGGCCTCGACGACCATGACCGCCCGCTGAACAAGCGCGGCAAGCTCTCGGCCGATGCCCTTGGCGACTGGTTGCGCAGCCAGACCATCGTCGTAGACGAGGCGCTGGTGTCCTCCTCGGCGCGCACGGTCGAAACCCTGCAAAGGCTCGGGATCGACTGCGACCGCCAGGTGCTGGATCAGCTCTACCACGCCGGTTCCGGCGACATGCTCAAGGCGCTCAAGACCCGCGCCACCGGCCAGACCGTCCTGATGCTGGGCCACAACCCCGGCATCGCCTGGTTTGCCCGCGACCTGATGCTGGCACAGCCCGACCATACCCGGTTCGAGGATTACCCCACCGGCGCAACCCTCGTGGCGCGGTTCGACATCGACGACTGGAACGCGCTGCAACCGGGCACCGGCCGTTTCGAGGCTTTCGTGACGCCGCGCGACCTCATCGAGTGACCGACGCCGCGTTGCATCCGGTCTTCATCGGGTCCGAGATCTATCGCGGCTCCAGCTATGGCGCGCGGCATCCGCTCAGTATCCCCCGCGTGCCCACTGTGATGGATCTGTGCCGCGCGATGGGATGGCTGCCTCGCACCCAGTTCCACGTCAGCCCGCGCGCCAAACCCGCCGCGCTGACCCGGTTTCACACACCCGCCTATATCACCGCCCTGCAACAGGCCGAGGCGGCCCGCACTGTCGACGAACCGACACGACAACGCCACCAGATCGGAACCCTCTCCAACCCGATCTTCCCCGAGATCTATCGCCGCCCCGCCACCGCCGCAGGCGGCTCGCTTTTGGCGGCGGACCTGCTCGCGCAGGGTGGCATCGTCTACAATCCGGGCGGCGGCACGCATCACGGCATGGCCGACCATGCCGCCGGTTTCTGCTATCTCAACGACCCGGTGCTGGCCATCAAGGCGTTCCTCGCGCAGGGGCTGACCCGCATCGCCTATGTCGATATCGACGCGCATCACTGCGACGGCGTCGCGGCGGCGTTCCACGGCGAGCCGCGCGTTCTGATGATCTCGACCCACGAAGAGGCCCGTTGGCCCTTCACCGGCGCTCTCGACGACCGCGCGGGCAGTCACGCCATCAACCTGCCCCTGCCGCGCGGCACCCATGACGACGATTTTGCCCTGCTGCGCGACGAAGTCCTCCTGCCCGCCGTGCAGGACTGGCGCCCCGAGGTCATCGTTCTGCAATGCGGGGCCGACGCCGTTCTGGAAGACCCGCTTGCCCGCCTGGCCCTGTCCAACAACGCGCACTGGCAGCTCGTCACGGCCCTGAAACAGATGGCCCCACGCCTGCTGGTCCTAGGTGGGGGCGGATACAACCCGTGGACGGTGGGCCGGCTCTGGTCCGGCGTCTGGGCCACGCTCAACGGTCTGGAAATCCCCGACCGCCTGCCCGAGCGCGCGCGCTCCGTGCTTGCCGCCCTCAGCTGGACCCGCCAGCGCGGCGACCGGCCCGATCACCTCGTCGAAACGCTCCGCGACACGCCCCGCCATGGCCCCGTGCAAAACGAAATACGCCGCCGGGTGCAGGTGCTGCAGGCCCGGCGGCGCGTTTGGGTGTAGGGCCCCGAAGGCCCCCGATCAGTGCCCCAGGATCTGGCTGAGGAACAGCTTCGTCCGGTCGCTTTTCGGGTTGTTGAAGAACTCTTCGGGTTCGTTCTGTTCCACGATCTGGCCCTGGTCCATGAAGATCACCCGGTTCGCCACCTGCCGGGCAAAGCCCATCTCATGGGTTACGCACAGCATCGTCATGCCTTCCTCGGCAAGGCTCACCATCGTGTCGAGCACTTCCTTGATCATCTCGGGGTCAAGCGCAGACGTGGGTTCGTCGAACAGCATGATCCGTGGCTTCATGCACAGCGACCGCGCGATGGCGACCCGCTGCTGCTGACCGCCCGACAGTTGCCCGGGATACTTGTCCGCCTGTTCGGGGATCTTCACCTTTTCAAGGAAATGCATCGCCGTTTCCTCGGCCTGACGCTTGGGGATCTTGCGTACCCAGATCGGCGCCAGCGTGCAGTTCTCCAGGATCGTCAGGTGCGGGAACAGGTTGAAGTGCTGGAACACCATCCCGACCTCGGACCGGATCTTGTCGATGTTCTTGATGTCCGAGGACAGCACCGTCCCGTCCACCTCGATCCGGCCTTTCTGGTGCTCTTCCAGCGCGTTGATACACCGGATCAGCGTCGACTTGCCCGATCCGGACGGGCCCGCGATGACGATGCGCTCGCCCCGGTGCACCGACAGGTCGATGTCGCGCAGCACGTGGAACGTGCCGTACCACTTGTTCATGTTCTCGATCCGGATCGCGATTTCGTCCGAGACCTGCATTTGAGCGGTTTCCGCCATGGATAACCCTCCCCTTACCTGTGATCAGTGTTGAGCTCGCGCTCAAGCCACTGCGAATATTGAGACACGCCATAACAGACGACGAAGAACAGAAGCGCGGCAAACCCGAACAGCTCCCAGTAGACCCCGTTCCAGTCGGTCGAGGCCAGGATCGGACCCCGGATCATGCCGACCAGATCGAACATCGAGATGACCGAGACCAGCGTGGTGTCCTTGAACAGGCCCACCGCAACGTTCACGATGCCCGGGATCGAGATCTTCAGCGCCTGCGGCAGGATGATCAGCCGCATTGCCTGGGCATAGTCCAGCCCAAGGCTGTCGCCCGCCTCGTACTGGCCGCGCGGCAGCGCCGCCAGCCCCCCGCGAATCACCTCGGCGATATAGGCCGACGCGAAGGCGGTGATCATGATGATCACCCGGATAATCAGGTCGAACGTCGTGCCCGGCGGCAGGAAATAGGCCAGCACCACGTTCGCCACGAACAGAAGCGTGATCAGCGGCACGCCCCGGATGAACTCGATGAACACGACGCAAATCCACTTGATGATCGGCATGTCCGATTGCCGCCCCAGCGCCAGCGCGATGCCGATCGGGATCGACAGCGAAACGCAGACCGTGCCGAGGATCATGTTGAGCATGAAGCCCCCCATGTCGCGCGACGGCACCTGCTCCAGCCGCAGCACCTCGATCTTGCCGATGCTGCCGGCCAGGAGGATCGCGACGACAAGCACCCCGAGCCCCCCCAGCACCGCGACACCGAAGCCCCGCTTTTCCAGCGCCTTGAACGCGACATAGGCCGCGACGAACCCAAGCAGCAGCAACAGCGGCGGCACGATGGACCCGCCCCAGATCAGCCAGAATGCCAGGAAGGGGTAAACGCCGGTGAACAGCAGCATCTGCCGCGGCAGGTACTTGAAGAACATCACCGGCGCCGCCGCCACGAACAGCAGCAGGAAGGCCAGCGCCGGGCGCCAGTATTCCGTGCTGGGATACTTGAACCCGAACAAAAGCTGGTTCCAGCGGTCGCTCAGCACCGCGAAACAGCCCCCGGTCGCACCGTCCAGGATCTCGCGGCATTCCCGGATCGACGCCGCGTTCCAGATCCCGTTCAGGATCCAGGGCAGCGTCGCGGCCAGCAGGAAATAGATCACCACGATCGCCGCCACGGTAAGCACCGAGTTGGGGATCGTCGCGAACAGGTTCTGCTTCATCCACTTGGTGACGCCGGTTTCCGCCGCAGGGGGCGGCGATTCCGGCAGCATGGAGTCGCGGACATAAGCGACGGATTCTGCATGTGTATCAGACATCTCAGCGCTCCTTCAGCCGCACGGCGTTGTTGTAAATGTTCATCACCGCAGAGATCCCGAGGCTGATCAGCAGGTAGAACAGCATCAGCAAGAGCACGCATTCGATGGCGCGGCCCGTCTGGTTCAGCGTGATTCCCCCCAGCGTGGCGGTGATGTCGGCATAGCCCACGGCAATCGCCAGCGAAGAGTTCTTGGTGATATTCAGATACTGCGAAATCAGCGGCGGGATGATCACCCTCAGCGCCTGCGGCAGGATCACAAGGTTCATGATCCGGCGCGGACGCAGGCCCAGGCTTGCCGCCGCTTCTGTCTGGCCCTTGCTGACGGCCAGGATACCCGCGCGGACGTTCTCCGCGATGAAGGCGCCGGTATAGATCGACAGCGCGAACCACAGCGCGATCAACGGTGCCCCGATCTGCAGGCCGCCGCGAAAGTTGAAGCCGCCCAGTTCCGGGAAATCCAGAGTGATCGGCTGCCCCATGATGAAGAACACCAGGATCGACGGCACGAACAGGATCGCCAGCGACGGCCAGCCCATCGGCAACAGCTTGCCCGTGGCATAAAGCAGCTTCTTGGCATAGCGGCGATAGGCGAAGACCCCGATGACCGACAGGATGAACGTTACCACGACCACCATCGACCCCGGCCCCCAGACCGGCATCGGCACATAGACGCCGCGGTTGGTGAAGGCGACCGATCCCAGGATCATCGACGCGTCCGGGTCATCTCCGCGAAACGCGCTCGGCGCGGGCAGGACGGCGGTCATGATCGTGAAGATGATGATGATCCAGATCAGCACCGGCACGTTCCGGAACGCCTCGACATAGCCCGACATCAGCTTGCGGATCAGCCAGTTGTTCGACAGCCGCAACACGCCCGCGATCACGCCGAAGATCGTCGCCGTGGCACAGGCCAGGAACGCCACCAAGAGCGTGTTCAGGATGCCGACGATGGCCGCCGTAAGGTGCGAACTGCGGCTGGTGTACTCGACCAGCGTCTGGTTGATGTCGTACCCCGCCGGCTCGCCCAGGAATTCGTAACTGATGTTCAGACCCGCAGCCCGCAGGTTGAGCACAAGGTTGTAGCCCAGGTAAGCGATGATCCCGATCAGCACCATCAGGGCGATGAACTGGAAGGTGTAGGAACGATAGCGCGTATCGTTCAACAGCATAGATGGTCGAAACGACTCCTGTTGAGGGTCGGTCATTATTGTCATCTGAAGTGTCCCCGTTGGCGGCCCGGATTATTGTGTGCGCTTTTGCGCGGTTGGGCCTGTCCCTGGTTATTATGTGCGAAGGGCGCGGAGTGATCCGCGCCCTTCGACTTGGTATCTTAGCGGAACGGCGGCGAGTACAGCAGGCCACCATCGGTCCACTGCGCGTTCAGGCCGCGCGCCAGACCGATCGGGGTGGTCTCACCGATGTTCTTCTCGAACAGCTCGCCATAGTTGCCGCCGGCCGAGATGGCCTTGACGGCCCAGTCGGCCTCGAGGCCCAGCATCTCGCCAAGGTTGCCCTCGGTGCCGAGCAGACGGTTGATCTCCGGGCTGTCGCCGGCGGTCGATGCCATGTCGGCGATGTTGGCGCTGGTGACGCCCAGTTCTTCGGCCGCGATCAGCGCGTTCAGGGTCCAGCGAACCACGTCACCCCACTCGTTGTCACCGTGACGGACCAGCGGGCCCAGCGGCTCTTTCGAGACGATCTCGGGCAGCAGCACGTGCGCCGACGGATCTTCGAACGCGGCGCGCGTCGCGGCCAGGCCCGAGGCGTCGGTGGTGTAGACGTCACATGCGCCAGCCAGGTACTGCTGCTGCGCTTCGGCGTTGGTTTCGATCGGAACCGGCTCGTAGTTCATGCTGTTCTTGCGGAAATAGTCCGCCAGGTTCAGCTCGGTCGTGGTGCCGGTCTGGATGCAGACGGTCGCGCCGTCCAGATCCTTGGCCGAGGACACGCCCAGCTCCTTGGGAACCATGAAGCCCTGACCGTCGTAGTAGTTCACGCCGACGAATTCGAACTTCAGGTCGACATCGCGCGAGAAGGTCCAGGTCGTGTTCCGGGCCAGCATGTCGATCTCGCCCGAGGCCAGCGCGGTAAAGCGCGTCTTGCCGGTGGTGGGCACGAATTCGACCGCTTGCGGATCCCCCAGCACGGCGGCGGCGACAGCACGGCAAACGCCGACGTCGAAGCCATCCCAGTTCCCGTTGGAATCCGGGGCGGCAAAGCCGACCAGGCCGGTGGTCACGCCGCAGTTCAGCGTGCCGCGAGCCTTGACATCGTCAAGCGTCGCGGCCGCAGCTGCGCCAGCCGTAAGGCCGGCCACCGTCAGCGCGCCTAGAAATACGGATTTTTTCATGTTTACCTCTTCCTGATGTATCCGCCCGATCGAGGGCGGTTTGGTCGGCCCAAGCGGACCGGAGCGATACTGTGAAAGGGGTTCCCCCCACGTCAGTGTGCATAAGTGTGAGTGGATTCATTCCTGAACGTCAAGACCCGTGTCACGAAAAACGATGGTTTCAGGCCAATGCTTCCGTTTGGGAAACCGATGTTTTTCTCTCTACTTCGGCGCTGCGCTCAGGGCGCTGAACCTCTTGGCATGAAGGAATTCCGCCCGTTTCACCGCTTCCACGGCGCGCGCCTCGTCGTCAATGCCCCATTGTTCTTCCTGCCAGCGCTCGTCGAGGCGCGACAGCTCCCACAGATCTTCGGCGGGGCGCGCCTCCTCCAGCGCCGCAAGGCCGATGACCAGCGACCCCGACAACCCCACAAGATCGTGAAACGCCGTGAGGGTGAAATTGTCCATCGCGTGCACTTCTGCTGAAAATTGTGCCAGTGCGCCAGCCTCCTGCGGGCGGTGCATCACGCCCGCCACCGAGACCAGCCGCGCCCCATAGCGCGCCTCCGCCCAGTCCAGCAGCGGATCCCACGCCTCCGCCTGCCACCGGACAAGGCTGTCGGGGCTGTCCGCGCGATAGCACAGCAGGTCCGTATCGGCGTATCCCGCCAGCATGTCAGCCACCTCGGCATGCTGATGCCGTACCTTGTCGATGGCCGCGTTGGCCGAGCGTGTGACCGGCATCGTGCCGGGTTGGATCAGATCCTCCTGCGCGTCCCATTCGGCGGCGACCGCTTCGGCCAGCGCGCGCGTCGGCACGATCATCGCGGCCTTGGCCGGCGTCCTGACCGCTCGCCCGTCCAGCCGGATGCCATAGCCGCCTTCGTCTTCGACGACCGCGGC